>CAKZLM010000050.1 GCA_937126915.1 uncultured Alphaproteobacteria bacterium
AGTTCTTAGTGGCTTGGTGCGTCGTATAGATCGCAATATCAAAGGCAGCAACATTCAAGACATGGCTGACATTGAAGCCTTTGTTGAGGCATCATCATAATAGTAAGCTTACGGCGATACAAAACGTATAATAATTGTAGAGGATAAGATATGTTTTCATTAACAGGTAAAAAAGCATTGGTAACTGGTGCCTCTGGTGGAATAGGCTGGGCCATTGCAAAAGCTTTACACGAAGCAGGGGCGGATGTTGCCATCTCCGGCACACGCGAAGCTAAGCTTCAAGAGTTAGCAGGCGAACTTGGTGGTGACCGTGTGCATCCCGTTGTCGCCAACTTAAGCGATACTGATGCCCTAGACGGCTTGATCAAAGATGCCACTAATGCCATGGGTGGTTTGGATATTCTTGTCAATAATGCAGGTATTACCCGTGATAACCTGACCATGCGTATGAAAGATGATGAATGGTCTGACGTTATCAAAGTAAACCTTGAGGCAACCTTCAAGCTTTCTAAAGCCGTGTTGCGCGGCATGATGAAAGCGCGCTGGGGTCGCATCATCAACATTACCAGTGTTGTGGGCACAACGGGTAATCCTGGTCAAGCAAACTATTGCGCTTCAAAAGCAGGCACCATCGGCATGTCAAAATCATTGGCACAGGAAGTCGGCACCCGTGGCATTACTGTTAACTGCGTGTCACCCGGCTTTATTGCCACACCGATGACCGATGTATTAGATGATAATCAAAAAGAACGCATCAACAGCCAAATTCCCTTGGCACGCATGGGCACACCTGAAGAAATTGCCGCCGCAGTGGTTTTCTTAGCCAGTGATGAGGCAGGATATATTACAGGACAGACCTTGCATGTTAATGGCGGAATGGCTATGATATAGGGTGCACTTTTGAGTCATAAAAAAAGGCTAGTCAAAGATAGATATCTGTGATACCTAGCCAATCAATAATGAATAACAAATGTTATTTTTGAGGAAAGATTGAAAGCATCAGAATTTATGAAATTGTTAATGTTTTCAAACTATTATGAACTTGTGAATAAGGATTAAGCTAATGAGCGATATCGCTGCAAAAGTTAAAAACATTGTTGTTGAGCACCTTGGTGTTGACGAAGACAAAGTAACTGAAACAGCCTCTTTCATCGATGATTTGGGTGCAGACAGCCTAGACACCGTTGAGTTGGTTATGGCTTTTGAAGAAGAATTCGACGTAGAAATTCCTGATGACGCTGCTGAGCGTATTCAGACTGTAAAAGACGCGATTGACTACATCAGCTCAAACGCTTAATTACGGCTAACCACCTTTTTTGGGTTAGAAATTTTTAAAACAGTCAAACATGCTTTGTTTGGCTGTTTTTTATTTGTCACTTGCGTGTTTTTCTGAAATTCAGTAATAAATATGCACGCAAGATATGCCTCCTTTCAGAAACAGGGGAATTTTATGAGAAGACGTGTTGTTGTTACTGGTATGGGTGCGGTTACGCCCCTTGGAACTGGTATTGATAAAACTTGGGAAGCCATTATTAACAGCGAATCTGGTGCGGGAGAAATCACCAAGTTTGATTCATCTGACCTTTCCGCCAATGTTGCCTGTGAAGTAAAACATGGCGATGGCACTGGTCGCACCTTTAACCCTGATGATTGGATGTCTCCTAAAGAGCAAAAGCGCGTTGACCCCTTTATTCTATATGGTGTTGCTGCGGCCCAACAGGCCGTTGAAGACGCTGGCTGGACAGACCCTAGTGAGGAAGAAAAGCTGCGTACAGGTTGTATGATTGGCTCTGGCATTGGTGGCTTACAGGAAATTTCCAATACAGCTGTGATGATGGAAGAGCGGGGCCCGCGCCGCGTAAGCCCACATTTTATCCCAGCTAGCTTGATCAACTTGGTTTCAGGTCATGTATCCATTCGTTATGGCTTTAAGGGGCCTAACCATGCGGTTGTTACGGCTTGTTCAACAGGTGCACATGCCATTGGTGATGCTGCTCGCATGATTATGTTTGATGATGCCGATGTGATGGTTGCAGGTGGTGCTGAGGCTGCTGTATGTAAAATTGGTATCGTTGGCTTTGCACAAGCCCGCGCTTTAAGCACCAAATATAATGATGAACCACACCGTGCCAGCCGCCCTTGGGACAATGGCCGCGATGGTTTTGTTATGGGTGAGGGTGCTGGCATTGTTGTTCTGGAAGAATTAGAGCATGCCAAGGCCCGCGGTGCGAAAATTTATGGTGAAGTCGTAGGTTACGGTATGTCTGGAGATGCGCACCATGTAACCGCACCTGCTTCTGATGGTAATGGCGGTTTCCGTGCCATGCAAGCAGCCCTTAAATGGGCAGGTATGTCACCTGATGAGATTGACTATGTCAATGCCCACGGCACATCCACTCCATTGGGAGATGAAATTGAGCTAGGCGCCGTAAAACGCCTGTTTGAGAGCAATTTGGAAAATATGTGCATGTCATCAACCAAATCATCGGTTGGGCACCTGTTGGGTGCTGCTGGCGCGATTGAGGCCATCTTCTGCCTTAAAGCCATTGAAACAGGCATTGTACCACCAACTTTGAACCTTGAAGACCCGTGTGATGCCGCTGAAGGCATGAACTTGGTTCCCTTAAAGGCGCAAAAGCGTGAGATTAATGCAGCTCTTTCAAATAGCTTTGGTTTTGGCGGTACTAACGCGTCACTGATTATGAAAAAATATAAAGGCGATTAATTCTTTATATGTCAGCTTGTTTTTATCAAAGGCTCGCAAATGTGCGGGCCTTTTTTATTGCGAAATTGTCTTTGACAGGCGTATAATCACCCCTATGAAAAAGGTCATTAACACCCTTAAAAATTTAGCTGTCATTGCAAGCTTTTTGCTGGTCTTGCCAATGCAGATAGCTATTAACCTGCATCATACATGGCAACGCCCCATCGACCTTGGCGAGGAAACCTTAATATGGATACCCCGTGGTGTTGGTTTAAATTATTTATCTCAAGAGTTCGTTCGACAAGGGTTTCTTGATCAGTCATGGCAATTAACGGTTGGAGCGAAATTGTTTAAAAATTCCCCTACGGTAAAGTTTGGTGAATTTGCCCTGTCTGGAACCAAGACAATACCTGAAATCATTGAAGAATTAAAAATTTCAAGACCCTTTACCCGTAGCATCACTCTAACGGAAGGTACCAGTGTGCGGGAATTTTTGCTTAATTTGCAAGAAAATCCCTATTTTGACGGTCGTATAGATTTTAGCCCACTTGAAGGGCATTTAATGCCAGACACATACTTTTATCACCGCGGTGATGATATTAATAGCTTTTTAGAGCGCCTCATCAATGCCCAAACAGCCTATCTAGATGAGTTGTGGCAGAACCGCCCTGATAACTTTTATTTAACATCGAAACATGATGTTTTAACCATGGCCAGTATCATAGAAAAAGAAAGCGGTGTTACAGCAGAGCGCAATATCATTGCCTCAGTTTTCAAAAACCGTTTAGAACGGGGAATGCGATTGCAGTCTGACCCAACCGTTATTTATGGCATTACAGAGGGCCTTCCCCTAAACCGCGCCATAAGCCGCGATGATTTAAATGATCAAAATCCTTATAATACTTACCGGATAGATGGCTTGCCACCAACCCCCATCACCAATCCGGGGCGTGAGGCGATTAAGGCAGTATTCAATCCTGCCAATACAAATTTTCTATATTTTGTAGCTGATGGGGAAGGGGGCCATCGCTTTGCCCCCAACTTACGTGAACATAATCGCAATGTTCAACGCTGGCGCAACCTTCAACAGCGCTGACCGCCCTTTATCCATTATCCCTTTTTAGGGGCAGATTTTGTTATCCATTGCACAAAAGAAATTGGTAGCCACGATAAGAAACGAATAAATCCATAGGTTTGCCATGGAAAAGCAATGCGAGATTTATTGTTCGCCAAGCCTTTTGTGATAATTTTTACGGCTTTCTCAGTGGTCATTAAAAACGGCATTTTAAAGGTGTTTTTATCGGTCATACGACTAACCACAAAACCAGGGCAAATGACATTAATCTCTAAGCCATGAGGTGCCAACAAGACCCGTAAGGCCTCACCATAGGCCCGCACCGCATTTTTACTGGCAGAATAACTTGGCGCACTCCCCAATCCAATGATGCCTGCAACCGAACTAACAATTGCCACCTGGCCCTTTTGACGGGCTTTCATGGCCTTAATGGCGGGGTGAATGGTATGAAAAACACCGTTTACATTAACGGCAAAGGTTTTCTCAGTCATTTCAGCAAGGCTGCTGGCTTCTGATGGCAATAGCCCAACGCCGGCATTGGCCACAACCAAATCAAGCTGCCAATCATTGTCCAATTTACCCACAAAGGCTTCCATGGCAACTTTATCTGCTACATCAATTTGTTCGGCAATAACGGTGGCACCTTTCATTTCTAGAGATTTCTTCACTGCCTCAAGACGCTCTTTATTACGGCCGGTAATAGCTATTTTCACATCAGGTGAGGCATAATACATGGCAAGCCCTTCACCAATACCACTGCTGCCGCCTGTAATTAAGATTGCCTTTGGATTTTTCATCTTGTGTTCTCCCCAAATAAAGATGTTTGCGTCCTATCTTATTTATACTTATAGTTAAGTCAACAAGTTGTAAGTTAATGAAATGGAACGTAAAATGCCTCTTAAAAGCATGACAAGCTTTGCCCGATCATCTGGTGAAACCAATGGCTATTTATGGTCGTGGGAAATTAAATCTGTTAATAACAAAGGCTTGGATATTCGCGGTCGTTTTTCCAATATGATCCCAGAAATTGAACCGCTTGCTAAAAAAGCCTTATCTAAGGCCATTGCGCGTGGATCGGTTCAATGTTTTTTAGATATTCAAAAAGCCAACAGCAATGAGAGCGTTGAAATTGATCGCGCTGTTTTAGACCAATATTTATCACTGGCGGCAGAATTAGAAAATAAAGTCGGGGTTGAAAAGCCATCCCTTGATGGATTATTGGCCTTAAAAGGTGTCATTAAATTATCCGATGACAGTTTATCAGATGAACAGAAAGCATTGCTACAAAAAGACATCATGGATGGCCTTGATGTGGCAATTGATCAATTCATCAAAGGCAGAGTGGCAGAGGGAGAAAGCATGGAACTTGTTATGCGTAAACAAATTGATGATTTAGAGCGCTTAACAAATGCCGCACGGGCAATGGAATCCAGCTTGCCGCAAAACATCCAAAAACGCCTCAAAGAGCGCCTTCAAGATTTGCTAGAAGATCAGTCGATTGATGCAGACCGCCTTGAGCAGGAGGTCGCTTTTCTAGCATCAAAAGCTGATATTCGTGAAGAATTGGACCGTTTGGATAGTCACATCAAGTCTGCCCGTGATCTGATGTCGGAAAAAGCGCCGGTGGGACGCCGCCTTGATTTTTTAACACAAGAATTTAATCGTGAAACCAATACGTTGTGTTCAAAATCTTCAGAAACAGACCTCACAAAAATAGGCCTTGAAATGAAAGCCCTAATCGAACAATTCCGCGAACAAGTCCAAAATATTGAGTGAAAACAGGGCTATACATTTGTGTTGATGTTAGGCTATGGTTCGGGTTGTAAATAATAAAAACAAAATGAATAATTACAGTTGGAAACAGTATGACCAAAAATAAACGCCGTGGCTTAATGCTGGTATTGTCGTCGCCATCTGGGGCAGGGAAATCTACCCTTTCTAAGCTTTTGCTTGAAAGCGAGCACGATTTGGTAATGTCCACTTCTGCCACTACGCGAAAACCACGCCCAGGTGAGGTAGATGGTCAGCATTATTATTTCATGACGCAGGAAGTATTTGATGATCTTGCCGATAATGATGGCTTTTTAGAATATGCTACGGTGTTTGGCAATTCCTATGGCACACCTCGTAAAAAGGTTGAGGAAGCCCTTGAAGCTGGCAATGACATTCTCTTTGATATTGACTGGCAAGGCACCCAGCAATTGGTACAAAAAGCGGGTAGTGATTTGGTTCGTATTTTTATTTTGCCGCCCAGCATTCCAGAATTGGAACGCCGCCTTTATACCCGTGGACAAGACAGCGAAGACGTAATTAACGGCCGCATGGCGGAAGCTGCCAGTGAGATTAGTCACTGGGCTGAATATGATTATGTCCTTATCAACAATGATTTAGATGAATGCCTAAAAGAAATCCAAACCATATTAACGGTTGAACGCAAACGCAAAACCCGCCAAACAGGGCTTACCCAATTTGTGCGCAGCCTAATGTCTAAGGCCAAAGAAACCTATAATATTTAAGGTGTTAGGCAACGACAATACGGCAAACACGAAAAGAAAAGCCACTTCCTTTTGGGCCTCTCACTTACTTTTAGGCCTATTCTTTGAAAATAGTAACTATCTTGGATCGTGCTTCTAATTGCGCTTCAAGGCACCCTCATTGTCTTGCCATAATTTTGCAAGTTGGCAAATCTCAAGTACGGACAATTCTTCTGCCCGAACCGTTTCTTTGAAGCCGCCCATCTCTAAAAGCGCTGTACCATCGATATTGAGCGATTTCAGGGCAGCACGCAGCATTTTACGACGTTGACCAAAGGCTGCAGCCGTAAAACGTTCCAAGCGCCTTACATCCAGTTCTGGTAACACAGGATCAGTTGGTACTATTTGAACAATGGCAGAAGTTACTTTTGGAGGCGGGGTAAAGGCCTGTGCAGGAACATCAAACAGCTTTCTTGCCTCAGATCGCCACTGACATAAAACTGCCAAACGACCATAAGCCTTACTGCCTGGTTCCGCAACGATGCGTTCCGCCACTTCTTTTTGGAACATCAGGGTGAGGGACTGATACCATGGCTTCCATTGTTTTTCAGTCATCCAATTGGTTAGCAAGATAGTACCAACATTATAAGGTAAATTAGCCGCAATATGGCGTGGTTTATCAGCATCTAATAATTTTGCAGGGTTTGCCTCAAGGGCATCACCAATATGATAATTAAAAACACCATCATAAGCGGCCTTGATATCATCAAGAGCAGGGATGCAGCGGGTATCTTTTTCAACACTGACAAGCTGCGCCGCCCCTTCCATCAACAAAGCTCGGGTTAAGCCGCCAGGGCCGGGCCCGACTTCGAAAACTGAACTTTCAGTAAGATGAGGTACCGCACGGGCAATTTTACGGGTCAAGTTTAAGTCAAATAAAAAGTTTTGACCAAAAGACTTTTTAGCCCGCAAATCATATTGCTCAATCACCTCACGTAAGGGCGGTAAATTATCACTCATGACGTCGCGCCTTTAATATGCAAAAACATTTTCTCAACCTCTCTCAGCGCGGCCAAAGTGCTATTGGGCGAAGCTAAAAACTTGCCCGCTAAACCAAGTGCCGTACCATGATCAGGAGATGTGCGAATAATGGGTAAGCCTAAGGTAACATTGACACCATTGTCAAAGTCTAACGCTTTCATTGGAGCCAAGGCTTGGTCATGATACATAGTGATATGAGCATCATATCAGATTCGTATTTCAACACGTAAGCTTTGGGTTGAGGTCTTGAGGAGCAGTGCTAGCACGACACGAAGTACCTATGATGACGGTAGTGAATATAAAGGGGG
>CAKZLM010000051.1 GCA_937126915.1 uncultured Alphaproteobacteria bacterium
GGGAAAAGTTATGGCAAAAAACGGATGGGTGGGCTATTTGTTGGGGTGATGGTTGTCGCGCTGCTGTTGGCGGCTTTTTATGGTGCCACCATGGCTAGCAACCAAGAAACCAGTGAGGATATCATACGCCTGCCTGTTAAAACGATGAAGGTACAGGCTGAGGATGGGTATTTTGCCGCGCGTTCCTTCACGGGGCGCGCGGTGGCCGGTCAAACCAGCCTGATGGGGTTTGAGGTGCCGGGTACCTTAGCCACGGTCATGGTGGATATTGGTGATGAGGTTTTAAAAGGGCAGTCGTTGGCAAAGCTGGACCCCAGTCGATTAGAAGCAAAATTGGCAGAGGCTGTGTCAGGTTTGGATGAGGCTAAGGCGCGTCTTGATTTTGCCGAAAAAACCGTGGGTCGTGTGCGGGAAACCTATGCCGCGGGTCATGTGTCGGCCCAAACATTGGACGAGGCAGAAAGCAAATATATCGCCCTCAAAGCCCAAGCCAGCCGATTGGAAGCGCAGATTGAAGCCTTAAAAGTGGACTTATCAAAGCAGATTTTAACAGCCCCTTATGATGCCGTGGTAACCCGCCGTTTTGAAGATGAAGGAACGGTGATGGGGCAAGGCAAACCGCTTTTAGAATTAACGGGTAACAGCGCCATGGAAGCGCACATTGGTATGCCGCCTTCCTACGCCTTGAAAGCCCATGACAAAGAACAGTTTCGATTGTTTACTGGCGAAACTGAAATGACCACTGGCTTTAAAGTAAAAGGCATTGTGCCTGTGATTGATGGTACCACCCGCACCATGCTGGTCACCTTTAGTTTGGATCATACCCAAGTGTCGCGCGGGGCCTTGATCAGCGCTGTGGTAGAAGATTGGAAGGAAGACCAAGGATATTGGCTGCCGATTAGGGCGCTTTCTGCAGATGTGCGTGGTTTGTGGCGGGTTTATAAGGTGCGCAATGTTGATACTGATCCCACCATTGCCATTGAAAATGTGCAAATTTTATACAGCCGTGCCGACAAAGCCTTTGTTACAGGCACCCTGAAAGATGGTGATGTGATTGTGATGACGGGCACAGATCGTTTGGCGCCGGGCCAAAAAGTGACGGTCATAGCTGAGGGCACAAAAACCCTCACCAGTGCGCAACCATAAGAGAAAGGGAGATAAAGGATATGACTGGCTCTCTTTACAATCGCCCACGGGTGGTATGGTTGATATTGCTGTTGATAATGGTGGCAGGTTATAATGCCATTCAAAATATGCCGCGCCTTGAAGACCCGCATATGCAAAGCCGTGTGGTGCAAATAACCACCTATTATCCAGGGGCCGATGCGGAACGGGTCGAGGCTGAAGTTACCGAAAAACTGGAGCGCAAAATTCAGGAAATTCCTGAGGTGAAAGAAATTAATGGTATTTCACGATCAGGGGTTAGCTTTATCTCGGTTGAATTGGAAGATCGCGTTAATGATGCCAAGCCCATTACCGCGCGCATGCGGGATAAAATATCTGAGGTTACTGACCTGCCAGCAGGTACTAGCCAGCCTGATTTTTCCGATACCCGCATTTATGCCCATTCAGCCATTTTGGCCCTGACATGGCAATCAGAGACACCGATTAATTATGCCATTTTGGGCCGCCATGCCCGTGATTTAGCCAGCAAGTTACGCAACCTGCCCAACACCGATTTTGTTGATATTATGGGTTTGCCGCAGGAAGAAATTCGTATTGAACTGGATGATCAAATTCTTGCCGCCCATGGTATGACCGTGCGTGAGGTAGCAGAGCGTGTGCGCCTATCTGATGCCCGTGGAGCCGCGGGGGTGGTTAGTAATAACCGTGATCAAATGACCATTCAGGTTGATGGCGCCTTAGATGGCCTGAACCGCATTCGCCGTATTCCCATTGGGTTTGACGAAAAAGGTGCGAGCCTTAGGTTGGGTGACATTGCCACGGTGCGTCGTGCCATCGAAGACCCGCCATCAAACATTGCTTATTTGGATGGTCATTATGGCGTGACCGTATCAGCACGTATGTTTGAAAATGGCCGCATCAATGATTGGTCAAAACTGGTGGGCGACGTGATGGCAGAGCAAAATAAAACCTTGCCAGAGGCCGTGGTGCTTGAACGTATTTTTGACCAAAATGATTATGCTGATGAGCGCATCAATGGCTTGCTAGAAAACATGGGCCAAGGGGCGCTTGTGGTGTTGGTGGTGTTGTTCATTTCATTGGGTTGGCGGGCATCGCTTATCACCGCCTCTATCCTGCCATTAGCGTTATTGTCATCGCTGGCGATTACCCATCTTTTGGGTTTAAGGGTGCAACAGGTGATGGTGACGGGCCTAATCGTTGCCTTAGGCATCATGGTGGATAATGCCATTGTCATCACTGATGAAATTCAACATCGCCTTTTAAAAGGGGTGCGCCGATCAGAGGCCGTTGCCGCGACCATTTCAAAAATGTGGTTGCCGTTGTTGGGGTCGTCGGTCACAACCATCATTGCCTTTATGCCGCTTATTTTAATGCCGGGTAATGCGGGTGACTTTTTGTTGGGTATTCCTGCGGCGGTGATTGGTTCTTTGATATCCAGCTATGTCATTGCCTTTACGATTATATCAGCACTAGCAGGCAAGGTGATTGAGGGTCAAAAACCGGGCGAGAAGGAGCGCCCGCGTTTATGGTGGCGTGATGGCATTTCCGGTGGTGCGTTATCGGCTTGGTTTGAGAGATCATTGCGGTGGTCTATGCGCCGACCGATCCGATCAGCCATCATGGCGGCAGGTATTCCGCTATTGGGGTTTGCCTCCATGGCGGGGTTGACCGAGCAGTTTTTCCCCATCAGTGACCGTGATCAGTTTCGCTTAACCATCACCATGCCAGCGCAATCATCCTTGATTGAAACCAAAGATATGGTTGAGAATGTTGCCGATTATATTGAAGAGATTGACGGCATTGCCGACCAGCATTGGTTTGTGGGAACGCGGCCAGCAAAGTTTTATTATTCGATCATTGGCAGCAATGATGGCGTGCCAAACGTTGCCGAAGCGGTGATTAAGGTTGATCAATATGAACTGATCAACAGCATTATCCCGAAATTGCAACAAGAATTGCCAATGTTGTTGCCAGAAGCCACAGTACTGGTGCGCGAGTTGGTCACCGGGCCACCTTTCCAAGCGCCGTTAGAAGTGCGTATTTTAGGCCCAGATTTGGCGGTGTTAGAGCAATTAGGCGAAGAAGTGCGATCGGTGATGGTGGGGTTGCCCCATGTTACCACCACCAATACCAGCATGAAGCCAGGTAAGCCGATGGTGCGGGTAAAGGCGCGCGAAGCAGATTTATCGGTTCTTGGTTTAAGCTACACTAGTTTGGGCGAGCAATTGCAAACCTTAACCAAGGGGGTGGTCGCCACCCATATGATTGAAGAAACCGAGCAGGTGCCGGTGCGCATGGTTTTGGCGGGTGATAAGAGATCTGATTTAGATTCAGTGGCGAATATGAATTTATCTGCAGGGTTAAAATCGCAGGAAGTGGATCGTTCCTATGCTGATGTGCCCTTGTCGGCGGTGGCCGATGTCTCGCTGATGACCAAAGTGGGGGTGATTACCCATTTTAATGGCGAGCGGATGAACAATGTGCAGGGTCATTTGGCCTTTGGTGTGTTGCCAGAAATTGGATTTAACGCCCTAAAGGACGCGTTGGATCAGGCTGATATCTTTATTCCGCCAGGTTATCACCTTGAATTTGGTGGCGAGAGTGAAAAGCGTAATGATGCCATGAGCCAGTTATTTGGTACTGTTGGCTTGTTGGTATTGCTTATGATTTTAGCGATTGTTCTCACCTTTAACAGTTTCCGCATGGCGTTTATTACTTTTACGGCGGCGTTTCAAGCCATTGGTTTGGGCATGTTGTCATTGTGGGTATTTGATATGCCGCTCAGTTTTGTGGTGGTGATTGGTATTATGGGCTTGTTTGGTTTAGCGATTAATGCGGCGATTGTGATCTTGTCAGAATTGCGTGGCCTTCCCGATGCCCGTATGGGCGATTCTGAGGCCGTGGTGCACGGTGTGATGAATACGGGCCGGCACATTTTATCGACCACCTTAACAACAGTGGGTGGATTCACGCCGCTAATTTTGGCGGGTGGCTATTTCTGGCCAGCCTTTGCCATTGCCATTGCAGGTGGGGCGTTTTTATCAATGATTGTGAGTTTTTATTTTGCCCCTGCGGCCTTTTTAGCCCTAACCAGACGCCGCCCTGTGACAGCGCCTGCTTAAGGATTTAGATGTTATTTTGGGATTTAGGCAGTGGTTTCAGGTTCTGGGTGAATTTCCAGAAGGTCGTCACTGCTCACTTCCCATGGTAGGTGATGATCTTCAAGGACCACAATGTTGCGTTCTTCGATGACCGCTGGAAGCGATGCGTGGTCGATTAAAAGATCAGCACCATTTTCAGGATCGCGTGAGGTCATGTAAATCTCAGACGCAGACAAGCTGGTTAAGCCACGGGCAATTTCTTCACCATCTATATTGTATAAATGGACGATGTCAGCGCGGTTAAACTCACCCTGAATGGCATGAATGTCGCTGACTAAAATGCGCTTGCGGCCTGACATAAGGGCCTTTTCACCTTCTTCTGTAAGGGTCAGGCTGCCTGCAACCTGCAGGCGGTTGGTTAGCCATAACTTCCAAGAAGATTCTGTTACCTCAGGGGCAATACAGGTGGTGTGTCGGCGTTTATCATCAAGAACCGAGGTAATTGGCGCATCAACGACACCTTCTGCGATGATGGTGTGGCAGCCTGCCATTTGCGCCATGTTGGCGGCTTGCATCTTGGTGAACATGCCGCCTGTCCCTAATTCATTGGTTTCTTTGGTACATTCCAAATAGCTGCTGACATCTTCGACTTTGTGAATGAACTGTGCGTCAGGGTCGCTAGGGTTGCGATCATATAAGCCATCAACGCTGGTTAGAATAACCAAATATTCCGCATGGAACATTTGCGCCAATTGTGCCGATAGGCGATCATTATCACCCACACGCATATCTTGGATGGCGACGGTGTCATTCTCGTTCACAATAGGGGTAATACCTGCTTCAAAGAGGCGGTTGATGGTGCTTTGAATGCTTAAAAAGCGGCGACGCCCTTGCATGTCATCCAAAGTAACCAGAATTTGCGCCAAGTCTAAATTATGCTCAGACCCAATTTGGCGATAAGCGTTCATCAGCAACTGTTGTCCGCAAGCCGCCGCTGCCCGTTTATCAGTGGCTTCTGCCATTTCAGGGAGCACGTTAATGGAAGAAAGGCCCAAAGCCACAGAACCTGATGAGGCAATCACCACATTGTAGCCGCGGCTTTTCAGTTCTTGAACATCGCTTAGTAAGCCATGTATGAAACCAAAGCGTAAGGTTAGGTTTTCCGTATTAGCCAGCAAGCTGGAACCAATTTTGATGACAATGGTCTTGTCATGTTTAGACATGATAATCTCCTTTGCGGATTTATTTATAAGACTAAACATTATTTTTCAAGGTTTATTTGCATACGAATGAAACAATATGCCTATTATTTTAATATGTGTAATTATATTAACAATATAAAACAATAGCTTAAATATAAAAAAGGGTCTTTATGAAAAATATAAGGTAATTTTATTTCAACAAAATCATTTGCATTCTAAGTAATTATATATTATCTACCATTACAAATGCTGTAAAAGCACTTTTGCTTTACGCACAATAGATATGAGGAGAGTGATAAATGACCATTCTTTCAGTAGGCTGTGGCAACATGGGTGGCGCGATCATTGCTTCATTGGCAGAAAAAGGATCTGAAACCATTTCGGTGGTTGATCCGATGATAAAGTCTGTACCCAATGGTGTAACATGGTACCGCGACGCTGATGATCTTGATGATCAACAATTTGATGTGATTATGGTTGCGATCAAGCCACAAATGATCCCTGATATTATGCCCGCCTATGAAAAACACCTTAAGAAAGATGGCATTCTTTTATCTATCGCCGCTGGTTTTTCCATTCAGGCGCTTGAGAGTGTTTTCAGCGATCATTGCATTGTGCGTTTAATGCCCAATATGCCGGCTAAGTTGGGGCGCGGTATGAACGGTTTGTTTGGCAATAAGCGCTTAACGCCTGCGTTAAAACACCGCGTTGATCAAATGCTAACCCCTATTGGCACGCATATTTGGGTTAAAACCGAAGATATGTTGGACCGTTTCACCGCCATTGCGGGCAGTGGTCCGGGTTATGTGCTGAAATTTATTGAAGATTATATTGCTGCCGCGATGGACCTTGGCTTTGATGAGGATGAAGCGCGCTTTTTGGTGTTGGAAACCATTGCGGGCACCGTGGCAACAGCCAAGGCTAGCTCTGAAGAGATAGCGGTTATCCGCCAATCGATTGTTAGTAAGAACGGCACCACCGAGGCTGGTTTAAAGGCCTTGGGTCAAACCGATACCCTTCATAATTTGATGAAGAAAACGCTGGAAAGCGCATATCATCGGGCCACAGAATTGCGCGGTTAACCCTAGAAAATAAAAGATAAAACGTGACCAAAGTTTTGGTGAGAAATGACAAATAATAGGAAAGAAACAATGACCACAGAACATTTATCTTATGCCCGTAAATTAGGTAAACGCGGCCAACAAGCAGCACAAGCGCTTAGCATGGCAAGTACTGAGGTAAAGAATAAAGTGTTGTTAGCGGCCAGTGAGCAGTTAAAAAGTCAAGCAGATGATATTATCGCTGCCAATGAACAAGATGTGGCGATGGCCCGTGATATGGGTAAAAACGCTGCCTTCATTGATCGCTTAATGTTGGACCGTGACCGTATTGAGGGCATGGCAGATGGCGTCGCACAAATTGCAAAATTAGATGACCCTGTTGGGCGCACCTTGGCCCGCTTTGATCGTCCCAATGGTTTGGTGATTGAACGCACAAGTGTGCCGCTTGGGGTTATTGCGATGATTTATGAATCGCGCCCTAATGTGGGTGCTGATGCCAGTGCCCTATGCATTAAGTCAGGCAATGCGATTATTTTAAGAGGCGGTAAAGAAAGCCTTCATAGTTCCGCTGTAATCATTGATTGTTTCCATAAAGCCTTGGATGAAAATGATTTGCCGAAAGACTGTGTGCAAATGGTTGATACGCCAGAACGTGAAGTGGTTCGTCATTTATTGGCCTGTTCTGACTATATTGATATGGTGATCCCTCGCGGTGGTAAGGGCTTGGTACAGTTGGTGAAAGACCATGCTAAGGTGCCAACGCTATTACACCTTGATGGTAATTGCCACACCTATATTCATGAAGCCGCTGACGTGAATAAAGCTGTGGACGTGGTGAATAATGCAAAATTGCGTCGCACCGGCATTTGTGGTGCCACAGAAAGCTTGGTGATTGACCAAGCCATTGCAAGCGATGTGCTGCCAAAATTGTTGGATAAAATGACAGCTTGCGAATTCCGTGGTTGTGATGAGGCGCAAGCCATTGATGACCGCATAGTTGCCGCCAATGAAGAAGATTTTGGCACGGAATATTTAGACAGCTGCTTGTCGGTTAAGGTTGTTGATAATATGGCTGAGGCCTTGACCTTTATTGATCAGCATTCATCAAAACATACCGATGCTATTTTGACGGAAAATGATAAGGCGGCGAAAACCTTCTTGCGTCAAATTGATTCAGCGGTTGTGATGCACAACGCCTCTACCCAGTTTTCTGATGGTGGCGAGTTTGGTATGGGTGCCGAAATTGGTATTGCCACAGGTAAAATTCATGCTCGCGGCCCCGTTGGCTTAGAACAGTTGAACACCTTTAAATATCACGTAATGGGTTCTGGACAAGTGCGTCCTTAAAGGGCACAGTAACCTGAAAATAGACGGATAAATAAAATTTAGGGGGCTATATGCAAACCGAAGTGCTGTTTTCGCTAGCGTTATACTTTATTGGTATGATGGCGATTGGCTATTACGCTTACAAAAAATCAACCGACGATGTCAGCGGCTATATGCTGGGGGGGCGTAATTTGCACCCTGCGGTGGCCAGTTTATCTGCTGGTGCCTCTGATATGAGTGGTTGGATGCTGATGGGCTTACCAGGAGCGTTGTATGTTTCTGGTTTGGCTGATGCTTGGATTGCCATTGGTTTGATGATTGGTGCTTTCTTTAACTATTTGTTGGTCGCACCGCGCCTCAGAATTTATACCGAGCATGCTGATGACGCCGTCACCATCCCTGACTATTTAGAGCAACGCTTTGAAGATCGTTCGCATTCATTGCGGGTGTTGTCGTCTGTGGTGATCATTATTTTCTTCACGCTTTATACCTCCGCTGGCTTAGTGGCAGGTGGTAAGCTGTTTGAAACGTCCTTTGGTATGTCTTACGAAATTGGCTTGGTTGTGACCGCCTCTGTGGTGGTGGCCTATACCTTGTTTGGCGGCTTTTTAGCGGTCAGTTTGACCGACTTTGTACAGGGTTGCATCATGTTTGTTGCCCTAATATTAGTGCCTATTGTAGCCTTGTTTGAGCTGGGTGGGCCATCGGCCACCATCGCTATTTTAGAAAGCAGCGATGTAGATTATCTTAACCTCTTTAATAACTTTACGGTGCTGGGTCTAATATCTAGCTTGGCATGGGGCTTGGGGTATTTTGGTCAACCGCACATCATTGTGCGCTTTATGGCGATCCGCAGTTTGCCAGAGGTGAAAACCGCCCGTCATATTGGTATGTCATGGATGTTAATCACAGTTATTGGCGCCATTTTAACGGGTCTTGTCGGCTTTGCTTATGTTAAAGAAACCAGTGCCGTTTTGGATGATCCTGAGACCATTTTCATTCTTTTGTCTGAGGTTCTTTTCCACCCGCTGATTACAGGCTTCCTACTAGCCGCAATTTTAGCGGCAGTGATGAGCACCATTTCATCGCAGTTATTGGTGTCGTCAAGCTCGCTGACCGAAGACTTTTACAAAATGTTTGTGCGCAAAGAAGCCAGCCAAAAAGAATTGGTTCTAATTGGTCGTTTGGCGGTGTTGGGTGTGTCGATCGTGGCGATCTTCCTTGCCATGGACCGCAGCAGTAATATCTTGTCATTGGTCAGTAACGCGTGGGCAGGCTTTGGGTCGACCTTTGGTCCGATCATTTTGCTTAGTCTTTATTGGCGTAACTTTAATCGCCGTGGTGCTTTGTCAGCCTTGGTGGCGGGTTCGGTAACAGTGTTGTTGTGGATTTATATGCCTATTGACGATGCTGGTACCACGCTTTCATCTTATGTCTATGAGTTAGCACCAGGTTTCTTGGTGGGCTTGTTGGCGGCCATTATTGGGGCTAAAACATCCAACAATCTCTCTGCTCGCAGTCTTGAATGGTTTGACCATGTTGATGGTGTAATCAAGGGTAAAGAAAGCGTTGAGGATACCCCGCCAGAACCAAAGGTCTAATATAGGCGATATCAGAAGAAATATAGAAATGATAACCCCGTTGGTGCTGCCAACGGGGTTTTTTATTGTGATAAATTTTGTCGCTTGTATTAAGCGTTATCAATCACTTCCATGCGATAACCGATCCCTGTTTCGGTTACTAGGTAGGTGGGGTTGGTGGGGTCGGGTTCAATTTTTTCCCGCACTTGTGATAAATATACCCGCAGATATTGGGTGTCGCTGCCGTGTGCTTCACCCCATACTTCTTTAAGGATTTGCCGATGGGTAAGGATGCGCCCTTTGTTGACCATAAAATAACGCAATAGATCATATTCCTTAGGGGTTAGGTCAACTTTGTCCTGTTTGTTAAGGACTTCGTGTTTAACCAAGTCCATTTTAAGAGCGCCGTTTTCAAGGGTGGAATCGCCCGCTTCTTGGGTTGCCATTTTTTTCAGATTAACCGTAACGCGGGCCATTAAAACATCCGCGTTAAAAGGCTTAGTGACATAGTCATCGGCACCTAGATCAAAGGCATCTAGCATTTCTTGGTCTTCGTTGCGCACCGAACAAACAATGATGGGTGTATTGGTCCATTCACGAATTTTGCCAATCACTTCTTTGCCATCCATATCCGGCAAGCCCAGATCAAGAATGATAAGATCAGGCTTTAACGAGGCGGTCAGGCGAATAGCCTCACCGCCATTTGCCGCTTCTTCGGATTTCATTTGGTGTGCATCGATGGTGATGGATAACAACTTTCTGATTTGTGGTTCATCATCAACGATTAAGATCGTGTTTTTCTTTTGGCTCACCAATGATCTCCCTTAAGGTGTGCTTAATTTTGATGATAAGCATAAAGCTGCAAGCTATCGACGTCCAGACCCGTTTGACTGAATTATTCTGCTGCCTCTGCCCGATTGAAATTTTGTTTTTGTGGTTGGGTTTGCTGCTTTTTGAGAGGCATCGTGGACCGTGCAGCTGATATGAGAGCGTGAAAAATCTTACGTTGCTGGCGGCTATAGAGCATATATTCAGGATGCCATTGTAGACCTAGTAAAAATTGATCACTGCGCTGACCTTCAAGGGCCTGAATAATACCATGTTCATCTTTAGCAATGGCTTTTAGATTGTGGCCTACCTTTTTAACGGCTTGGTGATGCAAGCTGTTCACCCACAGTGTTTTGTCATCTAATTTGCCGTAAAGATGGCTTTTCATCGAAACCGCAATCTTACGGCGGTAGAAAATTTTTGCGATTTGGCTACTGGTTGGGATGAAGTCAGGATAGGCCTCGGTAGCATCTTGATAAAGGGTGCCTCCAGCCGCAATATTAATCATCTGTGCCCCGCGGCAAATGCCTAATATGGGTAGCTTAGAGGAAAGCGCCATGGAGGCACATTGAACTTCAAACTGATCTCGGTCAGGTTCAATATCAACACTGTGTCGGTTGCTGTCATGATAAAGCCTGGGATCAATATCTGCCCCGCCAGAAATGATTAAGCCATTAATATCCCTAAAGCGGTGAATGTTTTTTTGTGGGCTAAGATGAATGCTGTGTCCGCCCGCCAAAAAAACTGCCCACTTTAAGGAGAGCAAGGCAAGATAATTGGGATTGCTGCTGGTGGTGATTCCAATCAAGGGCTTTTTATGATGGGTTTGGTGTTTCATGGGTTCAGTGTTTCTCTTATCAGCATTAATCTTTATAGGGTTGATCATGCAGGCTATTTGGCGGATCAATCTTAGTCCCCAGGGTGGTTAGCCATTCATTGCTATGAGATAAAAAAGACAACGGGCGATTGTTATGGTCATCATACCATTGTTCCATCAAGCTTTTTAAAAGCTTAGATTGTCTGGCTAATTGTTCGACTTTTTGCCAAATTTTATATTCATCCATGATGCGCCAATCTGGGTTTGAGATATTGCAATTAGGCAGACGATAATGAAAAGTTGGGCGCGCCTTAATCAAGCTGTCCTCTCCATAGAGAGACTTGATCAATTTGGGCTTTAAGTGTTTAAACATCGGCAACATGTCCAATGCACGGTTGCGGCTGGGGTTGTGGTAATAATAATCCCTGATCATTTGCGTCTTGTTGGGGTTATAATCTGGACGCATCAGGGTTTCTAAATAGCCTTCACCATAAAGCGTGATATAGTTTGAAAGACGCCTAGAGGTGTCGACACGGTGCCATTTAAGGAGCAAGGGATACAGTACCACAAAGGCCCGCATGTGGTTCAAAATAAGGCTGGGATCATCTAGCTCTTGCTCAGGTATTTCTGGGTTAATATGGGTGCCAAAGGCATAATAGAAGCTTTGTCCAGTCCCCTTTGCCATGGCTTTTTGAAGATCGTTTCTTAAATCATCCATCTTTGATAAATCAGCTTCCTTTAGGGGCGGGCTAACCACCTCTACAGGCACAATTTGGCGACTAAGATCGGTCACATGTTCAAGGGTTTTATCGACAATTTTATGCATCAACTTATCAATGATACCAATGGTAGTTTGATCATAATTCTGCTTTTTGTCTTTGATGTCTTGCGATAATTCCTTGATGATTTTTGCATCAATCTCAACTCTGAAGTCACCTAGTTTGGTGTTCTCCACAGTTATTTCTGCGTTAGATGTTTTATTAATTTCACCGCCAAAATTTTGCTGGACCAACTGGGCGGTTTCTTCCAAGGATACCCCAGCAAACTCAAGTTCAATGCCAATATGTTTTTGTTCATTCATCATAAAAGTTAACTGCCTCATCTATGATTTATGTGCAGTGTTGAAAATAAGGTAAATGACGTCAAAATGTGATGTGAAAGGCTGGTCTAGATATAAAGAAACCATAAATTTTGTTGGTTTTAGTCTTTGTTTTAGCGGTACGGTAGTTGGATAATAAACTCCGCCCCATTACCTGCTGTGGGCGAGCGTACTGTTATGTCGCCATGTTGTAGAGCCATAACCGCTTTACAAATTGAAAGCCCTAAACCGGTGCCAGCGATTTGGCTATCAGTTTTGTAAAGGCGCGCATATTTATCAAAAATGCGGTATTGATCGGCTGCGGGAATGCCGGGGCCATGATCGCGGATGCAATAATAAAAATAACTTTCGTCATAAATTAAACTCACCTCAATTGGCTCAGGGCTTTGATCATATTTGAGGGCGTTGTCTAAAACATTTTGTAAGACTTGTGCGGTCAAGGCCTGGTCCATTTTAAGCGGATCACGATTTCTACAAGGGTGCAAAATCAGGCCTTTTTCTTGCAAGGGCTGGGTCAACATTTTTCGCGCCTGATTGAGGGCTTCAAGGGGGTCTGCTAGGGTCTGTTTTAATTGAATAGCACCACTTTCCAACTTGGTGATTGATAAGATATTACTGATAAAGCTATCCAATCTTTTGGCTTCTGAAAGACTGGTTTGGACAAGGCCGTTCTGTTGATCTGGAGTTAAAATTCCTTGTTGGTATAAACTGTCCAGCGCACTTAAGCTGCCAATTACCGAGGATAGTGGGGTTTTTAAATCGTGCGAAATGCTGGCCAAAAGCATGGAACGTAGCTTTTCGCGTTCTTCGCGAATTATGCCATCATTATGTTGTTGGATAAGATCAATACGATCAAGAGCAAGGGCGCATTGGTCGGCTATATCAGCAATGGCGTTGATCATCGTGGCATCGGTTGGCTTGTTAAGAGGAAGGCGCACACCCAATACCCCGAAAGACTGATCCAAGCTTGCGATAAGTTCAAACCGCCATAGGGTTCCTAAGCCAATAAGGGTTCCAAACCCTGTGGTGTCTTTTAGGGCCCAGCATTTAACCAAAGCATCACAATCAAGGTCTTCAAGGGTGTGATTAGGGGGGTAAATAAATCCCTCAATAGTGTGATCAGCACCTTTTAATGTAACAGCATCATCAGTCATATCTGTGCTGTTTTTAGGAATGAATAATAGGGTGTCTGTGGCTAAAATCTTCTTGATATCACGTTGAAGAATTTGGGCGGCTTCATGCAAATTGTCAAAGCTTGATATTTTTTGGAAGCTGTCCAATAAAGCGGTATATCGCTTTTCTTTCTCGGTCAATGTCGTTTGGCGAATGCGACCTGAGCCTGCAATCCAAATCAGACAAGCCGCTAAAAAACAATATAACAAACCGTGGATTACTTGCTGTAGGGATGAGGCCTCTATCGTCGGGTTGATATAGGATGGTATGATGGTGCCAGGTAACCCTAAGAGGGCTACAATCAGGGCAGAAAAAACAGTGCGCTTAAGGGCGAAATAGGCCGCTAAGGTTAGGTGGCTGGTGGCAATGACCATCTCATTGGCCAGTTCGCCATACTGGGTGACTGTGTGAATGATTAAAACGCTTGCCCATATTGCTAAGGATGACAATAGCGGCATTTTTAGTGACGTGACTAGGCTTGGTTGAGGCTTGATTAATTGTTGCCAAAACGATGGCGAAGCATAATGGCTGGTGAGGGGAATGGTGGTTACTTCTATTGTATTACCGTAAAAATTTTGCACTTTTTCAGCCAGGGCCTTTTCGTGCCAAAAGGGGTAGATGCTTAGATTATTGTCATCACTCAGCTGTCCTAAAAACAAATGCTTTATGGCGGTTCCTTGGTGATGAAGGTCGCTAAGATATGTTTTTAACTGATCAAATGTATCGCCTTCAGGTAGGTGCTCAATGGTGCCACCTTGTTTTTTTACAGCACTTAGAAGGCGGATAAAACTCTCTGAAAAATCGTCTTTATGTTGCACTAAAACTAGCCAAGGCAGATTGCTGTCTTGAGCTTTTTTATAGGCTGCATCCACCAATTTATAGCTGCGTGGATGGTCTTCTATAAAAACAACAATATCAGCCATGGTGGCTCAGTTTTGTGATTTTGGGGTTTTCCTCTGTCATGGCTTAAGTGTTTCATTGTGTAAGGGGTATGTCAAGCGATGCCCCCGCCCATAAAAAAGGGGCGACCGTTCGTCGCCCCCTCGATGAATAGCTTAAATTTTGAGGTCTCTATGACATTGACGAGCTAAGCATCCACTTAGACTTATCGTGAAACTCCATTCTGCCAACCATCATGTCGATGGTAACTTCATCGTTTTCTGCCTCGGCAATGTTTAAAACACGACGGGCTTCCTGGTTACATAATTCGTGAGCTTCCACTAAGTTTTGCAACATGCCATTGGCGTCTTTTGGCAGCTCATTGTCATCCTGCACCTTGGACATCTTAGAGAATGACTGCAGTGTGCCGGGGGTGTAATGCCCCAACGAGCGAATACGTTCTGCAATGTCATCGCCTGCTTCGTGAAGGTTTTCATAATGTTCTTCAAACAGGCTGTGAAGGCCATTAAACTGAGGACCCGTCACATTCCAATGATAGAATAATGACTTCATATAAAGGGTGTAGGTTGAAGCCAGCATGTGGCTAAGAGCCTCTGCAACCCTCGTATCACCTTTGATTTCAGTTTCAGTCGTCGTCATTTTATCGGTTTGTGGGGTTACAAGTTTCATCGTTTTTTCTCCTTTCGGATGGTGTTTTTGTGTGTCACCCTTTGGGGTGTTCTCAGTGTCTAAATCTTCGATAACTTGGGAAAGGGCACCATAGGCCGCAACAAATCGCTGTTGCTCTAGCTCTAATTTTTTATCCACTGAGGGCTTTTCTTCAATCTGAACTTGATGTTCTTCTAAGCTTAAAGATAGCTTATCTTTCAACAGCTCTAATCGCGTGATAAGCTCTTCAAGCGGCTTAGAGTGCTGAATGTCATCAGATAAAATGCCTTTGATCAGGCTTTTAACATCCTCAAGCTCCGCGACCATATCACCAGACCTGAAGGTCTTTTCATGGGGCGATAGAATCTCAAGGATAGTCTCAAGTTGATCATCTAACGTCTGATCAAGGGCGTTTTGTATTTTCTGCTTCAACATATTGCCTCCTTTGAGAAGCTAATATGCTGAAGAAGATGTGAAATTTCTATTTGGCTTGTGGGCTAAGATATAAAGAAACCATAAAGATGAATTAAGACAGTTTGGTCTTAAGGCGTTTTGAAGCCAATTTTGTGGTGTTGGTCTTGGGGCCTTAATTCAGAAATTAAGTTCCTATAATCAAACACCGTATAAGACTGGTCGTCGTGTAAGTGGCTTTTAAGCTCTTTAAATTCTGGCCACTCGGTTAGGATGGCGATGATGGTGCTTGCTTCAACAGCGGCTTCCATGCTGGTGGCATAGGTTATTGTGTCGCCAAAAATGGCTTTGGCTTGGTTCGTGCCTTCAGGGTCATAGGCCACAATCTCTGCCCCTTCTGCCACAAGGTCTTGAATGATGGTGATGGCGGGGCTGTCGCGCATGTCATCGGTGTTGGCTTTAAAGGTGAGGCCTAAGACGGTGATTGTAGAGGGGAAGGCCCGATCCTTTTTTAAAGTGTTTATGATGCGAGCCGCCAAATTATGCTTGCGTTGGTCATTGGACTGTATGGTTGCTTTGACAATGGCGAGATCAACATTATGATCCTCGGCGATATGAGTAAGAGCCATGGTGTCCTTGGGAAAGCAGCTGCCGCCATAGCCCGGGCCTGCCATGAGGAACTTTTCACCAATACGGCTGTCTAGGCCAATACCTTTAGCGACATCATCAATATGGCCATTGGTTTTTTCACAAAGGTTGGCCATTTCATTGATGAAGCTAATTTTGGTGGCCAAAAAAGCATTGGCGGCATATTTGATGGTTTCAGCGCTTTCAGGGTTTGTGATTAAAAGCGGAATGCCCTGACTTGTTAGCGGCTGATAAAGCTCTTCCATGACCCTTTTGGCATGATCACTAAAACAGCCAACGACAATGCGATCTGGTGCCATAAAGTCACCTATGGCAGCACCTTCTCGCAAAAACTCAGGGTTTGAGGCCACCTCAATTTTTTTGTGGGGGGCTAATTTTTTTAAGCGCGAGGTAAGGGCCGCAGCCGTGCCAACGGGCACCGTCGATTTTGTGATGATAACGGTATTATCTTTTAGATGAGGCGCTAATTCGTCGATAACCGCTTCGACATATTTCAGGTCTGCGCGGCCTGTTTCTGGGTGCGGTGGGGTGCCAACGGCGATAAAAATAGCCTCTGCGTTAGGGATGTTATCTGCCAATTTGTTGGAAAAACTTAGCCGTTTAGCGTTGATGTTTTTTGTCACCAGGTCTTCTAAACCAGGTTCATAAATGGGGACTTGACCTGCCAATAATGTGTTTATTTTGGCGGCGTCCTTATCAACACATGTAACCGTGTGGCCCAGCTCGGCAAAGCAGGTGCCGCTGACCAAACCCACATAGCCTGTACCAAGGATGGTTAGTTTCATGAATTTTCCCGTAACAGGTCAGTGATCATTTGTTTGACATCACCTTCCAAATCATCACGTTTTAGGGCAAAGGCAAGGTTGGCGCGTAGCCAGCCAAACTTATCACCGCAGTCATAGCGTTCGCCATCCACTTTAACACCAAACACATCTTGATGGTCGACCAAGGCAGCAATGGCGTCGGTTAATTGATATTCGCCTTTGCCATCCTTATCAACGGAGGCCAAATAGTCGAAAATTTCAGGTTGTAAAATGTAACGTCCGCTGATGGCTAAATTGGATGGTGCTCTCTCTGGTGTTGGTTTTTCAACCATGCCAGAAATGGCAATCTTTGTGTTTTCAGTACCGTTTCTTGGGTTGATGATGCCATAGCGTGTGGATTGTTCCTTCGGAATAGGCATCAAAGAAACCAGATTTTCTTTGCCACCATCATATTGATCAATTAATTGCGACAGGCAGGATTTCTCCCCCATAAAAATATCATCTGCTAGGAGAACCGCAAAGGGCTCATCACCAATGATCGATTTGGCACAGGCGACCGCATGGCCAAGGCCAACCGGGTCACCTTGGCGGGTGTAGATGATGCGAACATGGGCAGGGATGACGTCTTTAACGCCTTTTAGCAGCCAGTCGGCCCCGCGGCCCTCAAGAATGTTAACCAATTCATGGGCGGCATCAAAATGGTCTTCGATGGCAGATTTGCCTTTACCAGTGATGAAAACAATCTCTTCAATGCCCGCCTCTAGGGCCTCTTCAACGGCATATTGAATAAGCGGTTTATCAACAACCGGCAGCATTTCTTTTGGCATGGCTTTAGTGGCGGGAAGGAAACGGGTTCCTAAGCCACCAACAGGAAAAACAGCCTTGCGAATTTTCATTGTCATTATGTCCCATCCTCTATTTTGTAAAGGATAGAATCATTCTTATTTATGAACAAGTTATAATTAAGCTGAGGGCTTACTTATAAATTTCACCCCAATCTTTTTGAAGATCATAAACTTGATTATCATCTATATAAGTATATAGCTCCGGTCCAACGTGTAGCTTCTGTCCACCATCACGGGTTAACGGCCTGAACATAAAGTAGTTAGTTTGGCGAGTATGGGTTTGAAGGAATAATTCCATAGGGAAACGAATATAGAAGCCTTTGTCAAAGCTTCCTTCGCCGAATTCCGCTGCCGAGACGTTGGTAAATGTACTAAAGGCACCAATTTGCACCCCGCTCTCAAATTCACGTGAGATATCAATGGTTATGCCGCGGTCACCAGCAAGATATTGCCCAGCACTCAATTTTAGTTGTACATCATAAAATGGCACATCGTAATAAAGGGTGGCATGACCTGTCCATGCGCTGTATTTTCTGAAGCCGAGCAATTGCTTAAAGTGGCGTTGCTTGACCCAGTTCCAATCGACACTAACAGCCCAACGACGGTTCCAAGGGCGATAAAGCACTTCAGCTCCAACACCAGCAAACATTTCTTCCATTATGCCTGCCGTGCCACGAACGTACCAGTTTTGGGCAAACTGAGTTGAATAATCAAGTTGCAGTCTATTAATGCTGGTCGTACCTTGTTTACTATAATTGACCAGTTCGGATCTTACGCGTGGTAATACACTATCACTTTCACGGTTTAATCGACCAAAATTACCGGCAATTTTCTGTTTTCCGATTGCTGTGAAATTAAGACCTTGAGCAAGATTTATGGTCCCAATAAGTTGGGCATCAAATTGGAAAAGGATCAATCCTAAGTCAGGATCTCCAATGTGCTGTCTCAATTTTGGTTGCAAACTCCAACCAAAATTAGGATATCCATGGTCTAGCTCAAAAGGCATATCTATTCGCTTAGGAGTAGAATCAGGTTGCAAAATGTCAGATTCAATAAGCAACTCATCGGAGCTCATCTGACCAGCGCTCATTTTTTCAATGCTACGGCGAGGGAAGCGTATTTTATTTACTTCTACATCGCCAATCAGAAGTTTAATTGTAATAAATTCTATTTCCGCAGGTAAGTTTCGCGCTGCTTCGCGAATGGCAAAATAATATGTTTGCATTGGTTTGCGATAATGTGTTCCTGTGATGCGTATGGTCGCCTCATTACCCTCCATTTTCAGGCCATCAATACCAATTCCATGTTGGCTTAACGATTGGAATACCATCATGCCATGACGGTTGTGATCAAATTGGCTGAATTGTCGAATACCTTTGCTGTTATACAAGTCATCATTGGTAATTTCAATTTGATTGGCGCCTAATGAACGTGCTGTTTGGGCTAAGCGCGCTCGTCGCACCACTGCTTCACCTGTATTAACTCTGTCTTCTATAATGAGTTTTTCATTGATAATGGAGAGTGATTGTGGCTCAGCACCCACAAATATCATTGATGAGAAGACCTCGTCAGTTTGTTTTTGAGCGCGAAGTAATGCTAGGTTGGTCGGTTCAGTTTGTTCATAACCAATAGATGTGAAATATGGCATCATTGCATTATTGACGCTGTTCTTCATCTCGTCTGAAACTGTGAAGGGCGCATATAAATAACCAAGAGAGGCTGAAAGTCCGTCACTTGCTTTGAGAGAGGCATCTGTCACTATTGATGACGCAGTTATAATTTCTGATGACCCGCGCGCAAAGGCACCGGCGAATTGATTGACGCCATTAATGACGTAAATATTTATATGATCTGGCAAAGCCTTTTCGATGATTCGTAAAATATCGGTCTTTTTAGTTTCGGGATTATCAGTTGAGCCTGAGTTATCATTTGTGTCCAGCGTTATATAAAAGGCACCATTTTCAAAAGCCTGATATTTAACGTCGTATCCAAAAGCACTAAGGTCTTTATAGAGCGAAGGATAGTCAATGACGGTTTTACCGCGGGTTAGTTTATTCGATTCATCTTTATTAATTTTGGCGCGGTCATAATAAATACGAGTGGGTACGTTTATTTTACGTTTTTCAGGCTTGTAAGCGCCTTCCCCAATAAAATTGGTTTTTAAGCCAAAATTAATGGAGAAGGATTGGCCTCTAATAAGACCCACTTGAACGTTGACCCAATCATTTACAGAATAATTTGCACCAAAATTAAACGGAAAGTCCGAAGTTCTTAGTGCGGCAACAGGGGGCTCTGTCGAGGCTTTAGAGCCATCAAACTCAGCCTTTAGACTTAGTCCTTCAATGCTTGTTAAATAGTTGATCCCGCCAAAAACCCCTATTTTATCTGCTTTGAAATATTGATTGGCATTTGGAACGCCGCCAATACCTAGGTATTCGTTTGTCCGATTTGCAAATGCATCAGAGAAAATAGCGAAGGGGTTTTTTATTACTTTACGCCCACCCATGTTGCCCCAACCGATACCAAAGCTGATGTCAAAGTTATTAATTTTTTTAGAGGCTACAAAATATTCACTAGACCAAACACCAGTACCCAGAAAATCCTGAAATCCCAGAGCAATCTGGGGCATTATATTACCCTCTTCCACAAGTCTGAATTTTACATCAAAACTGCGGTCAAGGTATGAATTCTGACCCTCAAAATTAATAATATTATCCCAGAACTTTTGCTCACTTTGATAAATAGGTAAAATTTGGCTTGGTCGATTGGTGATGTCTGAATATCTAAAAGTCCCTTCCATCCAAGGAAAAACCTGCCATGTCAGATGATACCTTTTGTAGGGGTTCACTAGGTTGACACCAATCTTAAAAGACCCGTCGTCACTGAATCTTGCATCACGAACACGTAAAAGCCCTTGTCCACCCCAAATGGAGGCGGAACTAAAATCTTTGGTAGCCGCCAAAATGTTATTAGGGGAGATAAACGCTGTGGTAGTAAGTAGTGAGACTAATAAGTTTTTCTTCGTTAGCATAATAAATATTTTACCTAGTGATTTTGAAGCAGGAACATAGCAGATTTCACCAAATGTAAAAGGAGAAAATACAAAAGGTCAAAATTAAATCCTAGTCTGCTGTGCATAAAGATCATTGGCATGTAAATTATAAAAATCTGGTTGTTATAAAAAACTGTGTGCATTACGATTGAGGGGTCTGGTTGCTTTTCTCATCTAATCTCTAAAGGTATATTTATGACGATTTTGGTCACAGGCGCTGCAGGATTTATAGGCTTTCACTTATCCATGGCTCTATTAGAGAAGGGATTTGATGTTGTCGGTGTTGATAATTTGAATGATTACTATGATGTTAAGTTAAAAAATAGCAGATTGAAAATTCTGAAGAATAATGAAAAATTTCATTTCTTTAATATAGATATTTCTAAAATCGATACTTTACAGCAAGCCTTAAGTATTTATTCATTTGATTATATTTTACATTTAGCAGCGCAGGCTGGAGTTCGGTATTCCTTGCAAAATCCTTACGCTTATGCTGATTCAAATCTTACTGGGTTTGTGAACATACTAGAGATTGCAAGGGCACAAGAAGAATTAAGGCATTTCTTATTTGCTAGTTCAAGTTCTGTCTATGGGCAGAGCTCAATTGTACCTTTTTCGGAAAATCAAAAATTAGATGAACCCGTTTCCCTTTACGCAGCAACAAAAAAATCGAATGAACTTTTAGCATATTCCTATAGCCACCTTTATGGAATAAAGACCACTGGTTTGAGGTTTTTTACTGTATATGGGCCATGGGGGCGTCCAGATATGGCTTATTTTTCTTTTACAGATAAAATCTTAAACGGGGAAAAAATCGATATTTATAATAATGGAGAGCTGAAAAGGGATTTTACTTATATTGATGATGTGATTAAGGCTATATTGCTTTTATTAAATCTGCCACCAAATTCGATGAACACGCCCTTTGAAGTGCTAAATATTGGCAACAACAAGCCTGTCAAGCTATTAGCTTTTGTCGAGACAATTGAAAGTCTATTAGACAGGAAAGCTAATAAGGACTTCCTTCCAATGCAGCCTGGTGATGTCTATGAAACATATGCTGACATTACTAAAATTAATAAATTAACTGGTTTTGAGCCAAAGACCTCTATTGAGCAAGGGCTTACTCAATTCATCAAATGGTACAGAGAGTTTTATGAAATTTGATTAATTTCTGGTTCATTGAATTCCCTGTATTAGATTAATTTTTTAAGTTGTATTAACATTGTATCGGCAAGATTATTTCTATCATAGGCTGTTGCTAGTTCTGTACAGCCTGTTTGTAAATCTTTATAGAGGGCTTTGTCTTTGGATAATTTCTGAACAGCCTCTAGAAAAGACGTTTCATTTTCAGGTTCAAAGCAAAGCCCCGCTTTATGGGTATCGACTATATCCTTAGCCTGCCCTTCAACGCCCAAAAGAATGGGTTTTTGCATGGCCGCATTTTCAAAGATTTTTGACGGTATCACTGTCTTGAAGGTGTCGGATTTACGCAATGGCACCAAAGCAGCATCTGTTAATGCGACATAGTCTACAACCAGATCTTTGCTCACGGGATCAACGAATGTGACATTAGTTAAGGTATGTTCTTGGGCAATGTTAACAATTTTTTGTTTTTCGGCACCAGAACCCACAAACAAGAAATGAATGTTGGGATCGGTTAGCTTCACAATCGCGTTCATGATAAAATCAAGACTGTGGGCCATGCCATGGGTGCCGATATAGCCAATGACAAATTTACCGTCTAAGCCATATTTCGCGACCAATTCTTGTGGTTTTGGTTTGGCTTTAAATTGGCTGGCATTGACACCATTGGTGACCACCACCATTTTGTTTTCGTCAATACCTCGTTTAACCAACGTGTCTTTAAAAGCATTGGTGACGGGAATGATTAAATCGGCCTTGCGGTACATAAAATGCTCAATTTTCTCAAGCATTCTAATAGCGCGACTTTTTTTCATAGCGCCCACAGTAACAATCGATTCAGGCCACAAATCGCGCAACTCGAACACCCATTTTTTGCGCTTGAAAAGAGACAAAAAGTAGCCTGTTAATGTGGTAAAAAACTGTGGTGAGGTGATCACGATCAAATCACATTTTTTGAACAAGCCAGCCCAAAATGCCATAAAAGCAAAACTGACATAATCAAGAACGCGCTTCAGAAACCCTTCGTTGGCAGAAATATACGACCAAACACGAATAACCTTAATGCCATCCACCATTTCGGTTTGATATAATTTGTTTTTATACCCCTCATAAACACGGCCTTGTGGGAAATTAGGTGCGCAGGTGATAAGGGTGACCTCAGCGCCTTGATCTACCCATCTCTTACAATGTTCATAGGTGCGTGAAGCAGGAGCATTAACCTCTGGCGGGAAATTATCGGTTACAAAAAGTATTTTCATCGAATTGTGGTTTCTAGTTTCTTTTGGAATGTGACTATAATGACGGTGCTTGGGATCAATTTATTAAATTCAGGGGCATAATGATAGTCTTCAATGTCAAATGATAGTGCATTTTTAAAATCAATACGCATGTCACCAATTTGAAAGCCGGTTTCTGTTTTCTTAGGCGTGATGCCTGGCGCTAAATGGAACCGAGCCGTGGCCACTTGATCACAAGTGACAGAATCTTTGACAGTAATGTCATCGGCGCTAAAGAAAAAATCACGGCTAATGTTATGTCCTTGATAATCTTGATATTTAAGGTGCAATGAATTCTCTGTTGTCTCGCGCTTAACAATAATCGCCCTATCAGCAAGACGAAAGCCGCCCCATATTTCGCTTTGTTCACCATCTGCTATTTGCACCACATTATGGGCTGCGGTGCTGCGCTCAATGGTGCGGCGTTCTCCTACCTCATATGTCGAGGTGCCAGTATCAACAATAACGGGCCGAGCGTGGGCAAAAAGCTCAAAACTTGATAAATCACAATGGGCATGACCTGGAATGTAAGTCGGGCCAGGCTGGCCAGCATCGCCAATAAAACTATAAGCGGACCCGTCAAAGCGGAAGTAACCGCTATCGTCTAATAAGGTTAAGGTCGATTTCTCGTAAACAGAAACCTCAAATCCAAGATTGTGAGCATAGGCTTGAATTTGATCAAACCGCGGCGTAATGCCATAAGCCGCATCATTAAACAAAGGCGGCAACCCATCAGGACGGGTCATGATGGCAAGCCACTTTAAACCTTGATCAGCAACATGATTCCACTGGTTGGGATATGGTATATCAAAGGCTCGCATGATATTAATCATATCCAAAACATCTTCCAGCAAAAGTGAGTGATAAGTGGTACTGAGTTCAAAGTGAGCGCCATCGGATAAAAATTGCTCGCTCATTTCAGTTTTAAGAATTGCTAGACCTTTATTGAGCCAGCCTTTGGCCTCGTCACCCTCAAAATAGCAACCAGCCAAGACTAACGCCTTAGCATTGGCAAATAAATGATTACCCAATAAATGAAACTCTAATGTTTTTACTAAATAACGAATTTGCTGTGCCAAGTTATCAAGTGTTTCTTGATCAAGCGGGTGTCCTGTTAACGACCATTTGATCCAGTTTGAAATCCTTAAGCTGTTGGGGTAAGGCTCCCACCCATTACCAGAAGCGACGGGGTTTTCAGCAATCCACCTTCTGATCAGGGATTGCTTAATATTAGTATCCGTATTTGGGTTCAATAAACCTTCAAAATAATGCAAATTATAAAGCCATAATTTGCCAATTTCGGGGTGATTCCAATGTTGTGGATTTGTTATGGAATTTTGTTGATTGAGGAACAGGAAGTGGTTGTTGTCTAAAATTGATTGCTGACGGGCAATAGGGGCAGCAAAATGTTGCGGGTTATGGCGCACATTTGGTGCAGGTGCATTGCTGACATGCTTACCAACAAACCGCCGTTTTAGACGGTTTGTTATTTGAACAAGCTTTAAATGCTTAATGGTGCGCCAATATAACCCCAAATCAGCCATTAGTTTTGAGCCTTTAATTGCTCCCACGCTTCCACAGAAAGTCGGGAAACTTCCATGATTTCGTCAAATGGAACAAGAGGCTGGCCGCCTGATGCTAAGGAGGCAACAAAGGCATCGCAACAAGCTTGCTGTCCTTTGTCTTGCTTTAAGCTGCTTTTGCCAATTTGACTAACGCCATAGCCTTTAACCTTTCGGAAGTTATCAAGCACCATTGTTTTACCGCTTTGGAAGACCTCAATGCGTTCTTTCGGAAACGCTTTGCTACCATTGGCAAAATAATGGATCGTGGCCATTGAACCATTTTCAAAGCGCAATGTGATGGTTGCTGTATCCATGCAATCGACAACGCCTTCGGGTTGTTTCATCGCCATTGCAGACATATCAACAATTGGGCTATTAGCAAGGTAGCGGGCCAAATCAATAAAGTGACACGCTTCGCCAATGATGCGACCACCGCCTAATTCTGGGTTTTGAATCCATGTGTCGGCAGGAATGTCACCCGCATTACAAGTGTAAATAATGCTCATCGGGGCCGATGACTTTTCAACTTGCTTTTTTAAGCCCTTTAAAAGCGGGGCAAAACGACGGTTAAAACCAACCATCAATTGCGGCCCTGAACCACCTTCATGGGCTTTTTTATAGGCGGAATCAATGGCGTCTAACTCTTCCATGGTCAGGGCCAGTGGTTTTTCAACAAAAACATTTTTGCCAGCTTCTAAGGCCTGTGTGACAAACCGCGCGTGGGTATTATGTTGGGTGCCGATGACAACCGTATTAATGTCGCCGTCAGCCAGCATGGCATCGCTGTCGGTGGTGTTTACCTCAAACCCTAATTTTTTACCATAATGGGTGCCAGAAACGCCTTGTGATGTGGCAATGGTTTTGAGGCGGGCACCTGTCGCTTTAAAGGCTGGCAAAAGAACGCGACCAGCATAATTACCCGCGCCCAAGGCCCCAACAACAACCTTAGCAGTGGCATCAATATTTTGATTAGATTTAATCTCTAAGGTGCGGACTGAAATTGCCTCTAGATCATTTTTATAATCTAACAGTACCCCCAAGGCACCCTTGTTATTCATCAACAAGTCATACGCCTTTGGCGCATCTGTAATATCAAATTTAGCAGTTTTTAGGTCGTCGGTTTTAATATTGCCCGCGTCTAACATGTCTAAAACGGCTTCGAAATTTCGTTGCTCGGTCCAACGCACATATCCAACCGGATAATCATGTCCTTCATCTTCATAAAAGCTGTCATAACGGCCAGGGCCGTATGAGCATGAAACTTGGAAGCTTAATTCTTTCTTGAAAAATAAATCACGTGACAAATTAAGCCCCACAACACCGACCAAAACAATCCGCCCTTTTTTGCGACACATTTCGGTGGCTTGCTGCATGGGCTCATCGCTTTTTGCCGAAGCTGTGATAATCACGCCATCAACACCACGCCCACGTGAAAAGGCTTCTGCAGCGACTAAGGGATCTTGACCTTCAGCTAAATTCACCGTTTCAGCGCCAAACTCTTCGGCCAATTTTAATTTCGCGGGATCAAAATCTAAGCCAAGAACGCGACAACCATTGGCGCGCAAAATTTGAACGGCAACCAAACCAATAAGACCAAGACCAGTTACAACGAAACATTCGCCTAATGTTGGCTGGGCTAGGCGGATACCTTGCAAGGCAATCGCACCCACAACCGAAAAGGCGGCATCTTCATCAGACACATTATCAGGAATTTTTGCACATAAATTTTTCGGAACACACACCACTTCTGCATGGTGGCCATTGGATAAAACACGATCGCCAACTTTAAAGTCTGAAACGCCAGACCCCACTTCGATAACTTCACCAACATTGGAATAACCCATAGGTAAAGGTTGATCTAACTTTGATCGCACAGCATCAACCGTTGGCATCAAGCCATCGGTTTTAATTTTATCCAAAACCATCTTCACCTTTTCAGGTTGTTGGCGGGCCTTTTCGATATAACCTGATCGACCAAAGTCAACCAACATGCGCTCTGTGCCAGCAGAAATAAGGGTCTTTTTAGTTTGAATTAAAACATGGCCAGATTTGCAGCGAGGACGAGGAACATCCGCCACAATCGAGGTTCCTTTAGCGAGGTCTTGTAAAACTTGTTTCATAATTTTAACTTATTCTAAAATGTGTGTAGTTCAGTTGCACCTTCACATACACGTCTTTTAGGGAAACAACAATTTCTTTTTTGGTTTTGCCTGTTTTCAGAGTTTTTGCGACAGTTATGGATCTACTTTTTGCTAGATATTGTGCTGTAATTACTTTATGTGTTGCTGTGAAAATTAATACAAGAGTTGGTACATCATGGATCTGGAAAAAGTTTATAGTAAACTTCCAATATTTATTCAAAATCAAATATGCTCTTTGGTGGGTTTGAAAAATAGGATTTCCCGATATCCTAGAGATTATAAGCGCATTTTTGAGGAGCTTAAAAATAATAACGATCTTGATAAGTCTGCATTAAAAGACCTACAACAAAAGCGAATGTCTCGCCATTTGCAAGCCGCCGTAAACTGTGATTATTGGGCGGAAAAGTTTGAAGAATTTCAAGTGGATGTTTATGCTGAAGATGCCCTGCAAGAAGTTCAAAAATTACCGATTTTAACCAAAAAAGAAGTACAGCTTAATTGCGAGAGAATTCTTAATCCTACATTTCCTCAAAAAGACCTCAATAAACTACATACAAGTGGGACAACGGGTGCTGGTTTGGTGTTTTGGGATACAAAACAGGCGAATTATGAGCGCTGGGCGGTTTGGTGGCGTTATAGGAACTTGCATGGGATTACATTCGATACAAAATGTGGTTATTTCGGCGGAAGAAGCATTGTTCCTGTTAGCCAAAAAAAACCACCTTATTGGCGGTATAATAAGCCTGAGAATCAAATCTTATTTAGTGCTTATCATTTATCACAAGACACAATTGCAGATTATTTAGCCGCCTTCAACGAGTATAATCCAGAATGGCTACATGGTTACCCATCTCAATTGTCGTTATTTGCAAATCTAATTGAAGAGCATTTTCCTAATTTTGACTCAAAGGTGAAAATTATTACAATTGGTGCTGAAAATTTATTTTCTCACCAAAAAGAGGTTCTGGAACGAGTTTTTAAATGCCCTGTTATTCAGCATTATGGGTTGCAAGAATCGGTGGCAAATATTTCTCAATGTGAAAATTTGAATCTACATGTTGATGAAGATTTGGGTTACGTAGAATTTATCCCTAAAGGGGATAGCTACCGCATAATAGGAACCAACTGGAGCAACCCTGCCTTTCCGTTGTTTAGATATGACACCAATGACCTGTGTGAATTACCTGATACATTGGCAACATGTAATTGCGGTTCTAATGGTCGTTTGGTCAGCGAAATTAACGGACGTAATGAAGATTACGTAACGTTACCATCTGGTGTGAAATTAGGTCGTTTGGATCATATTTTTAAAGATTTAAACTTTATTTCAGAAGCGCAAATTGTTCAGCATCAGGATTATTCGATTACAATCAAAGTTGTTCCCTTAAGTGTTTTATCAGATCAACAGCATGCATTATTAATTGAGGCTGCTCAAAAACGCTTAAGTGATGAAGTTAGAATCGATGTTGACATTGTTGCTAAAATACCTAAACAGTCTTCGGGAAAGCTTAAGTTTGTGATTAGTGAAATTTGATTAAATGATAAAAAGCGTGGAAATTTAAATGAGTGAAAAATATATTTTACAATACGGCAGTTTAGCGGGTTGGCCATATAAGGTCGCTAAGGGTCTGCGTGATAAGGGTGTGAATAGTAAAAACATTGTATTGCACGATACGGATGTGCATGATTTAAAGAGAGAACTACCTTTTGATGAAGCTTTGTGTCCGCCCAACTCATCTGCATGGACCAAAGCGACAAATATTTTAAAATATATTAATCGGATGCCCGAAGAGTGTGAAATAGTTCATTATCACAGTTCAAATGTGCTTCACCGAGAGCTGCACTGGCTTTATGAAGGGCCTAAGCTTAAAAAACATGGTATTCCCATGCTGATATCGTTCGGTGGTGGTGATGCTAGGCCAACAAAATTAGCAAATCAATTAAACCCGTATTTCTATAAGCCCTATAATCGACTTTTAGACACTATCATTGCTATGCGCTATTTTTCATGGTCGAGAAATATTGACTATGCTGCAACTGAGCCTGAAATGGCAGAGTATGCTAGACCGCATTTCAAAAAAATCTTTACGTTCAGGCAGCCTGTAGATTTAACTGAAATTAATTGTCATATTCCCGATGCTGATAATAAAGAACCTGTCTTTCTTCACATTCCGACTGAGCCTAAAGTTAAGGGAACAGAAGAAATTATTGCTGCTGCTGAGCAACTTAAATCAGAGGGTTATAAGTTTAAGTTTGTTATGAAGCGCCAATTAACACAACAAGAAGTTTATAAAGAAATTCAAAAGTGCGATGTATATTTGGATGAGTTGAAATGTGGTTCGCACGGGGTTACGACAGTTGAGACTTTGGCTGCAGGTAAGCCTACTGTTACCTATATTCGTGAAGACTTATGGGATAAGTTCCCAGCTGACTGTCCAATTGTCAATGGAAACCCAGATACAATTTATGATGTGATGAAACGCTTAATCACGAATCATAAAGAGCGGCATGAGATTGGACTAGCAAGTCGTGCCTATGCAGAGAAATATCATGACCTTAAAGTTGTTTGTGATGATTTAATCCAAATCTATGACGAAATCTCTTCCAATGCATAAAATTAGGTCCTTGTTATCCTCTGTTAATAACAAGGGCTTTTTCCATCTCTTGACCTCAAATTTTGTTGTTCAGTTTCTTGGCTTTGCGGTTATTATTTATCTTCCTGCTGTCTTAAGTCCAGAGGAGGTCGGGGCTGTTCGCTTGCTTCAGACCTACGGAATGTTATTCATCTTGTTAGGAACATTTGGCTACAATGTCGCCTTATTAAAAACATCTTCAGAAGACTGCTCATTAGATGAAAAAGAGATTATCTTTTCTTATAGCAGTCGCAGAACTATATTCTTCTCGCTGATTTCTTATGGTCTACTGTTGGTCGTTAACGAATTTTATTTTAGTTCGGTTAATGAATTTATTTATGAATGGGCGCCCATTTATGGTGTCATTATTCCCTTTGGGGCAATTGTTTATGGTTTAACGGCCTACCTGCAAGCATTGAAAAAGATTAAAGAAGTTGCCATCGCACAAGTTATAATGCGATCAATTTTGATTGTTTTGATCATAATTGCTTCCTATTTTTGGGGCTTTGAGGGGTTTGTTTATTCAACAATTTTTTCTTATGTATTTGGGCTAGCCCCTTTTATGAAGTTTATTGACTTTAAAATATTTTTCCGCTCAAAAACGCCTAATGACAGGTCCCGAATTGATCATTATGCTTACTTTACCGTTTTGGGTGTAGTCATCACAACATTAGGGCAATATGCCGATCTTTATTTATTAGATTATCTAGCCATTTCAAAGGCAGATCTTGGTGTTTATGCTTTTGCTACGTTGTTCTATCAAGCAGGACTGATTGCGATTAATACGATACAATCTATTGTTACGCCTTATATTAGCGAAAAACAAAATGACCTAGCCTGGGTTTGGAAAAAAACGGTTTATTATCAGTTGCTAAGTTTTGGTCTATCTATCATTCTTGCTTTAGGTATGTATCTAACGTCTTATCTATTAGTAGAATATTATCTTGGGGATGACTATCGTTTGCTGCCGTACTTTACCCTAGGTATTATCGCCAAATTTATGGTTTGGTCATCTTATTCTGTATTGGGTGCCTCACTTGTTGGTTTGGGTAAAATAAAGATAGGGTTTTATTTTTCTTTGATCACAACACCTCTATCACTTTTGGCAGGATATGCTTTATTTGATATTTGGGGTGTATACGGTGTAATCGCGGGACAAGTGATTTCCACTTTATTTTTAATGATTGGTATTTGGGTTTATTTTTGGATCATAACTCATCGTCGAGGAGAGACCGATTATAACTAGGTATAGTAAATCGGGTCTAACAATGTTTGCGTTATCATTGTTAAATTAAGTAGTTTGGAAAAGTCCAACGCTTTCTGGGTGTTTTAAGAAAGAAGATCGGGTTGACCTTCTCCCCAAAAACAACAGCAAGATATAAATTAAATATTCTTTATATCTTGCTAGTTGCTCTAGTTTTTAGCGCTGATTAATCTTTGCGAGTGTATTTCGTATAGAAGCTTTTTGGAGCAAGCTCTAATTTGTACATCAACCACAAAAGAGGCTTCAAACGCACAAAGGTCTTCTTATAGTTTTTAAACTCTCTAAAGCTTCTTTTAGGCGCTTCCATAAGTGATTGAAATTCATTATCACTATAGCCTAAGCGTTTTTTGACAAATTCCATGATTTCAATGGCCTTAGGGTCTTCATAGGGAACCTTAGCCATTTCTTCTTTGGCCTGTTCTTTGGTAATTTGTTTACTGCGAACTAGGGCGCTTTGTTCGATAATACGCATATCAATGCCAAATCTTTTTGGCATGAAATAACGATGATAGAAGGCTGTAAAGCGGTTATCGAGATGGTGTCCACCATACCACTCCCAATCATACTTTTCCGCTAACATCTTCTTAACATCTTCTTTGATATAATTGGTATAGTATATGGGGCGAATTTGTTTTACGCCGTTGAAGATCATCCACTTCAGTTGCTTCATCAAGGTCATATTGGGGTAAGTTTTCATTTTAATCTTGCCGTATTTTTTATGCACATCAGCAATATATTTACCATCCATATATAACCAGCCTAATGGTGAATTGCCTTCTGTTCTGAATGAAT
>CAKZLM010000052.1 GCA_937126915.1 uncultured Alphaproteobacteria bacterium
CAACACATTTATTTTTTTATTCATAGCTCCCTCCATTTAACACCCTAATAGAGGTAGATATTACCTTATAATTGACTTAAATCAACAAAACACTCCTTTATAGTGTTTTGTTGATGCCTTTTAGAAATTTAAAAATTTGTCTAAGCACAAAAAAGCCCCACACATTTGCAGGGCTTTTCGTAAAATCTACAATCCATCAGAAACTATTGGTGCCTATTTATCTTTTTTCACGGTACAGGTGGTTACTGTCTTGGTAACCTCGTTGCCATCAGCATCCATGGTCACGGTCACTTCTTTTTCAACCTTGCCTTTACAAGATGACTCAGCGCCTTTGCCGTGATGCATTTCGTGCATTCTCATCATAGACATTTTTTTACCGTCTTTGTCGGTCCATTCCATACCATGTTTTTCCATCATTTTTTTCATATCTTCTTCAGACATGTCACCCATCATTTCATGGGTTTTGCCATCTTTGGACATGAATACCATCTTGTGCTTGCCCTTCATTTTATGGGTCATGTCACCATCCATTTCGACGTCCATTTTCATTTTGCCGTCGCCATCTTTCATGATGCATTTGCGGATGATCATTTTATGTTCTTCGCCGTCTTCACCCTTCATCACGCTTTCTTCTTCTGAGAGCTCGCCCTCACATTTGGCATCTTTCATCATATCTTTCATTTGGGCTTTCATGTCGTCTTTCATTTTGACGACTTTCTTTTCAACCTTTTTCTTGATTTTTTTCTCATCGCCATGATGATCAAAAGCCATCGCAGCACCCATTGAGGCAGACATGACAGCCACCATCGCTGACATTGTTAAGGTTTTAAGCATTTTCATTTACCCTCTCCTAATCAGTAATCATGTTTGTACTGTAAAAATGCATGCCGATAAAACGTGCACGGTCACCATCAACAGAAACAATTTTTTATACATGGTAATTCCTTTTTAAACCTTATGGCACCCTTTAACGTGCTGAGCGATATTGTACTATAAAAAAGGATAGCGCTGTATAGCTTGCCAAAACCCATGGTATCCAAAGCCAGCTGATGAAAAAGGCCGCAATGACCATTAGCCAAAGTCGCGTTACACGGGTTGAAACCCAAAGCCCTAACCACTTGCCAAAGCGGCCTTCGTAATAAAGGTCTCGGCCCGTATGGCTTTTATAAAGATTAAGTTGGTTTTGAATAGCCCAAGAAAACAAGATGGTCATCGCCATTAAAATCCAAGGCGTGTGATCTTGTAAAACTGCGACTAACGACCACGCTAATAACATCAGCCAGCTTGATTCAATTAATTGGTCAACCACCCGCAGCAAGGGTTGGCTTTGTTGCATGGTTTTATGAACAAAGGAAATTTTCTGGGCCGTACCCCATAGCAAACTATACAGTAAGCCACCTGCCAATCCCAAACCAATATGCCCCATATAAAAAGCCCAACTGGCGCCCAGCCCCATGCCCACAGCCAATATCATCAACACCATGGTTCTTAACGGAAAGCGGTTTAGAAGGGTGGCAATGGACATTTCCGCATTTTTATGCAGGCTTTGGCTAATCCAATCGCTTTGATCACTTTCCACCCGTCGTAGAAGGGCCTTGGTTGCCGCTGCCTCTTGTGTTTCGCTGGCTAGGGGGCGCCAAAAAGGAGCATCGCTTTTAGCCGTAAGATCTTTCAAACCAATGGTCGGGCGAGCAACATCTTTGGCCTCTTGAAACAAGCTGTCCCAAAACTGGTTAACACCATTTTTCAAGGCCTCTTGCACCCGTTTCATGGTCAATAAGCCAATGCTCGCAAAGCGTTGATCGTGGCCCTCTTCATTGCTAACAGCTTGGGCGTAGTTAATACCAGTACAAGCCGCATCATCGCCAAAAAACACCAAAACTTCTTCTGAGTGGGCAACCACGCCTTTAAGGGTGTTTGTATCTTGCAAAACACCCTCTTCCAACAACAGCACCTGATCCTCTGGCGATAGCATGGCCGATAATTCTTCTGCCTTGGTGGCTAGCGACACTTGTTTAGGAATATAATGAAACTTCTTTAAAGCGCGTTGGGTCAGGTCATACAATTGATCGGTTAAAAGAATAACCTTTTCAACGCCAACCAAACGACATTGACGCAATTGACGTTCCAATACACTAATACCGCCCACGGCCAGAAAAGACCGTGCCCGTAATTCATCATCTTCACACATTTTAAAAACTGGAATTATCGCGGTTTTTGTCATACAACGCCCCATATGATTATTTATCCCCAAAGATAAAGATGTTATCACTGAATGCAATCTTTTAATCTGCTTCTCGGTCAAAAATAGGATCGCCCTTTATGTCCATTTTATTCAGCTTAAATAATATTACACTGGGCTTTGGTGACCCCTTGTTTGACCAGCTAGACCTGACCATTCACAGGGGGGAAAAATTATCCCTCATCGGGCGCAATGGCGCAGGCAAATCAACCCTGATGAAATTAATCGCCGGGCAATTAACCCCTGATCATGGCGAGCGCAGTTTAAGAAGCGGCGTAAAAGTCACCTACCTTTCGCAAACCCCCACCCCGAAAGAGGGCCAAACCCTGCATGATTATATTGCCGATGGACTGCCCCCTGAAAAGGCCGATAATTTGTTTGAGGTGGATGTCTTAATCGAAGAAATAGGCATTGATGGAGGCCTTGACGCGGCCACGGCATCAGGCGGTGAGATCAGGCGTGCATCACTGGCGCGCTGTTTGTTGGCGGATGCTGATTTATTGCTACTGGATGAGCCAACCAACCATCTCGACATCAGTGCCATTCAATGGCTGGAAGACCGTCTTGAGCAGTATCAAGGGGCGCTGGTCATCATTAGCCACGACCGCGCCTTTTTACGCAATGTATGTAAAGGGTGCTTGTGGCTGGACCGTCGCAAGCTGCATAAAATTGATAAAGGTATCGACGCCTTTGAAGAATGGGCTGAGGATTTTTACCGTCTTGAAGCAGAAGAACGCGCCAAGCTAAATAAGAAAATTGCTGAAGAAACCCGTTGGAGCGTTGAAGGCATTTCCGCACGGCGCAAGCGCAACCAAGGCCGCCTTCGTCGCCTCTATGATTTACGTCAAACCCGCTCTGACCAAATAGCACGCCAAGGTAATATCAACTTTGAAGCAAAGGTTGGACAGCGCTCTGGCAGCTTAGTTTTTGAAGCCAAAGAAATTAGCAAAACCTTTGACGACAAAACGGTTATAAAAGATTTCAGCACCATCATTCGCCGTGGTGACCGCGTCGGTATTGTTGGCCCCAACGGCAGTGGTAAAACAACCCTGATAAAAATTATCACAGGCCAAATGACTGTGGATGCGGGTAGCGTTCGCCAAGGCCATAATATTGAGCCCCTGATCATTGACCAGCGCCGTGACAGCCTAAAGCCAGACATGACCCTTCGCCAATTTGTTACGGGCGGCGACTTTGACAAGGTTGATGTGCTGGGCAAAGAAAAACATATCAATGGCTATGCCAAGGACTTTTTGTTTAAGCCTGAACAAGTGGATAGTCCGATCAGATCAATGTCAGGCGGTGAGCAAAATCGCCTGTTACTGGCGCGCCAGTTTACCCAAACAGGCAATTTGATGATTTTGGATGAACCGACCAATGACTTGGATATGGAAACCCTTGATCTGTTGCAAGAAATTGTCAGCGATTATGATGGCACGGTGATTATTGTCTCACACGACCGTGACTTTCTCGACCGCTTGGTAACCACCACATTGGCTTTTGAAGGCAACGGCAAAATTGTTGAACATGCGGGCGGCTATAGCGACTATTTAGAGCGAACCAAGCACCAACATAATATCTCAACAGGCAACGACACTAAAAAGCCCAAACAAAAAAGCAAAAACACGTCGGATAACAGCTCATTATCTAACGATGATAATTCTGATGGTGCCTCTCAACCCAAAAAACTGACCTACAAGCAGCAACAAGATTTAAAAAAGCTGCCAAAGGAAATGGATACTGTTCAGGCAACCATTGAAAAGCTTGAGCAAGAGTTTGCTAACCCCACCTTGTTTAGCGATAACCCAGAACGTTATCAGGCCGTGTGCAAAGCCCTTGACATTAAGCGTAAGCAATTGGACACTTTGGAAGAGCAATGGCTTGAGTTGGAGATGATCCGTGAAGAAATTGAGGCGTCCATATCTTGACGAAAAAAAGGATGACTATAATCCTTTTTCACTGCGCCCGTTGATTAACAAACAATTTCTTTGGGGCTTGGTGGTATTAGCTGTCACCATCGGTTTGGCACAAATTATGATGTATCAGGCATCAGAAAACCAATCCTTTATGGGGCAAAGCAGCCACCCTAACCTACCCGTTCTTGAAGGGGGTAAGCTTGCCAACTTGCCCGCCCCCACTGGCAACAATGCCGTTGCATATCTGCCGCTTGATCGTGGTGAGGGTATTTTTTACAGCTTTTCAGGTTTAGGGTATGGCAAAACCAATCAAGATATTCACAGCCGCGCCTATGCCTATGACACCCGTGAAGGGCAATGGCAGCGCTTGCCTGAGGTACCCGGCAACAAAAACCGACTGGCCAGCATCGCCGCCACTGTGGATGATAAAATTTATGTCTTTGGTGGCTATACAGTGGCAGAAGATCATAGCGAGGTCTCAACACCAGAAACCTATATTTTAAACACCAGCACCAACCAATGGCAACGCGGCCCAGACATGCCAATCCCTGTGGATGACAGCATCGCGCTGGTTTATCAAGACCGTTATATATATCTGGTAAGCGGCTGGCATAACTCGGGTAATGTGCAAGATGTACAGGTTTTGGATACGGGCACCATGACTTGGGCCGTTGCCACCGCCTTCCCTGGCAACGCGCTGTTCGGTCATGCGGGTGGCATTGTTGGCAATAAAATTTTGGTATTGGATGGTGTTAAGGTTTTAAATGAAGGCACCAACCAACGCACTTACGGCCTGTCCAATGATGCCTTTGTTGGCACCATCAACCCAGATGACCCCACTGACATTAGCTGGCAACAAAGCCCCCCTCATCCGGGCCCTGCTTTATATCGTGCCGCGGCGGCGGGTGATGAAAACATGGGTAAGGTGATTATCGCAGGCGGCAGCAATAACCCTTATAATTATAATGGCACCGGCTATGACAAAAACCCCAGCGAGCCTGAGGCCGCCGTCCTATCTTTTGATATGGAAACACTGACATGGGCCGTTGAAGGCGCCTTGCCGCTGCCCACCATGGACCATCGCGGCCTAATCAAACACCAAGACCGTTACTACACCATCGGTGGTCTTGAAGCTGGCCAAAAAGTCAGTGATCATTTCGGTTGGTTTAAATTGCCAACCCCCAACAGCAGCACCCTTGACGCCCGCATTGAAGATTAACTAGACACCAGCCAACAACGACCTTACCTCCCTCGTCCAACATCGCAAACTAATTAAAGGAATAGTTTTGTCGGTGCTTCTAACTGCTATTTTGTCCTTTGAAGCACCAACAAGGGTCATAAAATTGTTAGAGAAATACCATCGAAATATTTTACCATGAGATTATTCGGGAAAATATACTCAGCAATGCTGCTCTCCCTCACAAATCTTACTATTGAGTCCGCCACATTTGTGGATGTCTCTAGCCGATATTTTGCCCCTTTAGGCACCATCGATTGGTAAAAAAAACCAGAATTATATTCCTAGGACAAAGCTAAGCATATACCAGCGAGGTTACCACTATCTGTCGGTGCCTTGTGCCGATATTTTGCGCTTTTAGTCACCATCAAAATCATTGCAATTACAAAGGGGGAGTGAACATAAGATATGAAAGCAACCACAAAAAAACCGCGCCCTTAAATGAACGCGACTCTTTGATAAATTAATCGTCTATAGGCCTTATGGCTGTGGGCGGGTGAAGACGTAGGTGTTGTCGTTCGATAAGTCTTCCCTAAATTCATAACCTTCTGACTTAAAGCCCTTTAAACCATCTGGTGTTTCAACACGGTTTTGGATAATGTAACGGGTCATCATACCACGGGCCTTTTTGGCAAAAACGCCAATCATCCGAGTTTGTCCGTCTTTAATTTCTTTAAACTGACAGGTGATGATTTTGCCCTTAATATTTTTTGGTTGCAGCACCTTATAATATTCGTTGGAGGCTAGGTTCACCAACACAGGTTCTTTTTGTTTGGCTAGCAAATCATTAACCGCATCAGTTACACGGCTATCCCAAAAACTGTACAAGTCTTTACCGCGTTTATTAGCAAACTTGGTGCCCATTTCAAGGCGATAGGCCTGCATCAAATCCATCGGTCGTAACAATCCATAAAGGCCCGACAAAATACGGAAATGGTCTTGGGCATAGGCTAAATCATCATCGCTGAGAGTTTCAATATCAAGGCCCACATAGGCATCCCCCTTAAAGGCAAAACCGGCTTGTTTAGCATTGGCAAGGGTAAAGGGCGTTGAAAAATCCTGAAAACGCTGGTGATTAAGATCCGCCAAATTATCGGAGATTTTCATCATTGCTTTTAGGTTGGCTGGCTTTAATTTTTTGGCTTCCTTAACCAACTCCTCGGCCTGATCCAAAAGGTCAGGTTGCGAGTGGACCGATTTATTTGGGTCCGTTTCATAATCTAATTTTTTTGCCGGTGATAATATTGCTAACATCACAATCTCTTTCGTTTTTCAACCTTAATCATTTAATTTTTTCTAGGTCTGCTGCTGGGCCTTTTCATGGCGACGATATTTCACGCTTAACATCATCACCAAACTGATCGCCACACCAACCACCACCATGGCAACAACCATTAAGTTTTGCCAACCGATGGATTTTACCAATAGGCCCGATAAAAACGCCCCTGTCGTTGCCATAGCCAAGATTAAAAATTCATTCCATCCTTGAACCTTTGCTTTTTCTTCTTGGCTATACGTTTGTGTTAATAAAGTGGTTCCCCCGACAAACATAAAATTCCAACCAATACCCAGCAAAATAAGCGCCGCGACATAATGATAAAAGCTTTCACCACTATATCCAACCACGGCGGCAGAGAATAATATCACCCCGCCCAGTAATAAAAGCCGCGTGATACCCAATCGCCCGATCAGAATCGCGGAGAAAAAGCTGGGAATATACATGCCCAGCATATGCCATTG
>CAKZLM010000053.1 GCA_937126915.1 uncultured Alphaproteobacteria bacterium
TTCTGACCCGTGCGAGCCTGTTTCTTCATCAGGGTTGAAAATAATTTCATAGCCAACATTGCCTGCTAAATTGCTTTTTTCCAACGCCATAAGCGCATTAAGCATGACCAAAATACCGCCCTTCATATCTGCCACGCCGGGGCCATTCAGGGTATTATCGTCAATAAATTTAGGGGTTTGGAAATGGCTATCTTTTGGGAAAACCGTATCATAGTGCCCTGTTAGCAATATCTTTTTAGGGGCCTCTGGCCGCTTAGAAAAATGAATAAGCTGACCAAACGGCACCTCTTGTTTTGTGCCATCACTGGCAACATCAATGCTGGGCTTAAGGTCATGACGGGTGATGGTGCCATCAAGGGGGCCTAAGGCCTCAACCAACAAATCAGCCATGGTGGCAAGGCCATCTAAATTGGTGGTGCCAGAATTAACCTTTGACCATTCTTGAACCGTTTCAACCATGCTGTCTTGCTGATCATCAAGCCAGCTTAAAAGTGACGCAAAATCGTGTTGTTCCGTTCCATTTGTCATAAATTTTTCTCCCTTCCTGCTGTTGTAGACCATGGGGCAAAAGAATCCTAGGTACCAAAGCCAATTTTTTGAAAAAAGTAATAAAATTTCTCACTTAAATATTGCGTATTTTTTTTAGCCTCCTATGGTCAAGAATAACAAAAAATTCTAAAGAGAGGTTCGGACATGTCATCCAAAAGAAGTCATGAAGATTTAGCCAAAGCCAATCAGGATTCCATCCTACATCCCGCCACATCCATTGTTCAATTAATGGACAAAGGCCCACGCATTATGTCAGAGGGTAAAGGCATTCACCTGACCGACACGCAAGGCAACACCGTGATGGACGCCATTGCTGGTTTATGGTGTGTCAACGTTGGTTACGGCAATGAAGAATTGGCCGACACCATGGCAGATGCCGCCCGCAATATGGGCTATTACCACACCTTCACGGCGTGTTCCAACGAACCACAAATTGAATTAGCAGAAAAATTGGTGCAAATGGCGCCGGGTGACTTGAACAAAGTGTTCTTTGGCAGCTCAGGTTCTGACGCCAATGACACCATTGTTAAAATTGTATGGCATTATAACAACCTGAAAGGGCGCGAGCAAAAAAAGAAAATCATCGCCCGTCACAATGCCTATCACGGTACCAACATTGCGGGGGCATCCCTCACTGGCCTACCCGGTTTCCACCGTAAATTTGACCTGCCGATCCAAAACATTATCCACACCGAAAACCCACATTATTATGCCTATGCTGAACCCGGTGAAACCGAAGAACAATTCTCTGCCCGCCGTGCCCAGCAATTGGAAGAGCTAATCTTAAAAGAAGGCCCTGACACCATTGCCGCCTTTATCGCAGAACCTATTATGGGCGCGGGTGGTGTGGTTCCACCCGCCAAGGGATATTTTGAAGCCGTTCAAAAAATTCTTAAAAAATATGACATCCTAATGATCGCTGATGAAGTGATCTGTGGCTATGGCCGTACAGGGTATAACTTTGGCTCAGAACTTTATAACATTAAGCCTGATTTGATGGCTTCGGCAAAGGGTTTAACCTCTGGTTATTTCCCTATGTCAGCGGCGTTTTTGACCGATGAAATTTGGGAAACCTTGCGTTATGGCTCTGAAACCCTCGGTGGTTTCTCGCATGGCTATAC
>CAKZLM010000054.1 GCA_937126915.1 uncultured Alphaproteobacteria bacterium
AGGGCATGGATGTTTTGCCGGGCCTTTGGGAAAGCCATGCACACCTTAAAATTAACGGCCATGCTGATTATGAGCATTGGGACAAGGTTTATGAAAAACGCTGGGCCAGCGAAATTATGCCTGCCAGTGCGGTGCAATTATTATTAGCGGGCATTACATCCGCCCGTGATTTGGGCGCACCGGCTGAGGCCTCGGTTGAGGTAAAAACCCGTATTGAACAAGGCGAAATTCCAGGACCCCGCCTCTTTGTTTCTGGTCCGTTCCTACAGCACCGCCCTTATGCCCGCGCTGAGGTTGATCGCTGGGGAATTTACGGCGTTGATGATGCCAAGGAAAAGGTCAACAAATTAGCCGACATGGGCGTTGATATCATCAAGCTGATTGATCATGACAATATGACCTTGGAAGAAGCCCAAACCATTGTGGATGAGGCCCATAAGCGCGGCCTTAAAGTGGTGGCCCACTCGCACCGCCCCAATGAAATTCGCCGTGGTTTAGAAATTGGTGTGGATAATTTTGAACACACTGGGCTCACCACCGCCCCTGAATATCCTGCCGACGTGATGGAAAAACTAAAAGAGCGCACCGCCACAGGCCGCATTGCGGGTGGCCCGTTATTTTGGACACCAACGGTAGAAGGCTTATTCCGTTATATGGAAACCGTTGATAACCCCGAATATTTGGATAACACCTGCTGGCATCGTGGCCTTGAAGACGACACCATTGCAGACATTAAGCAATCAATCCAAAAGCCGGGGCAATTGGCCTATACCCAGCTTACCCCACTTCGCATTCCCACGCTTAAACGCAAAATCCAACAATTGCGCGAGGCTGGCGTGGTGTTCTTGGTGGGCACCGACAGTGGTATCCCAATGAAATTCCACTGCCAAAGCACATGGAATGAATTGGATGTATGGGTTAACGAAATGGACATTCCTGCCATGGAGGCCATCCGCTCTGCCACCTATTGGCCAGCTGTGATGATGGGTGTATCTGATAAAGTAGGTACTGTGTCAGAAGGCAAACTGGCGGATATCATCGCCGTTAAGGGTAATGTCTTAAAACATATGAACATCTTAAACGATGTTGATATGGTGATGAAAGGCGGCACCGTCTATAAGCTAAACGGCACCCCCATCGAGGAAAACCTCAACTAGCCACAGACATGGTTATCAAGGGTATTTTAACCCAGTCTAATATGAAAAGGCGCCCATCATACGGCGCCTTTTTTTATGTGCTGAACACCATGTTGCTCCAAGCCACCTCTCTCACTAATTTTGTCGATGCCTACTGGCAGTTTTTGCCACGACCTAATTGTTCAACATCGTTTGTGACTATGCAGTCTTGCGCAACTGTCGGTGCCTTTTGGCGATTACAGGCAACATCAAAATAAGCCGCTAGTCCAAATAAATGAGACCAGAAAATATCCGTGGTTATTTTACCATCTTGAATGATAGCGGCGTTAGGCCGTCGATGGTGGCATCTACCGTGTCGCCTACTGCTATGGGGCCAACGCCTGCGGGGGTGCCAGTGAAGATGATATCACCCGGTTTTAGGGTGAAATATTGTGATAAAACCTGAATTATTTCAGCCACCGACCAAATCATCTGGCCCAAGACACCATCTTGTTTTTTATCGCCATTGACCGCCAAGCAAATGGCAGTGTTTTCCTCAAATTCAAATTGATCTTTCGGGGTGATAGCAGCTATGGGGGCTGATTGTTCAAAGGCCTTGGCAATCTCCCATGGCGCCCCTTTGTTTTTCATTTTTGCCTGTAGGTCACGGCGCGTTAAATCAACCCCAACCGCATAGCCGAAAACAGCTTCAAGGGCGGCGGCAAAGTCAAGATCACGGCCACCTGATTTCAGGGCGATAACCAGTTCAACCTCATGATGGACATCATCGGTCATGGGTGGATAGGTAACATCACCGCCATTTGGTACTAAGGCATCAGCGGGCTTCATAAAGAAAATAGGATGATCGATTTTGGGGTCATTGCCCATTTCGCGCACATGGTCAGCATAATTGCGCCCCACACAAAACACCCGATGAACGGGAAAGCCCGCACTGCTCCCCACAACATTAATCACAGTGTCTGGATTACGGTCAAAATGTGCGTCTGTCATACCCTGCCCCTTTGCTTAAAAAAATAGCGATTGATTTTCCCTAAACCTAATCGCATTCTGTGGCAAGGGAAAGGGAGAATTTCATGCGTTTCATTGATGCCGCCACCGTCGCCAATAGTTTAGACATTGCTGAGCTTGTTAATACCCTTGAAGCAGCCTTTGCTGTAGGTCAAAAAGCGCCACAAAGGCACCATCATACAATCCCTGCGCTCATGGCAGACAAGAACCCCGCCACATTAGATAAAGCTATCACCCCTAGGGACAAAACCTTGCTGATCATGCCAGCATGGAATGATGACCTAATTGGCACAAAGTTGGTCAGTGTGTTTCCTGATAATGGCGCAAAAAACTTACCCGCCATCCATGGTCTTTATATTTTGATGGATGGAACCAACGGCAAACCCCTTGCAATTTTAGATGCCAGCGAACTAACCCGATGGCGAACCGCGGCGGCCTCTGCCCTTGCTGGGCGTTATTTGGCACCATCAAACCCTGAAACCTTGTTGATGGTGGGGACGGGGGCTTTAAGCATTCCCCTAATCAAAGCCCATATGAGCCAACATGAAAGCCTTAAAGACATACTCGTTTGGGGACGATCCCTCGATAAGGCAGTAACCATTGTTGATCAATTAAATGACGAAGGGGTTAGGGCAAATGTCTGTGATAATTTAGCTGATGGTGCCCAAAATGCTCATATCATTAGCACTGCCACGCTTTCATCAGAACCTTTAATCAAAGGCCAATGGCTTTCAAACAACTGCCACATTGATTTGGTCGGTGCCTATAAACCCACAATGCGCGAAAGCGATGATAAGGCTATTCTAAAATCCCAACTTTTTGTTGATACTTTTGAAGGGGCACTATCAGAAGGCGGCGACATTGTGCAGCCCTTGAGAGATGGCATTATCTCGAAGGCAGATATCAAAGCCGATCTTTATAATCTTTGCCAAAAGCACCATCCGGGCCGAACCAACGATGCAGACATCACGCTTTTTAAATCGGTCGGTGCCTCACTTGAAGATTTGGTCGCTGCCAGTTTGGTCATGCAAAAGATAACCGCTAATAACCTGTGACAATTTGCCAAGCATACAAGCCCCATCCTATGATAGAATAGACACTTACAATTAAGCGTTCTGTTGGCAACACCATCGGGAAATGGTTGTTGTTTTATTAGGCGCTATCCACATTAACAATTGGGGAAAGTAGATGTTTCAAGTAACAAAAAAGAGCGAAAACCGTGTCGATGTTGCCATCAGCGGCACCATCGAAAGCGATGAAATGGCGGCAGGCCTAGACCAACTTATTGCTGCCACCGAGGGCATGAGCCAAGGCAAAATGTTTTACACCATTCATGATATTCACATGCCAACGCTGGGGGCCATTGGGGTAGAAATGAAACGCATTCCAAAACTGTTTGGTTTAATCCATAATATTGATTATGCTGCGGTTATTGCTGACAAGACGTGGATGCAAAAAGCCAGCGAGGTAAAAGGCGCACTGTTCCCAGGGTTGGAAATTAAAGCTTTTTCCCCAGGCCAAGAAACCGAAGCTGAAAGCTGGCTGGCCAGTAAGCCCTAAAAGAGGCACCGACAATTTTTGGCTAATGCCCCTATCTAGAATGATCTTATCTTAAGAAGGAACCAATAGCGTTATTCACCCACTTCCAAAAGATCTGGTTTAATCAAGCCGACCAGCTTTTCCATATGGCTGGGGATGGGTGCTGTGACATCAATGATCTTGCCTTGTGCGCCCATTGGAAACTTAACGCGGCGCGCCATAAGTTGCAGCGGATAAGCACCCTTTTCACGATGATCACCATACATTGGGTCACCCACAATTGGACATCCAATATCAGCCAAATGCACACGTAATTGATGGGTACGGCCTGTTTCTGGCTTACATTCGATCAGGCTATAGGTTCCCGCTTGGGCTAACACTTTATAACGGGTTAGGCTTTCCTTGCCTGCCTTTGCCGCAATCATGCGCCAGCCTTTTTCTTTGCTGCTAATCTTCTTTAGGGCGATATTAATATCCCCCTCTTCCTTTTCAGGGGTGCCATGAACAACCGCGATATAGGTCTTTTTAACGCCGCCTTCCTCAAACAATTTAAAAAGCTTTTTCGCCGTTTTATAATGACGTGTCAAAATTAAACAGCCAGAGGTATCAGCATCCAAACGATGAACCAATTTAGGGGCATGGGTAAAGTCACCCTGCAGAACAGATAACTGATCCTCAACACAATCCTTGCCAGATGGCCCTGAATGCACAGGAATTCCCGCTGGTTTATCAATCACCAACAGGCTGTTGTCTTCATACAATACGCTTTCAGGCAGGATCACAGTCATCAAATTACTCCTTAAAGGCTTTACAGTTTAAAGCACCCCTTTATAGTGATTTTGTTGGGGGAATGATATGAAAATCAACCAAGGTAAAAATGTTTGTATCATTGGCGCTGGAACCAGCGGTGTTATTGCCGCCAAGGTTTTTAGCCAGCAAGGCATTAACTTTACAGTTTTTGAAAAAGGCAGCGGCATTGGAGGCATTTGGCGCTTTCAAAATGATAATGGTCAATCAACCTGTTATCGATCCCTACATATCAACACGTCAAAACGTATGATGGCGCTGTCTGACTTTCCATTTAAAGAGGAAATTGCCGAATACCCAACACATGAAGAAATTTTATCTGAATATGAACGCATGGTCGATCACTTTGGGTTTCGTGAAAACATTGAATTTAACACCACCGTCATTGACTGCGCCCCAGCTAGCAATAACCAATGGAAGGTAACCACCCAACAAGGGGACAATAATCCCATCGAACATATCTTTGATTATGTGGTTGTGGCGAATGGCCACCATTGGGCACCGCGATTACCAAAGTACGGCGGCACATTTGATGGCGATGAACTGCATGCCCATCATTATGTTGATGTCTCCGACCCCCTTGATTTACGCAACAAAAATGTGGTGGTTGTTGGCGTTGGTAATTCTGCCATGGACATTGCCTGTGAATTGGGTCGTGTGGGCCAAGGCGCAAAAAAGGTTTATCTTTCACAGCGCAGCGGTGTGTGGATTATCCCCAAGGTTTTTGGCCCTGCCCCACAAGATAAATTTGTTCGCCACCCTATGGTTGAGCCCTCCATTTGGGAGCATTTAAGACGCACATTCATCCCCCGAAAAGTGCGCCAATGGTTTTTTGGTAAGCTTGCTGAGACAACCGTTCGATTAACCGTTGGCATGCCGCAACGCTTTGGCCTAAAAGCGCCTGATGGCCCCTTTCACAGCCGCCACCCAACCGTAAGTCAAGAAATTCACAACCGCCTGATCCATGGCGATATTATTCCCAAAGGCAACATCAAAACCTTAAAAGAGAAGCAGGTTGAATTTGAAGATGGTAGCGTAGAGGATGTTGATGCCATCATTTATGCCACCGGATATGACATCAAATTCCCCTTCTTTAAAGAAACCCTGTTTAACGCCAAGCATAATAACATGGCCCTGTGGCAACGCATTTATGACCCGCGTTTTGACAGCCTTGCATTTTTGGCCTTGGTTCAGCCTGTTTGTGCCATGATGCCCATTGCTGAACTCCAGGCCAATTTAATTGCTGATCACATCAAAGGCGGCTTTCAATTGCCAGATCAAAGCACCATGATGAAAGAAATGTTCCAGTATGATCAAATGATGAAGGCCGATTATAAACCAAGTGCCAGCCACACCATTCAGGTCGACTGCCCCGAATATAGTTATTATTTACGCCAAGCATGGAAACATGGAAAAACCAAATCTTAGGAGCATGTAATGAACGGCCCATTGATTAGTTTATTAAAAACTAAACGCTTTTTTCCTATTTTCCTAACCCAGTTTTTGGGTGCCTTTAACGACAATGTTTTTAAAAATGCACTTGTGGTGCTGATCACTTACCGCTTGGCCGCAGAAGCAGGCGTTGATGCCCAGCTTTATGTGACCGCCGCGGCGGGCCTTTTTATTCTGCCATTTTTCTTGTTTTCATCCCTTGCGGGCAATTTATCTGACAAGCTTGAAAAGTCAGCCCTTATAAGATTAATCAAATTATATGAAATATTCCTATGCTTAACGGCTACCCTTGGGTTCTACCTTAATGACGTTCATATTTTGTTGCTGATTTTATTTTTACTAGGCACACAATCAGCTTTTTTCGGACCCTTGAAATATGGCATTTTGCCTGATCACCTGAAACCAGAAGAATTGGTCGCGGGCAATGCCATGGTTGAGGCAGGCACCTTCGTTGCCATTTTGCTTGGCACCGTTTTAGGAGGGCTGACCATTCTCACCACCTATGGACAAGAGCTGGTCTCAATTATCCTGCTTGTCTGCGCCATCATGGGTTATATGGCAGCCAGTTACATACCCAAGGCACCATCGATGGTGGCAAAGCTAGCCATCAATTTTAATATCGTTAAATCCACCGCACATTTGATTAAAGAAACCCGAAAAACCAAGGGCCTTATCACCACCATCCTTTTCATTAGCTGGTTTTGGTTTTTAGGGGCCACTTATTTGGCGCAATTCCCCACCTATGCTAAAAATATTTTAAACGCCAATGAACAAGTGGTAACGCTATTCCTCACCCTGTTTTCTATTGGCATTGGGGTTGGCTCGTTAATCTGCCATCGCCTTATTAAAGAAACAATCACCCTAAGATATGGCGCTATTGCCACGGCGTTGATGGCGGTTTTTGGAATTGATCTTTATTTTGCCAGCCAGCCTTTTATGAATACGTCACCGATTAATTTGCTAACGCTTGACGCTTTCACAAACTTAGAGGGAAGCTGGCTTATCTTGATTGACTTAGCAGGGTTTAGCATGGCTGGTGGGCTTTATATCGTGCCGCTTTATGCCATGATGCAATTCAAAAGCCCTGCCCAACAAAGGGCGCGGGTAATAGCCACAAATAATGTCTTTAACGCACTATTCATGGTGGCATCAGCGATCATGACCGCCGCATTATTCATCAATGGCATGAAAGTAGATCAGGTATTTTTGCTTATTTCGCTGGCTAATATTCCTGTAGCCATTGCGGTGCAGAGATTTGCTAGGGCGCAAGAAGCACCCTAGCATCATAATTATATCTTAACTGGCTTTTCTTGCGCCACCCGCCTTCAATTTTAAAGGGCGACGTTTTAAAGGTGAAAAACCATCACCCGCTTTGGCTGGCTTTCCTTTGCCGCCTGATGGCTTGCCACCCGCTGGTCTAGAACCAGCAGAACGAGCAGCCGCGGCCTGTCTGGCGCGATGCTTTTTACCCAATTTAGGTTTACCAGTGCGAACCAACTCATCCAATGAAGCCCAATCTTGACGATCAGACTTTTTGGTTTTGCGCTCGTCAGATTTTTGCGCTGTGTTTTTGCCTTTCAATGGTTTAGGCGCACGCTTAGGCGCATTCTCATCAAAATTTGCTTTTGCTGGACGCGCTTTTTTACCTGCCTCAGCAGCAAAAGGCTTACGAGGCTTGCTGTGCTTTTTCTCACCACCACGAGATGCCTGTTGTTCATCAAAATCACTGATAGGGCGACGGCTAGCTGGGCGCTTACCTGGCTTAGCAAAACGTTTTGCCCCACGATCTTGATCAGGCTTACCACCTCTTTTATCGTTTCTTGGGCCACCACGACCAGCAGCACCACGACCACGACCAGCAGCACCACGAGGACCGCCACGTTGTGGACGACCACCTTTAGAACGGGCTGGTGGGTTAGCAATGCTATCACTGTGATAAGGTTGATCGGAAACGATTTGAATCTCAGCTTTGATGTAACGCTCAATATCTTTCAACAATACGCGGTCTTGACGATCACATAAGCTATAAGCCGTACCTTTATGCGAACCACGACCAGTGCGCCCCACACGGTGAACATAGGCTTCTGATTCTAACGGCAAACTCATATGGATAACCACACTAATGGTTGGCACATCAATACCACGGGCAGCCACATCGGTGGCTACCAAAATTTGAACATCACCGCGCTTAAATTTGCGCAGAACCTTTTCACGTTGCGTTTGTTTTTTATCCCCATGAATGGCTTCGGTGGCATAGCCTTCATCATTTAAATAGTCACAAATATCATCAGCCTCGCGTTTGGTGCGGGTGAAAATAAGCGCACTTTCAGGCGTCTCATCAATAAGTAACCATTTAAGCAAGTCACGCTTATTCGGGTAATCAACAAACATAACCTTATGGGTCACATTGGCAGAAACCATTTCTTTGCGCTCAATGGCAATGCGCTCTGGCTCGTTCAAAATGGTGTTGGCTAATTTTTCAACTGGGTTATTCATGGTAGCTGAGAACATCACCGTTTGGCGCATATCAGGCATCATCGAAACCACGTTTTGAACGTCTTCAACAAAGCCCATCTCAAGCATTTTATCAGCTTCGTCCAAGATTAAAAATTCGGTACGATCCAAGTATATATTACCGCGCTTAATGTGGTCCATCAGACGACCGGGCGTTGCCACCAAAATATCGACACCGCGCTTAATATCCTTGATTTGTGGACCATAAGGTGCACCACCATAAACCACAGTGTGGTATAATTTTACATTGCGCGAAAAATCGCGAATAGCTTGTCCAATTTGCTGCGCCAACTCGCGGGTTGGTGCCAAGATAAGCGCGCGCGGTTGGTTTGGCACGGCCTTTTCTTTTGATTGGCTCAACATTTCCAACAACGGTAAAACAAAGGCTGCGGTTTTACCACTGCCGGTAAAAGCAAGCCCAAGAAGATCGTGCCCATCCAAAATTTTTGGAATAGCCGCCGCTTGAATTTCTGTAGGCGTGTTGAAATCTAGCACTTCAAGAGTGCGCAAAAGAGGGGTGCTTAAACCAAGCACACTAAATTCTGACATGGAAAATCCTGTTCTATGTAGAAATCCCTATGTCCTGACCAATTCAGTGTGAGGGATCGACTGTTTGGCTGGTTATACACACAAGGTGTTAACAATTCGTGACCAGCGCTAAATTAATTTGCACTCTCTAACGGCTCGCTGAACAAATGTCAAGAACTTTGAAATATTATTACGCATTTTTATATGATTATTTCATTGACAAGAATTGTCGTAGCTTCTTAAATCAAGACGAAACGGGGAGGAAATAAGGTGTCTCAACATTGGCAGCAGCAGATAAAAAAAGCATGGGGACTTGATGGCACCATAACGCCTCTTGCTGGCTATCTGGACGAAAACTTCTTACTAAAAACATCACAACAGCGCTTTGTTTTTAAAGTAATGCACACGGGCTATAGGGCCAAAGACATTGATCTTCAAATCCGTGCCATGAATCATCTTAACACCCGATGCCCTAACCTTCCTATTCCCACGGTCATTCCAACCATTAATGACGCCGTTTTTTGTGAAAGTGATGATGAAAACAATCAACCTCGTCTGTGTTGGCTCATCACCGCCCTGGATGGTCATGATTATGCAAAATTCAGCCCGCAAGAAGACCATTTGATCCATCAAACAGGTCATTACCATGGCGAAATGATTAGTGCTTTTAAAGACTTTCAACATGATGCTTTAATTGACCGACAGCTTGACTGGGACTTAATGCAAGCAACTTGGCTGAAGCCCCATATTGCTGATATGCCCGCTGAAAAACAGGCCATCTTCTCATCCATCATGAATCAGTTTGAGTGTGACTGTTTACCGCTTTTAAAGGCCATGCCGCACCGACCCATTCATAATGATTTGAACGATTATAATATCCTTAGCGACGGCAAAAATATTACCGGCCTTATTGACTTTGGCGACATGGTGATGGCACCGCGCATATGTGACATCGCCATCGCGGCCACCTACATCGCCTTGGATCATGAACAACCCATCAAGGCCATTGAAGCCTATCTAACGGCCCTTCGAAATCATATCACCCTAGATGATCAAGAAATTTCGCTTTTATGGCCTTTGATCAAGGTGCGCTTGATGACCAGCTTAATCGTATCAACCCTTAGCCAACGTGAAAAGCCAGATGACCCCTATATCACCATTAGCGCCAAACCAGTTGAGGCATTGTTGTCCTTTGGTGAAAAAAGCCATCCCCGCTTTGTGGAAACCAGCTTTCGCCTTGCCGCAGGCTTATCCCCCTTTCAAGGCCATGAAAAACATATAGCTGCCCTTAAAAAAGAATCAGCAAACGCGAAACCCATTATTGATGTAGATTTATCCAATTGCTTTGTTGCTGATTTCTCTATTGATGGCCTACATACGGTTCATAATCCCTTAGACATGGATCACCTTGAACTGGATAACATTTGCCAAACCCTACACAAAAAACATGACGTCTTTTTAGGGCGCTATGGGGAGCCACGCCTTTTATATACACAGCCCGCTTATTATCATGACCTGTCATCATCCATAAGCCTTAGGCGCACGGTTCATATGGGGTGCGATATCTTTGCTAAACCGGGTACGGCCATAATGACGCCGCTGGATGCCACGGTAATGGCTGTTCAAATTGCCCCAGACCATCTTGATTATGGTGGGCATATTCTCTTAAAACATGACCTTGATGATGGTATATCTGTCTTCACCCTTTACGGTCATCTTCATCATGACTGTGCCCAAAATTTAACCGTAGGACAAAAACTAACTGCCGGTGAAACCATCGGCCATATTGGCGATCTTGACCATAGTGGCGGCTGGGCATCCCATGTACATTTTCAGCTCGGTTATTTTGATATGAATGGCCCTGATCATTGGCCAGGCGCCATTTACCCTGATCAATTTAAGGCATGGCAACATCTTTTCCCTAATCCCGCTGAATTAATAGGGATCAGGCAAGACAAAATCGCCACGCCAATTCTTGATGATGAGGCCATCATTCAGTATCGCCAAAAGCATTCAGCCAAAAATTTAAAAACCTCTTATGATCAGCCCTTACAACTTGTTCGTGGCTTTAAACATTATCTGTTTGATCAATGGGGAAAACCCTATCTAGATGCCTATAATAACGTACCTCACGTGGGGCATTGCCATCCTGATGTGACGACAGCCGTTGCTCATCAAACTGCGATGATCAACACCAATACCCGTTATTTGCACCGCTTACAAAAACAACTTAGCGATCAAATCTTAGACCTTATGCCCAACGACTTAGACACGGTATTATTTGTGCCTTCGGGGTCTGAGGCCAATGAATTAGCCCTTCGAATTGCGCGTGCTTACACTGGTTCTGATCATATCATCACGCCAAAATGTGGTTATCATGGTCACACTAACGCTGCCTTAGCGATCAGTGATTATAAATTCTCTGGCCCCGGTGGACGTGGACAGGCCAGTTGGGTTCACACCATTGACCTAGCAGATATTTATCGTTTTGATGGCAGCAACGAAGAAGCCATTGCCCATTATGAACAGCAATTAAAAACCCTTTTAAACACACCACAAACCGATGGAGCTATAACAAACCACAGAAAGAACACTCGTATTATCACAAAAACTGATGGTGCCTCGCATCGCCCGTACAGCTTCATCTCTGAAATATTCCCCTCTGTTGGGGGCCAAATCATCCCACCCAAAGGCTATTTGTCGATGATTTATGAAAACATCCGCGCTCATGGTGGCCTTATCATTGGTGATGAGGTGCAAACAGGTTTGGGGCGCTTAGGGCACTATATGTTTGGCTTTGAACAACAAGAAGTGGTTCCTGATATTGTGGTTTTAGGCAAACCTTTAGGCAACGGCTATCCGCTGGCAGCAGTGATTACCCGCCAAGATATTATTCATCGGTTTGACCCTGGCATGGAGTTTTTCTCAACTTTTGGCGGATCAACGGCAGCTCTTGCAGCGGGTTCCGCCACCCTAACCACCCTAAAACATGATCAATTACAAGAAAACGCCAAAATCGTCGGTGACTATTTAATCAACAGACTAAAATCACTCGCTGAAAAGCAATCCATCATTGGGAATGTCCGTGGCTTAGGGCTGTTTATTGGGGTTGATTTGGTCAAAGACCAACAGACTAAAGAACCCCACAGCGATGCCGCCCAATTTATTAAAAATCAATTGAAAGAAAAACGTATTCTCATCGGCACCGACGGTCAGTATGATCATGTTCTCAAAATTAGGCCGCCGCTTACCATCACAAAACCTGACTGTGATCTGATCATCTCCGCCATTGATAAGGCCCTAGATAAATACGCTATCTTGGTCCCTTAAAATGGATCACCTTATCACCATATAAAGGATCATCATAAAAGCCCTTATGATGATAATCTTCATTCCAAACTTTTTCCCCCTCATCATTTAAGCGATAAACATAAGGTGACAAATGCAAGCGTTCTTTATGCCAACGCCCATCAACGCCTGACGGAATATCCAAGCCCTTGCCATAAAGCATTAAGCCACCATCAGCAAAGGTTTCATGCTGCGGACCCACCTCATTATATTCATGGCTAACATTCATTAATTTATGCCCCAATTCATGGGCAATGGTGCGTTTTAGCTCAGTATCATGATGGGACAGGGTGATCACACCGCGATAGGCCCTTGGGATGCTATCGCCATGAATATAAGATGGGAAGGACAAGCCCTTCGTACGCACGAGAGTTGGACGCCATACACGCCCAACCTCATCGCCTTCATAATAAGGCATATAAACACCCTGCATCGCAACTAAATGAAGGGTCTTGTCGCTATTTGCAAAAGGCACGATAATCGCTTCAAAGGCAGCTTTGGCATGATCGGTTAATTGGCTTGGGTTGCGTGCCATTTCCTCATACATATTAGCATAGTCATCATTGGGCTTTTCTAGCTCCAAAGGCGCTGACATGATTGAAAAATACTGTGGGTCTAAATAGCCAGATTTAATCGCCAGTAAATTTAATTGGACACCTGCTTTTGCAAAAACCTTTTTCGCCACCAAGAACTCTTCAAGCAAACCATCAAGAGGGGTAGCGCTCCTAAAGCCTTCATCCAAGTTTGCAGCATAATAAAGCACCACATCAACACGTGGTAAATCATCAATCAGATCGGCATTAATTTGCGCAACCTCAATTTGCCTGATCGGCAGCCATTGATCTGCAGCTCTAAGAGGGCTTGCAACAAATGTCATAAAAATTGATAAAATAATAAATAACTGTACCATACTGTATCACTCCTTTTAGCGGAGTATGGTCTTAGTCTAGGCCTTGCACAAGTGAAATAGTTCTGATGTTTTTGTTTCCCGATCGTCCCTTTGGTCCTTCGATGAAACAGGCCGCAGGCGCACATTGTTTTCACAATATTGTTTTTGTTTCCCGATCGTCCCTTTGGTCCTTCGATGAAACAGGCCGCGGGTGCACATTGTTTTCACAACGCCTTGAGGTGATCTCTATGCTTAAGGTAATAATCCATAAAAAAAGCTCCTCTGATGAGGAGCGTTTTTTTTATTTTTTTTGTGATTGATATATTTTTTATAGTTCTTTTAGCAGATCTGGCGGCGACCTACTCTTCCGCGCCTTAAGACGAAGTACCATCGGCGCAAAGCCCTTTCACTTCCGAGTTCGGGATGGGATCGGGTGGGACAAGCTTGCTATGACCACCAGATCGGCTAAAAGAACTATAATTGACTTATTTATATGTTGAGATTTTTCTGATTTATCATCTGGTTTTTAGAGATGATGGAGGAATAGATCAAGCCAATCGAGCAATTAGTATCAGTTAGCTTCACACATTACTGCGCTTCCACACCTGACCTATCAACCTGGTGGTCTTCCAGGGCTCTCATGGGAAATCTTATCTTGAGGGGGGCTTCCCGCTTAGATGCTTTCAGCGGTTATCCCGTCCGTACATAGCTACCCAGCAGTGCAGCTGGCGCTACAACTGGTCCACCAGAGGTACGTCCACCCCGGTCCTCTCGTACTAGGGGCAGCTCCTCTCAAATTTCCTACGCCCGCGGGGGATAGGGACCGAACTGTCTCACGACGTTCTAAACCCAGCTCACGTACCTCTTTAAACGGCGAACAGCCGTACCCTTG
>CAKZLM010000055.1 GCA_937126915.1 uncultured Alphaproteobacteria bacterium
TGCGGGGGTATCATCCACTGTGTGGTGCTTGTCTTCGGCAAATGACCGAATGTCTAGCGTTTCAAACGACCAGAGATTTTTCTCTAACCCTCTTCCCGCTAACGAGACCCCAAGGGGACCCGGGAACATTTCTGGATAAAGAGTCAACAGCTGGGCATGGAATGTCATGCCGTTTGCGCCTCTTGAGCACTTTTCTGTGGATCGACGATCACCTCGCCTTCCAACCAGTCATCCAATAAAATAACCATTTGTTTGTCATCTAAGCTAATGTGTGGGACCACATCACGGTTAAACGGCACCATAGCCGTTTGGCCAATGCCTTTACGTGGTTTATGCAAGGTCACTTCAACAACGCCACCGGCGCCATAATCATGCATGCATTTAACCACGCCAATTTCTTCATCCACACCATTGACCACTGTCAAACCTTCAAGATCAACGAAATAAAATTCGTCTTCCTCTGCAGCTGGCAATTGGTCACGTAGAGCAAAGATTTTGGTGCCCTTCATGGCCTCAGCTTTGTCACGGTTGGTGACACCATCAACACGGGCACTAACACCCTGTTTGATTTGCTTTAAAACCTTAAAGTTAATTGGCGTTTCACCTTCATCAGAATAAAAAGCATCAAAATAATCAAGAGCGTCTTGATTATCGACAAAAAGCTTTAAGCGCACATCACCACGCACCCCATGGGCGCCGATGATAACCGCGACACAAAGCCATTTGTTAGATGTTTTATCTGTTTCAGACATGATTTAACCCATCAATCTTTCACAACAAACGAAAGCGTTATTACTCAGCAGTTGCTTCTTCAGCTGGCGCTTCTTCTGCAGCAGCAGCTTCAGCAGCGGCCTCAGCAGCAGCTTCTTTAGCCGCTTCGATTTTCGCTTTTTTCTCTTCAAGCATCTCTAGAGTGTGCTTCGAAGGCTTACCTTTGTTCGGGTTGCTGCGCTCTTTCTTAGCCAACATACCTTCAGCTTCAAGGAAGCGAGATACACGGTCAGTTGGTTTTGCACCAACACCTAACCAGTATTCAACACGCTCTTTTACCAATTGAACGCGATCGTCGCTATCTTTTGGAAGCATTGGGTTATAAGAACCCACTTTTTCGATATAACGACCGTCACGAGGGGCGCGAGTGTCCGCCACAACAATACGGTAGTAAGGACGCTTTTTAGCACCACCACGGGCCAATCTAATTGCAGTTGCCATTATGGCATTCCTTTCTTTTCATTTACAAAGTCACCCAACCATGCGGTTGGTAAAGTTCACATCATCCCAACATTATTTTTTGGGAAGAAATTTATCCATGCCCGGCGGCATACCGCCACCAAGCAGGCCGCCAAGACCACCGGCGCCGCCCATTCCGGGCATACCACCGGGCATCTTACCGCCCATTTTATTCATTCGTTTCATTGCCGTAACCATTTGCTTACGCATTTTAAGCAGCTTGTTAATTTCGGCCACATCGGTGCCAGAACCAGCAGCAATGCGCTTCTTGCGCGATGCATTTAACAATTGTGGTTTGGCGCGTTCTTTTTTGGTCATCGACAAGATGATCGCCTCTTGGCGATTAAATAAACTTTCATCCATGCCAGCAGCGTTTAACTGCTTTTGCATTTTACCAATGCCCGGCAACAGCGATAAAACGCCCTTCATGCCGCCCATTTTTTTCATTTGGCGCAGCTGCATCAACATGTCATCCATGTCTAATTCAGCTTTTTGTAGTTTTTGCGCTAATTTTTTGGCTTCGTCTTCCTCAATGGTTTCAACGGCTTTTTCCACCAAAGACACCACATCGCCCATACCTAAAATACGGCCAGCAATACGTTTGGCGTGGAAGTCTTCCAAGCCATCCATTTTCTCGCCCGTACCAATAAGGCGGATCGGTTTACCCGTAACCGCACGCATAGAAAGGGCTGCACCGCCGCGGCCATCACCATCCATACGGGTCAAGACAGAACCTGTGATGCCAACCTTTTCGTCAAAGCTTTTGGCAACATTAACCGCATCTTGACCGGTTAAACTATCTGCCACCAATAGGGTTTCAACAGGGTTGGTGGCGGCCTTAACAGCCATCACCTCTTGCATCAGGCCTTCGTCAATGTGCAAACGACCAGCGGTATCAAGGATAACCACATCCATACCTTGCAGGCGACCCGCTTGAACCGCACGGTTGGCAATATCAAGGGGCATTTGTCCGGCAATGATCGGCAAGGTGGCAACGCCAATTTGCTCACCCAAAACTTTAAGCTGTTCTTGTGCCGCGGGGCGGGTAACGTCCAAAGACGCCATTAAGACCTTTTTCTTTTTCTTCTCGGTCAGGCGTTTGGCAATTTTGGCAGAGGTGGTTGTTTTACCAGAACCCTGTAAACCCACCATCATCAAAACCGCAGGCGCAGCACCTACAACATCAAAGCCTTCATCGCCTTGCTGGTCAGCGCCTTCTTCATCAGCTTTACCGCCCAACATTTCGATCAAGCCGTCATGAACGATCTTAACCACTTGTTGACCAGGGCTAACTGACTTCAAAACATCTTGACCAACGGCCTTTTCTTTAATGCTGTTGATAAAATCTTTTGCAACGGGCAAAGCAACGTCAGCTTCAAGCAAAGCGATGCGAACTTCACGCATGGCAGCAGACACGTCCTTTTCTGATAAAACGCCTTTACCGCGTAATTTATCAAGAACACCGCCTAATCGATCGCTTAAACTATCAAACATAAAATGCTTTCCTTTCCGTTTCACTTCTCACTGAAAGACCCATATTGAAAGCGCGTTTTACAAAAAAAAATCGCACCAGTGTGCGAAACTCGCTGACTGGTGGACACCCTTGGGCGCTTATATAAATGTCTCTTCCTGTGGGAAGTGGGTTCCAACTACACGATCAGAGCGCATGAGTCAACGACAAAACACGCCAAAAAGTGCGGAAAATGTCGTTTTTCTACCCCGTGCACCAAACAGATTTTCTGCAAAAAGAATAAAAAAACGCTTTCCTTTGCTCAAATATCCCATATCCCGATCTGATCATAAGATGAAAATCAATTCTGTAAACTCAACTTGACGCTACGGAATATTGGGGTGAATCGGCAAACCTTTTAGACAAACCCTAATGCAACAAAACCCTATATAAACCTTGGGGTTTTGACATAAATCAATCGCCCTAAAAACTCAAAAGTTCAAATTTGACCTAAATTGAGGCTTTTATACCACATTTGCAAAACAAAACGGCACATTAAATCCGCTTTCCCCCTTGACCCGCATTGAGTTTTCTATTGAAATATTCGGTGAGGTGCTTTCTTGCATACCTATTATTGTGCGTTAGTTGTGTATCAGGGGAGCAACGATATTGGTTTATCAATCCAAATTGGGGAAAATAATGTTAAATAAGAAAACCTTATTGCTCAACACAGCTATTGCGACCAGCTTACTGCTGCCTGTTGGGACAAGCTTTGCTCAAAGCTCTGACGAGGGCGTTGAGGAAATTGTGGTGACTGGTTCTTTGATTCGTCGCCCAAGCCAATCTGAACAAGCGTCTCCTATTGCCGTTGTTGGCAGTGAAGATTTCAACAATATCGGTGCGAAAAACGTTGCTGATATGGTTCAAACGCTAACTTTTAACAGTGGCTCAGAAAACAATGCTGATGCCTTCACTCAAAACTCCACAACGGGAACGTCAAACTTCAACCTGCGTGGTTTGGGTGTGGCTTCAACCTTGGTTTTATTAAACGGTCGCCGTCAAGTTGTGTCTGCCGCTTCTACTAACAAAGGTTTGAACTTTGTTGACACCAGCTCTTTGGTGCCAACCATTGCCATTGACCGTATTGAAATTGTGAAAGATGGCGCTGCAGCAACATATGGTTCTGACGCTGTAGCTGGTGTGGTAAACTTCATCACCAATGACCAATTTGAAGGTTTTAAAGCAAGCGCTGATCATCAGTTTAACATGAGCCAAGGTAGCCAGTCTGACACCTTGATTCAAGGTATGTTCGGTATGAACACCGACCGCGCCCACTTTATGGCCGCGGTGTCTTACTATGACCGTACCTCTCTGACCACTGAAGAGAAACGCTTCAGCCGTGTTGAAGACGATAGTTCATCCATCGGTAGCCCGGGTGCCTACTTCACACAGTTTTTACCTGCCAACCCAGCCTTGGGTTTACCAGGTAACGTGATTAACCTTGGCGCTGCTGTGCCGATCATTGATCCAACTGGCTGTGAAAGCGCTGGTGGTAACCCGTTGGCGTTAGGTGCTCCAATTAACACCGGTGTTGGTGTTACCTTCACACCGGGCCTATGTCGTTATGATTTTGGTGATCACTATGTACACGTTCCGGATGAGCGTCGTATCCAAGCTTATTCGAAAGTGAACTATGAAATCAGCGATGACACTGACTTCACGTTTGAATTTAGCATGGCAGATAACGATGTTCAGCGTCGTAACTCGCCAACCTTCCCTTACTTGCGCCTGCCAATCGTTCCTGACTACCACCCAGACAACCCCTTTGGCATTCCAGTGGCCTATTTTGGTCGCGCCATGGGTAATGGGTTTGAACCGGGTGAGCGTGGTAACAACTATTTCACCAGCAACACCATGCGTTTTGCTGCTGGCATTGATACCGAGTTGTCTGACACATGGTATGCTAGCGTAAACGCTGTTCATGCCTACAATAATTACACTATCCGCACACCAGATACGGTGGTTGATCGTTTCCAAGATGCAATTCTTGGCTTTGGTGGTTTGAACTGTAACAAACTTGCTGGTCAACCGGGTCAAAATGGTTGTGAGTTCTTTAACCCATTTTCCACTGGCGTACCTGGTGGTTCAAACGCGAACTCGCCAGAGCTACTTGACTGGTTGGTGCAAGATCAATTCCAAGACATCCATTCTGAATTAACCTCTATTGATGCGGTTGTTTCTGGTGAGCTTGGTGATCTAGGTGCGGGTCCCATTGGCATTGCCTTTGGCTTCCACACGCGCAATGAAAAATACAGTAACGACTATGACATCATCTCAAACCAAGATGGTTTTGGCTTCCTTCAAGGTAACGCTGACTATGGCGACAGCCGTGATGCCACCGCCATTTTTGCTGAGATCTTAATGCCTGTTACTGATAAACTAGAAGCAACTTATGCTGCTCGTTATGAGACCTACAGTGATGGATTGGGTAGCACATTCGATCCGAAAGTGGCTCTGCGTTATAAAATGCGTGATAACTTAACTTTCCGTGGTTCAGTTTCAACGTCTTATCGTGCAGCCTCCATCTTCCAGTCATATGGTGGCTCTACCTCTTTGAACCAGGTATTAGACCCTGTGAACCAAACTCAAGTATTTGCTGCTGTTCGTAGTAAACTACCTGAAAATGGCGCACGTGACTTGAAGCCAGAGACATCCGTTGCCTACAACTTTGGTGCTTCTTGGCAGCCTGGTAACTTCGACATTAACGTTGATTACTATATTTATGACTTCCAAGATGTCATCACCCTGTTGAATTATCAGTCAGTGGTAAACTCTGACCCACAAAACACGGATAATATTATTCGTGCTGGTGACCCATTAAACGGTCCTATTGTGATGGTGTTGACAGACTTTGTGAATGCCTCACAAATTAAGACCAGCGGTTTTGATGTTGAAGTGGCTTATAACTATGAAGTGGCTGGTGGCTTGATCCGTCCAAGCTTCCAAGCAACTTACACCACGCAATATGATATCACCGATCCAATCGATGGTGAGTTTGATGGCCTAGGTAGCCGTAACTTCACCACTTTGGGTAATCCAATGCCAAAACTTCGCTATAATGTTGGCTTGAACGCTGTTTATGACACGCTTTCATTCAATGCGTATGTGCGTCACATTGGTGATATGGAAGATGACCAAAACCCAGGTCGTGAAATTGATTCAATGACAACTGTTGACTTCCAAGCAACTTGGAACTTGTCTTCAATGTTTGATCTTGATCAAGGTCTTGGCCTAACAGTTGGTATGATCAACGCTCTTAACGAAAACCCACCGCAAGTTTATACAAACGCGGGTTACGAATCTAAGGTTCATGACCCACGCGGTTCTATGGCTTACGTTAAGTTGTTGGTTGACTTTTAAGTCTTAAACAAAACAAGCTATTGAAGAAAGGCGGTGCTTCGGCATCGCCTTTTTTTGTTGCCTCCGTATCCTCCCTTTGGTCGTCACATGAGGCGCGCTCAAGGCTGACGCGGTTTTCACCGCGATCATAGAACTCGCTTTACCGAATTGCGAAAGCAATTCCGAGCCTTCAGCGCGTTTTATCGCGTAGGCGAAAGCCGTAGCGGGAAACAAAACGAATAAAAGGGAAAGCAATTCCGAGCCATCAGCGTGTTTCATTGGAGGACCAAAGGGACGATCAGGAAACAAACAAATCTTGTCGGTGGCTATGGTTCGTTGTTATAGTGCCACCTACTAAAACCTTCAAGCTAACCGACTGCTTTATAAGGATTTTCATGATGGCGACTAACAGCGGACCCCTTACCGGAATAACTGTTCTTGATTTAACACGGGTGTTAGCAGGGCCTTATTGCACCATGATGCTGGCGGACTTGGGCGCACGGGTTATCAAAATTGAGCGCCCTGATGGCGGTGATGATGCGCGCTCGTTCGGCCCCTTCATTGATAAAAACGGCGTTAAAAAGTCGGCCTATTTCATGTCGTTAAATCGCGGTAAGGAAAGCATTGCCCTTAATCTGAAAGCACCAGAAGACCGGGCCATCTTTGAGGATTTGTTGAGCAAAGCCGATGTCTTGGTGGAAAATTATCGCCCCGGCGTGATGCAAAAATTAGGCTATGGCTATGAAGCCCTCTCTAAAAGCCACCCACGCCTCATTTATGCCGCCGTTTCAGGTTTTGGGCACACGGGGCCTTTTGCGCAAAAACCCGCCTATGACATGGTGGTTCAGGCCATGGGCGGCATTATGTCGGTTACAGGCCATCCGGGGGGTGAGCCAACACGGGTGGGCAGCAGCATTGGCGATATCACCGCAGGCATGTTTACCGCCACAGGCATCACCAGCGCCCTTTATGAACGGGAACGCACCGGCAAGGGCCAAAAAATTGACGTTGGTATGATGGATGGCCAAGTAGCTATTTTGGAAAACGCCATTGCGCGCTATCAGGCAACGGGCGAAAGCCCCGGCCCATTGGGCGCTCGCCACCCCAGCATCACGCCGTTCAGTGCTTTTAGAACCCAAGATGGACATATGGTGATCGCCGCAGGCAACAACGCCTTATTTGAAGAACTGTGCGCGGCATTATCGCTGCCTCAGCTACCCAATGATCCGCGTTTTAAGGATAATGATGCCCGCACCCAAAATTGGGATGATCTTTTAGGATTAATGGAACAACAACTAACCACCAAACCCACCGCCCACTGGCTAGACGCCCTAGAAGCCGTTGGCGTGCCGTGCGGCCCCATCCATAATGTTGAAGAGGCCCTCACCCACCCGCAAACACAAGCCCGCAACATGGTGGTTCAGGCAGAAGATAAAGACGTCGGAACCCTCGGCATGGCAGGCAACCCCATCAAACTAAGCAACCACCCCGACCCCAACACCCGAACCCCCGCCCCCGACCTAGATGCTGATCGAGATAGGATATTGGGGGAGTAGCTATAACTATTGGCATTATATTAATCTTTTATTGGCTTGTATTCTTTGCATTACTCTGTCCCTTAAATTAGGAATATCCATTATTCTTATACTAAGAAACTCATCGACTTCACTATTAGCGAAGGCTGTTACAACCTCATCCATAGTAATAAAATCAGGCCAAATTGTTTTTTGTTCTCTCACAAAGCTAAACAAACGCATAGTTAAGGTATAAATCTTCGCTAAGTTATACAAGCGATCAATCATATTCAGACTTAATGTAAAATGCCCATTTTCGCTTGTAAGATCACGAAAGTCATTTTTCAATCGTGACCTAACTATTTGCAAGCTTTGCATTAGCTCTGATAAAGTCATCACCTCTTTATCCGCAGAAACAGACAACGCAGACAAAATCAAATCCCTATCTAGATCTGGAAAGTTTGGAGGTTCTATAGGAAACTGCCTGCCACTTAGTATCCCATGTGACCTTTCACCATTACTTTCCTTTTGATCACAAAAACACCAAGCTAGAAAACTCCATTGTATGGAATGAATACAATAATCATTAATCTTTGATAGTTCATCAGGTAATAAAGCAGCATAAGCTCTAAACTTTAATTTCTGCTTTCTAATTTCTTCTTTTTTATAGAACCATAAACTTGCAATGGCAGTGAAAAACGCCATTATAGCAGCATTATAACCCTGCCAGTCTCTCCAAACAGATTGAACCTCTTCCCAGTGCTTAGATAGACTCATGCTTGAGTCATATACCTCATAAAAAGGAATAATTAACATAGACAAGAAATATAACGCCAAAAAGAAAACAATAGCGTTTTTACTTAAAACAGTCTCAAAGACCTTATCAATAATGTTTTTACCATTTTTATCCATGTAATTATATTAGGCATCAAAATACAATTTTTACAAGCATTAACTTTATTTTTACATTTATTTAGTTTGTAACTATACAGAACATTAAAAAGTCCAACGTTTCCATCAGTGCCTATTAAATCTGATTTTTTATCTTGTTATCCGGTTAGGTTTTCATCTTTTGGTTTGTTTCCTGAAAAGTTTTCACTTTTCTATTAAACGCTCTGACGGCTCAGAAATGCTTACGCATTACGGTACAGCGGAGCTAGACCCACAGAAAAAAGGCACCGACGGTGAGGTCGGTGCCTTAAATTTGATTTTTATCTTGTTCCCCGCTTCGGTTTTCATCTTTTGGTTTGTTTCCTGAACTCGCTTTCGCTCGTCAATGAAACACGCCGCAGGCTGGCGGGGTTTTCACCCCGCGAGAGATTTGAGCTTTGTCAGCCTACTCGCTGGCTAGCTTTCTTAACACATAGTGCAAGATGCCGCCGTTGCGGTAGTATTCCACCTCGTTGGCGGTGTCGATGCGGCAAAGAACAGTGATGTCTTTGCTGCTGCCGTCAGCGTAGGTGATTTTAACATTCACATCTTGCTGTGCTGTGATGTCACCTTCAATACCAGTGATATCAAAAGTTTCAGTACCAACAAGACCAAGGCTTTCGCGATTGTCGCCGTCTTTAAATTGCAATGGCAACACGCCCATACCAACAAGGTTAGAACGGTGAATACGCTCAAAGCTTTCAACCAACACGGCCTTAACGCCAAGAAGGTTGGTGCCTTTTGCGGCCCAGTCACGGCTTGAGCCGGTACCATATTCTTTACCGCCCACAACAACCAACGGCATACCCGCTGCTTGGTAGCGCATAGAAGCATCATAAATGCTGGTCACATCGCCTGATGGGTAATGGGTTGTCCAACCACCCTCAGTGCCTGGAGCCATAAGGTTACGAAGACGAACGTTCGCAAACGTGCCGCGCATCATCACTTCATGGTTACCACGACGAGAACCGTATGAGTTAAAGTCTTTCACTTCAACGCCGCGCTCTGCCAAATATTTGCCTGCAGGGCTGTCTGGCTTAATAGCGCCAGCCGGCGAAATGTGGTCAGTGGTGATACTGTCACCCAAAAGGGCCAACAATTTAGCGCCTTTAATGTCATGAATTTCACCAGCACCAGCCGCCATACCTTGGAAATAAGGTGGGTGCTGAATGTAGGTTGATTTTTCATTCCACGCAAAGGTTTGACCCTCGGTCACAGAAATAGCTTGCCACTCAGGCGTGCCAGCAAACACATCGCTATAACGCTCAACAAACATGTCGCGGGTTAGCGATTGTGCAATGGCATCAGCCACTTCTTTGTTAGATGGCCATAGGTCTTTTAGATAAACATCATTACCGTCTTTGTCTTGCGCCAAAGGTTGGGTGGTGATGTCAATTTTCAAAGAACCGGCAATGGCATAAGCCACCACAAGAGGAGGAGACGCAAGATAGCTTGCTTTCAAGTCTTGTGATACGCGACCTTCAAAGTTACGGTTACCAGAAAGAACGCTGGCACAAACCATCTCGTTATCATTGATGGTTTTAGAAATAGGTGCTGCCAACGGGCCAGAGTTACCAATACATGTGGTACAACCATAACCAACCAAGTTGAAGCCAAGGGCATCCAAATGCTCAGTCAAGCCAGCTTTATCCAAATAATCGGTCACAACCTGTGAACCAGGGGCCAAAGATGTTTTAACCCAAGGCTTGGTTGAAATGCCCATTTCGTTGGCTTTTTTAGCCACCAAACCAGCTGCCATCAACACGCCTGGGTTAGAGGTGTTGGTGCAAGAGGTAATCGCCGCAATACACACATCACCGTGGTTTAGGCTATAATCAGCGCCTTCAACCGCATAATCGGTGGTGTCGTTTTCTTTGCCCGCTTTTGCCAAAACATCGTTAAAGGCGCTGGCGGCGTTTGATAAGTCAACACGGTCTTGCGGACGGCTAGGACCTGCCAAAGAAGGAACAATGGTTGAAATGTCTAGTTCCAACGTATCAGTGAAAATTGGATCTGGGCTATTGCTGTCACGCCACATGCCTTGTTCTTTGGCATAAGCTTCAACCAAGGCGATGGTATCAGCGTCACGGCCAGAGAACTCAAGATAATCAAGAGTTTGTTGTGACACAGGGAAGAAACCACAGGTCGCACCATATTCAGGCGCCATGTTGGCGATGGTGGCTTGGTCTGCAAGGGTTAGTTGGTCTAAGCCTGGGCCATAAAATTCAACAAATTTACCAACCACGCCTTTTTCACGCAGCATTTCAACCACTTTCAACACAAGGTCAGTGGCGGTGATGCCTTCGTTTAGCTTGCCAGTCAGTTTGAAACCCACAACTTCAGGGATCAACATTGATACAGGCTGGCCAAGCATGGCTGCTTCTGCCTCAATACCACCAACACCCCAACCAAGAACGGCCAAACCGTTAATCATGGTGGTGTGGCTGTCGGTGCCCACACATGTGTCAGGATAAGCAACGGTGGCATCGCCCACTTTGCTGGTCCAAACGGTTTTTGCCAAATATTCAAGGTTTACTTGGTGACAAATACCTGTGCCAGGAGGAACCGCTGAGAAATCTTCAAAGCTGTTTTGACCCCATTTAAGGAACTCATAACGCTCGGCGTTGCGTTCCATCTCAAGCTCAACATTTTCTTTAAATGCCGTGGCGTTACCAAATTTATCAACCATAACAGAGTGGTCAATCACAAGGTCACACTGTGCCAATGGGTTGATTTTCTTAGGGTCACCGCCCATAGAAGCCATCGCATCACGCATTGCTGCCAAGTCAACAACTGCCGGAACGCCAGTGAAATCTTGCATCAGAACACGTGCTGGGCGGTATTGAATTTCGTGGTTTTGGCGTTGTTCTTTTTGCCAATCTGCCAACGCCTGAATGTCCGCTGTGGTAACGGTTACACCATCTTCGTGGCGCAACAAGTTCTCAAGCAATACCTTTAAGGTATAAGGCAAGCGAGAAACGTCACCAATGTTCGCTTCAGCGGCTTTTAAGCTATAATAATCGTATGATTTATCACCAACCGCAAGGCTGCGACGGGTTTTAAGGGTATCATGTCCAACGGATGCCACTTTGGGGTCTCCTTTCGGGATGTGTATTTTAATAAAGTACTCATTGCCCTGTTTCCATGCGGGAGACGCAGCTTTTGACCTTCAGGCCAATCTTTGGCTCAACCGCGGGCAAATTGAAAAAATAGTGATGACTTAATGCACAAAAACGTAACGATTCACAAGCCCAAAATCACGCAATTTTGCTGTTTTTATCAAAAACATAAGCCGTCAGAGATCAATTCTGAAATAATATTTCATAAATCTAGGCACAAGGCATCGACATAGCACAAAGCTATGTATTAATTCTGAGATGGTTCTTTCTTTGGGGCGTGAAGATCGAAAACAAAGAAAAACCGACATGGCAGCCTAATAGTCGTTGGCATTTGGGTGCAATTTCGTTAAAGTGCCTAGCATGACTGAGCAACAAGCATTTGAACATCTTAGCTTTTATGGCGATGACCTTACCTGCGAGCGCGGAGGGCGCGTGGTCTTTTCTGATTTAAGTTTTGCGCTTTCATCAGGACAGGCGCTGTTACTTCGCGGTCCAAATGGCAGTGGTAAATCTAGCTTGTTACGCTTGCTTGCGGGTTTTTTGGCACCAACAAGGGGGGGCTTTGGCTACAAACATGGCCCTGATAAGGAAGCCATTTCGCTGGGGTACAGGCTTGGTGATTTCACCACCCTAATTCATTATGTAGGCCACCAAACTGCCTTGAAACCTGTGTTTACCGCCCGTGAAACCTTAACCCAAGCGGCCGCCTTATTTGGTCATGATCACCAGTTGGTGGATGATGCCCTAAATGCACTAAATTTGGGCGCTTTGGCAGATTTATCGGTCAGATATTTCTCTGAGGGCCAGCAGCGCCGCCTTGCCTTGGCGCGTTTAATCGCCAGCCCTCGCCCAATATGGCTATTGGATGAACCCACCAACGGACTAGATGCTGATAGCGCCGAGTTGCTGACCAACCTTATGAAGCAACATTTGACAAACGGGGGCATGATCATCGCCGCCACCCATCTTGAAATGGATATTGATGCTAACACCCTAAATTTAAAAGATTTCTTACCAAGACAGAATTTTAATTCTGATACTCGCTTTGATTGGTCGATGGAGGAAAGTGCATAATGTCTCGTTCCTTTTTTGCCCTTTTAAAACGCGATTTGCAGTTGGGTTGGCGACAAGGCAACACCAGCGTGATGGTGGTGGCGTTTTTTATTATGGCGATTAGCCTATTTCCTTTCGGCGTTGGCCCAGAAATGACGGTGCTTGGGCGAATCAGTGCGGGTGTTTTATGGGTTGCCTTGTTATTTTCAGCCATGTTGTCGCTGGATCGTTTATTTCAAGCAGACTTTGAAGATGGCAGCTTAGAGCAATTAACACTCTCCCCCACACCCCTTAGCGCCATCGTTTTTGCCAAATGCGTGGCCCATTGGATCAACACCGCCCTGCCCTTGATCATCGCCACACCGATTATGTCGGTGCTGTTAAACTTACCCTCAAACGCCTTACCCACCATGATCATCGCCATGTTAATCGGCAGTCCCGCGCTTAGCTTTATTGGGGCGGTGGGTGCTGGCTTAACGGTTGCAATCCGCCGTGGTGGGGTTTTGGTTAGCCTGTTGGTGTTGCCGCTTTATATTCCCAGCCTTATATTTGGAGTTTCAGCGGTTGATGGGGCTATCAATAATATTGCCTCAGGCCCCAGTTTATTAATTCTTGCCGCGATTAGTTTATTCTCAATGGTCATAGGCCCTTTAGCCGCCACCGCGGCGATAAGATTAGCCCTAGAATAGGGCCTTGAAGACATCATACTGCATCAATGACGATAATTTGATCTAAAAGTGACAGCATGCCGCATTAAATAGTACCGAATTCACTTGTTTTAACCCAATCAAAAGGCTAAATAAAAGCCATGCATAAATACGCAAATCCACATCGTTTTATGAAATTAGCCGACCGAATTCTCCCTTGGAGCTTTGGGTTGATGCTTGTGGGCTTTGTGTGGGGTTTGTATCTGATCTTTTTTGAAAATTATGTTGATTATCAACAGCGCGAAACCGTCAATATTATGTATCTCCACGTACCCAGCGCATGGATGTGTATGTCGGCCTATGCCTTGATGGCTGTTGCCAGTGCGGTTAGCCTTATTTGGCGCCACCCACTGGCTGATCTAACGGCAAAAGCAACAGCGCCCATCGGCATGGCTTTTACCGCCCTTGCCTTGATCACGGGTTCTCTTTGGGGCAAGCCAATGTGGGGTACATGGTGGGAATGGGATGGTCGCATGACCTCAGTTTTGGTACTGTTTTTCCTCTATATGGGCTATATTGCGCTATGGCAGGCCATTGATAATTTTGACAAAGCTGCCAAAGCAGCGTCGATTCTGGCTTTGGTTGGGGTGATCAACCTACCCATAATCAAATTTTCGGTTGAATGGTGGAATACCTTGCATCAACCCGCCAGCTTTATGCGATCAGGGGGAATGGCAGTTGATTGGGGCTTAATGGGCCCAATGGTGGCAATGTTGGTGGCCTTTAATGCTTATTATGTCACCGTCTTATTGTGGCGCATGAAGGCTGAATTAATGGAACGCCGCCTACAAGCCATAAGCATGGGTATGGCCGCTGGTCGATAGGGTTTAATATCTTGGGAAAGCATGATGTTTGAAAGCAAATATGCCTTTTATATTTTAACCGCCTTTGGTGCCACTTTTGTGGTGCTTTTGCTGTTGGCACTGCAAAGTCGTTTGCGCCTTAAATCATTGGACAAACAACATCAGGCGCTGAAAAACCAGCGCGGTAACCGTCAGTCAGCCAGCTTTCCACCTGCCCAACAAAATGCAGGCGATAACGGGGAGACAACATCATGAATGCAACGTCGCCTCAACCCCGTGGCTTAAAGCCTAAACGCCAACGCTTGTACTTAGTTCTAGGAGCGCTAACCCTCTTAGCGCTGGCAACAACCCTCATCTTAAGTGCCCTAGAAGATAACATTTCTTTCTTCTATGACCCCAGCGACATTGCCAGTGGCAAGGTTCAAACAGGCCAGCGTTTTCGTATTGGTGGCTTGGTGGTTAATGGCAGCATCACCCGCTCTGAAGGCAGTATGAGTGTTAATTTTGTAGTCACCGATCAGGCTTATTCAACGCCCGTTGTCTACACCGGCATTTTACCTGATCTTTTTAAGGAGGGGCAAGGCGTTGTGGCTGAGGGCCGCCTTGGTGAAGACGGTGTTTTTATCGCTGAAACCGTCCTTGCTAAGCACGATGAAAATTACATGTCACCCGAGGTGGCTGAAAGCCTAAAGGAAAAAGGCCTTTGGCAACATACCGAAGGTGGCACCATGACCACCACCTTAAAAAAGCCTGATGGCACCACCCCGGATAGTACCGACCCCGATGGTACCGAGAATGATACCACCAATGCCAATCAAGGTATCGACAATATTGATGATCGCACTATTAATGACGGTACGATTGATGGCGGCATAATTGACCACTCTTACATTGATGGCGACATAATTGATGAAGACTATATTGATGGCGACAAGATTAATGGTGGCACGCGCTGATGGTTGCTGAATTAGGACATTATTCTCTTATCCTTGCGCTTTTGATGGCTATTTTAACCGCCACCTTGCCGCTGTATGGTGCGGCCCGCGGTGATGGCCGTTTGATGTCGCTAGCCGGGCCTTTGAGCTATGGCTTATTTAGCTTTGCGGTCATTTCCTTTGGCGCTCTAACCTATGCTTATTGGGTGTCAGACTTTTCGATTTTAAATGTCGCCTTAAATTCTCATACTCAAAAACCGTGGCTATATAAAATCACTGGTGTGTGGGGTAATCATGAGGGATCCCTGCTGTTTTGGCTATTGATTCTTTCCCTTTTCGGTGCCTTGGTTGCATGGCGCGGCAAAAGCCTTACGTTGCGCTTTAAAGCGCGAGTTTTATCAGTACAAGCCATGGTCTCCATTGGCTTTTTACTTTTTATGCTATTAACCTCAAATCCCTTTTTACGCGCTGACCCAGCCCCCTTTGAGGGCAATGGTCTTAATCCCCTATTGCAGGACCCCGGTTTAGCCTTTCACCCACCGTTTTTATATTTGGGATATGTAGGTTTTTCCATTTGTTTCAGCTTTGCCATCGCCGCCCTCATAGAAGGTGATGTCAGCCCGGTTTGGGCGCGCTGGGTACGACCTTGGACCCTACTAGCCTGGTCCTTCCTAACCATCGGTATCGCCTTGGGGTCATGGTGGGCCTATTACGAACTAGGCTGGGGTGGCTGGTGGTTTTGGGACCCCACTGAAAATGCCAGCTTTATGCCATGGCTGGCGGGCAGCGCGCTGCTTCATTCGGTTATTGTGGTTGAAAAGCGCGAAACTCTTAAAAGCTGGACTGTGCTTTTAGCCATCCTCACCTTCTCTATGTCTTTGCTTGGCACTTTTTTGGTGCGTTCTGGCGTTGTTACATCGGTGCATGCTTTTGCCAGTGATCCGGAACGGGGTGTCTTTATTTTAGCTTTCCTTGCTCTCGTTATTGGCGGATCGCTAACGCTGTATGCCTTTAGGGCTGATAAATTAACCGCTGGCGGACACTTTAAAACCATCAGCCGTGAAGGCATGCTGGTCTTTAACAATCTCTTTATGGTCACCGCCTTGGCAACCGTGCTGTTCGGCACCCTTTACCCGATGTTTGTTGATGCTTTTTTGGGTGAGAAAATAACCGTTGGACCGCCGTATTTTGAGGCAACCTTTATCCCGCTTATGGTTCCTGTACTTATTGGCATGGCACTGGCACCCTTTATGCCATGGAAACGTGCCGATGCGATGCGCCTGGGTCAAAATATAAGAACTATTATTCTTATTGTGCCTATCTCGCTTGCTATTTATTTTATTTTGATCGGTGATTATACCCCGCTATCGCTTATGGGCTTTTGCCTGGCTGGTTTTTTAGCGCTTTCTGTTTTCAAAGAATTGGCTGATCGCACCCAACTGCTGAAAGGTGATTTTCAAAAAAGCTGGAAGCGTCTGAAAGGCTTACCACGCGCACATTGGGGCATGATGATGGGGCACTTTGGCGTTGCGCTTATAACGTTGGCAATTACTGCTTCTGAAACCTACACCACTGAAAAACTCATCGTTATCAAACCCGGTGACAGCGTTGAGGTTTCTGATTATGTGTTTGAATTTGCCGGTTCCCGCCCTATTGCAGGGCCTAATTACACCGCCATTGAGGGCGGCTTTCGCGTCACCAAAGATGGCCAATTTATCACCACCCTATTACCGCAAGAACGCACCTATTGGTCACCATTTATGCAAACCACCGAGGCTGGTATTCATTCCCTGATTAGCGGCGACCTTTACGCTGTATTAGGTGAGCCCGATGGTCAAAGCGGCTGGCAAGCGCGGCTCTATTTTAAGCCCTTAATAAGTTGGATGTGGTGGGGTGCCTTTATTATGATGTTGGGTGGCTTTGTCAGTATGACTGATGGTCGCTTGCGGGTGGCATTGAGCAAAAAATCACAAAAATCGACCTTTGATGGTGGCTCTGATAGTGCACACGATAAATCATCCACCTTTGTGGAAGTTAAATCATGATGCGCTTTCTTCCTCTTATTGTGTTTTCTCTTATTGCCACTGGATTGGGGATTGGCTTAACCTTGAAGCCAACAATCATTCCATCAGCCATGGTTGGTAAGCCACTACCACAATTTTCAGTCGCGCTTTTAAAGGATGGGGTCAGTGATGACGATAACAACCTCACCCACCGTGATTTTGCTGACGGCAAAACCCGTCTGCTGAATGTTTTTGCAAGTTGGTGTCAGCCTTGCCGCATTGAGCACCCCTTGCTGATGCAATTGGCTGCTGACGGTCATTTAATTGTGGGCATTGCCAGTAAAGACGACCCCACTGACAGCCAAAAATTCCTTGATCAATTAGGGGACCCTTATAAAAATGTCGGTTTAGACCTTGATGGGCGGCTTGGAATTGCCATTGGTACGTCCGGCGTGCCCGAAACCTTTATCATTGATGGCAATGGCATGATTACCTATCAACACATTGGTTATATTGACACCTTAACCTTTAAACAAGAAATTTTGCCCCGCCTTGAAGCCGCTAAACACGCAACAGGGGGGCAAGAATGATGACTTACACCTATGTGAACAGCTCTTTATCCAGTAAAACTGCTGTCTTCTCAGTTATCGGTGCCTTGTTGTTGTTTTTTGTGGCCCTGACCCTGCTAGTGCCGCAATCGGTCAATGCGCAGGGCCTTAAGGTTTTAGAAGAAAAACCTCTACCCGATGCTGAAATGGAACAGCGGGCTCGCACCTATATGAAGGGCATACGCTGTTTGGTGTGTCAAAATCAAGCGATTGAAGAATCAGATGCTGATATGGCGCGCGATTTACGTATTCTCATCCGTGAGCGTTTTGCCAATGGTGAAACTGAAGCGCAAATTAGCGCCTATTTGGTGGAGCGTTATGGCGATTGGATCCTCATGAACCCACCGCTTTCTAGTAAAACATGGTTGCTTTGGTCTGCACCTTTCTTGATCTTTCTCTTGGCCCTAACCATTGTTTGGCTGAGACGAAAAGAGACGAAAGCTTTGGTAGCGAAGGGGCAAAACATGCCCCAAACACAGCTTAGTGCCGAGGAGAAAAAGCGCTTAACAGACATTTTAAATCAAGGAGATAATACATGATTTGGCTTATCCTTCTTGGTTTAACCGTCTTTGCTTTGGCGTGGGTTATTGTTCCTACACTTTCGTACAAGAATAATAGTTCTGATGCGCAGGCCAATGCCCGACAATTGTATCATGATCAAATCACCGCCCTTGAAACTGATGTCAAGGAAGGGCTGATTGACCCTGAAGAAGCACAAAGTGCACGACTTGAAATTCAACGCCGACTTCTTCGTATCAGCGCTCAAACCAGCAACACATCAGCAGCCCATAAACAATCTAAACTTAGTTTAACAAGCTTATTAGTCGTTTGTATGCTTGGTATTGCGGCCGCCTTTGGGTTTTACTGGTCAATTGGAAAACCCGGTTTAGAAGGCATGCGGCCAGAAGCCACAATGGCCGCCAAAGAACTGCAAAATAATGCTGATTTATCCACTCAGTTAAAGCAATTAACCAGCCACTTGGACAGCAACCCTAATGACAAAGAGGGGTGGCGGCTGATGGCGTCAATTACGGCGCAAACTGGTCAATTCCAAGACGCCGCAAATGCTTACGGTCAATTAGCACGGCTGGAAAGTGAAAATGCCGATTGGTGGATCTTGCAGGCGGAAAGCCTTATTCGTCTTGCCCGTGGTCAAGTAACCCCTGCGGCGCGCTATAGCCTGCAAACAGGCTTAATGCAGAACCCTGAACACCCCGCTGGACGCTTTTATTTGGGTCAGGCGCTGGCGCAAGATAATAACCATCAAGGTGCCCTAGAGGTATGGCAAGGGCTAAAAGATGTTAGCAAGCCCAACGCGCCATGGATGCGAGCTTTAAATGCCCGCATGGCACAATCGCGCGAGATACTGGGAATTGAAACGCCGCAAGAGGCAGCACCAGACCTGGGCGATAGTAATTCTGATGCTGCTTCTGGAGATAACAGCTCCAATACACCTAATACCAATGGCGCACCCGTTCAATTTAGCGAAGAACAGCTAACCATGATCCGTGGCATGGTCTCTGGCCTCGATCAACGATTACAAACAGAAGGGGGCAGCCTAGAAGAATGGTTAAGACTAGCCCAATCATACATGGTCTTGGACGATCGCGCCGGTGCGGTTCGTGCTTTGGAGGGGGCTTTACCACTGGCAGATGAAAATTTAGCAGCGGAAATTCGCGCCCAGATCACAAAATTGAAAACCCCTTAAAAATAATTTGGAAAATATGCCCAAAGTCGGTATAATTTTATCTATCGTTAATAAAATAATAACAATTTAACGGTAAAACAAATGTCAGGGGTATTCCCACCAAAATAAACAAATAAAAGACAGACTTTAAGACGGACAGACGCAATATCGAGCCTGAAGAAATCTGGTTTGCAAGCATCAGAACGTTTTAAATAATAGGACAAGTGACGTTATGGACATTAAGTCTGGTAGTAACTCACTGATTCAGGCCCAGAATGTTGGTAAGAACAAGCCAGCCAAAAATGCCATCAGTGAGCAAATTAGCAAGAACCGAACCGCTGATATGGAAGCACGCAACGCCGCCTTAAACGGCAAAATGCAAGCCACCAAAGCAGGGTCAATTCTCAAACAACCCCAGCAAAAGATTGAAAAGTCTTCAAGCCAGCAAGAATTACAAGCTGCCCTTGAACGCGCCCGCAATAAAGACGTTAGCCTTTTCGATCGTGAAGCACCAGGTGTTGGAAGAGGCGGTAGCAAACCTGCTTTCAAAAAGTTAGGGCAAATCCTCGATATTCGTATCTAATAAACCTAACCCTTTTGAAAAGCCGCGTTTCACCCTCCACTCTCGTCAAAAATAGTTTTTTGACGGCTAAAGTCGCGCAAAATCCTTCAATAAAAGAACATTTATTCTGATTCTCATAATGACCGCATAACTGGCTGTTTTCATTATATTTTTAAAGGTTATCCACACGTATATTTTATGAACCACAATGCCGTCGTGGTTTTTGCCCCAATATGCACCTATGACGCCTTTTGTTTTCCTCTCGACAGCCACGGTCTTTCTTGGTTAGATTGTTTGGCAAGGAAAGGGAGGTTTTTAGCGCCATGAGCGACGCTGATTATAATAATTTTGACAAGTTTGAAAAAAAGATCCCCACAGGTGATGATCGCGAACGATTAGTTTGTGGCGACTGTGGCTTCATTCACTATCAAAATCCCAAAATTGTTGTAGGACTGGTGCCGCGCTTTGGGGACAAAATTTTGCTATGCCGCCGCGCTATTAACCCACGTAAAGGCTTTTGGACCATTCCCGCTGGTTTTATGGAAAATGGCGAAACCACCGGCGATGGGGCGCTGCGTGAAGCATGGGAAGAAGCAGGCATCAAACCCCAACTGGGCAGCTTATTAGCGGTTTACAGCATTACCCGCATTTCGCAGGTTCATATTTTTTATAAAGCAACACTGGATAGCGATACCGTCTCCCCCGGCCCCGAAAGCCTTGAGGTCAAGCTATTTAACTGGGAAGATATTCCGTGGAATGATTTAGCCTTCCCAACCGTACATTGGGTCTTAAACCATGCGCGCCAAACATGGGATGAACCAACCCCCGCCCCCTTTACCGAAGCCCCAAAAGACTGGGACTTTCATAGATGGTACGGCGACCCACCACCCTCGAAATGATGATCAGTCTTTTACTTTTTCTGAACTTTCACCCTCAGTACTACCTTCAGGGATTTGATATTTCATCAAAACTGGGGTTTGGGCCATGGCAAAAATGAAGGTGATGATGGTAAAGCCAAAGGCTTTAAAGCTGACCCATGTATCGGTGGAAAAGGAACGCCAGACAAATTCGTTAATAAGCGCCATCGCAAGGAAGAAAACAATCCAATTGCGATTCATTATTTGCCATCCGCGTTCATGCATCGGTGGAAAAGCAGCCCCCATCACGGTTTTTAGCAATATTTTACCGCGTAACTGCCCCACCAAAAGAATGATCGCAAACATGGCATTAATGATGGTGGGCTTAATTTTGATAAAGCGTTCATCATCCAAATAAAGCGTTAAACCACCAAAAACCGCAACTAACACCGCCGTAACCCACAGCATAACAGGGATATGGCCGTGCAATCGCCAAGATAAAAACATCACCACAGGCATCAGAGCCATAAAAATGGCCGTAGCAGTCATGATACCAAATTGGCTGTTGGCAATGAAAAACACCACCAAGGGACCAAGATCAAGACCCAATTTTACCCAAGGGTTTGGATTAGGATTTGGATTTGGATTATCTTTTGCTGCTGATTGCTCGCTCATCAAATTCTTTCTTTTATCATTTTAATCGTCGCTAAGGCCGGCCAGTGACTTGGCAAATTCATTGGGGTCAAAGGGCTGCAAGTCATCAATACCCTCACCCACACCAATGGCATGAATGGGCAATTGGAACTTTTCAGCACAAGCCACCAATACGCCACCACGGGCGCTGCCGTCTAATTTGGTCATGATTAAACCACTGACGTCTGCGGCATCCAAAAACACTTCGCACTGGTTAACCGCGTTTTGTCCGGTGGTCGCATCCAATACCAGCAAGGTGTTATGCGGCGCGGTTTCATCTTTCTTTTTGATGATACGCACAACCTTTTTCAATTCTTCCATCAGCTCTGCTTTGTTTTGCAGGCGACCAGCGGTATCAATCATCAAAATATCAATATTTTCATTTTGGGCGCGCTCAATAGCCTCAAACGCAACTGAGGCTGCATCACCGCCCTCACGGCCAGCCACAACAGGCACATCACTGCGCTCGCCCCAAACCACCAATTGCTGAATGGCAGCCGCACGGAAGGTGTCACCCGCCGCCAACATCACGCGTTTGCCTTGGGCCTTAAACTTTTTGGCCAGCTTGCCAATGGTGGTGGTTTTGCCGGTGCCATTAACACCCACCATCAATATAATATGGGGTTTATGACCACTTTCAATGTTCAAAGGTTCGGCAACGGGGGTCAGGATTTTAGACACCTCCTCAGCCAGCACTTGACGAACTTCATCGGCTTCAATTTCTTTATCATATTTATTTTTAGCAAGGGTTTCGGTAACACGGGCCGCAGTTTTTAACCCCAAATCTGCCGAGATCAGGAGATCTTCCAATTCTTCCAGCGTGTCATCATCCAGCTTGCGCTTATTGAAAATATCACTAATGCCGCCTGAAATGGCGTCTTTTGATTTTTTGAGGCCCTCTTTCAGGCGCTGAAACCAGCTTTTATTCTCAGCCATCAACCAAAGTTCCTTCTAGGGCTTTATCACCATTATGATTTAGCGTCATTGCATAAATTTGCCCTGCTTGTAACGCACCATCAGGCATATCAGCAATGGAAATTTTTACGGGCGCAAATTCTTCCGTATGGCCGGTGGCAAATCCTTTTTTGCCAACCCGCTCAATCAAAACATTGGCGGTGCTGCCTGATAGCGTTTGAAACAACGCCTCAACCGCTTCTTCGCCTTTAGCTCTTAAGCGGGCAGCACGCTCTTTGCGCACATCTTTGGTAACCTTAGGCATACGGGCAGCGGGGGTTCCCTCGCGTTCAGAATAGGGGAAAACATGAAGCCAAGTTAGACCGCATTCATCCACCAAATTAAGCGACTGCTGGAACATTTCCTCAGTTTCCGTCGGAAAGCCCGTAATAATATCTGCCCCAAAGGTGACATTGGGGCGAATGCGGCGCACCATTTGGCAAAACCGAATGGCGTCTTCACGGCTGTGGCGGCGCTTCATTCGCTTTAAGATCATATTGTCGCCCGCTTGCAAACTGAGATGCAAATGCGGCATCAGGCGAGGTTCATGTAAAATAACATCAACCAAATCTTTGTCTTGCTCAATCTCGATGGAATCAATCGATGAAATACGCAAACGCGCCAACTCTGGCACCGCTTTTAAGACCGATTTAATCATTGACCCCAAACTTGGCTTGCCAGGAAGGTCTGGCCCGTACGAGGTAATATCAACCCCCGTTAGCACAACCTCACGGTAGCCGTTTTCAACCAGCTTTTTCACCTGTGTCACAACCTCACCTGCAGGAACAGATCGGCTGTTACCACGGCCATAAGGAATGATGCAAAAAGTGCAGCGGTGATCACAGCCATTTTGAACCTGAACAAAGGCACGGGCGCGGCCTTCAAGGCCGTCAATCATATGGCCTGCCGTTTCTTTAACCGACATAATGTCGTTCACCATCACCCGCTCATGATTATTTTTAGCAAGGTCAGTCCAGCTTTCACCTTGTAATTTTTCATCATTACCCAGCACCACGTCAATTTCATCCATGGCTTCAAATTCTGCTGGATTAATTTGCGCGGCACAGCCGGTTACAATGATATGGGCCTCAGGATTATCGCGTTTGGCACGGCGAATGGCTTGACGCGCTTGACGGGTTGCTTCAGCAGTCACGGCACAGGTGTTAAAGATAATGCTGTTGTTTAAGCCAGCCTCTTCGGCGTGCGTGCGCATAACTTCAGACTCAAAACTATTGAGCCTGCAGCCAAAGGTCACTAATTCTGGCTTATGATCTTTCACCATTTATCAGATCTTTCTAAGCTTCTACATAGGGTTTAGCAAGGCTAGCCGAATCTAGATTCATGACGCCTTCTGCTATTAATACCGCAGGACCGGTTAAGAAAACCTCACCATTTGCGCAATATTTGATAAATAAATCACCACCTGCCATCGATACTTTAACATCCCGTGCTAATAAGTCTTTGTTATACCCCGCAACAACCGCCGCACAAGCCCCAGAACCGCAGGCTAATGTCTCACCAGAGCCACGTTCCCACACCCTTAAATTAATGTGGTTGTCACTTATTTTTTGTGCAAACCCCACATTAACACCTTGGGCAAAGTGCGGGTCCTTTTCAATCGACGCGCCAATTTTGGCAATATCAAGGCCCGCAAAATCATTGTTAAAATATACCAGATGCGGATTACCCATACTGAGGGCAAATCCCTCTATATTGGGCAGTTGATCCATCACGATGGCTGATAAGTCCTGCTCCATGGAGAGGCCAACGGCACGGCCCTCAAAATTTGGGCGGCCCATGTTAACCTCATAGCCTTTAGCGGTCACTTTACAGCTTAAAACCCCTGATATTGTCTCAATTTTACAACTACTTCGTTTGCTGCGATCGGTGATAATTTTTGCCACACAACGGGTCGCATTACCACAGGCCCCTGCAAGGCTGCCATCTGCATTAAAAATATGCATAAAAACATCAGCTTTTTTTGATGGCGATAATAAAATTACCTGATCAGCCCCTAAACCAAATTTTCGATGTGCGATACTTTCAAACTGCTGGCGCGAAAATGCCACGCCCGGTTCAATCTCATCATCCTCAATGATGACAAAATCATTACCTGCGCCGTGCATTTTGCGAAAAGGCAATTTATCAAAGTTCTTTTTCAACATCACGGCCTTATATGGCCTCTTTTGGGCCAAAGTCCAGTCTTTTCAACGCCTCTAAGACAATTTATGCAAACACAATTGGCACTAACATATAACACAGACATGTAATCAAGAAAATCGCGATGAGGTTAAGTTTAAAACCAGCGCCGACCATATCAGGAATAGAGACTTGCCCACCAGAGAAAATCACTGCGTTAGGGGCTGTGGCAACAGGTAGCATAAAGGCACAGCTGGCCGCCATGGCAGCAGGGCCCGCCAGTAAAATGGGGTCCAAATTGCCCTTGGTCGCAATCGCCCCCAACACAGGTAAAAGCGCCGCCGTGGTGGCTGTATTGCTGGTTAGCTCGGTTAAGAAAATAATCAGAGCCACCATCGCTAACATCAAAATGAACAGATGGAACGTTGTCAAGACAACAAGGCTATCACCCAAATAAGCTGCTAATCCACTTGATGACACCGCCGATGCCAATGACAAACCGCCACCAAATAACAGAATAACGCCCCATGGAATTTTCACTGCCCAATCCCAATTAAGCAAAAACTCGCGACCATTTTCCTTCACACCAGATGGCGTGAAAAACATCGCAACCGCACCAAAAATGGCGATAGACGAATCGTTCAATCCCGATAAAAACGGCACATTATCCAACAAAGGACGGAAAACCCAAAGCCCCGCCACAAACAAAAACATCAAGGCTGTGCGTTTTTCTGGCACACTGATCGGCCCCATGTCAGCCAATTCTTGTTGAATAATCTCGCCACCAAGACTGTTGTTTACAGGCATTTCTTTATAAACAACTTTGGTCAGCAGCAACCAGCATGATGGGATCAACACGGCCACCACAGGAACACCTAACCCCATCCATTGGGCAAATCCAATTTCAACCCCTAAATTCTCGCTCAAATAGGCCACCAACAGGGCGTTCGGCGGGGTGCCAACCACTGTGCCAAGCCCCCCGATGCTGGCCGAATAAGCAATCGCTAACAAAAGACCAATGGTGAATGGGTTACGTATTTTCCCATCAGGGGACAAGCTTTCTGCCACCGACATGGCAATGGGCACCATCATTAAAGTGGTGGCGGTGTTGCTAACCCACATTGATAAAAGCGCTGTTGCAATCATAAAGCCCAAAATAAGGGCCTCTGGCTTCGAGCCGAATTTGGCTAAAATCATTAAGGCAATGCGACGATGCAAATGCCAGCGCTGCATGGCCATGGCGATAATAAAGCCACCCATCAGCAAATAAATCACTGGACTTGAATAAGGCGTTGTAGCTTCACGCGCCGTTGTAATGCCAGCGAGGGGAAGAAAAATCACCGGAATGAGCGATGTGGCCGGAACAGGAATGGCTTCCGTGGCCCACCAACAGGCCATCCACAGTGCCATCGACACCACCCGCCAAGCTTCAATGCTTAAACCATCAGGCACTGGCAAGAGATAAATCAATATCCCAACAATCGGGCCTAAGGCCAAGCCAATATTTTGATAGGTTTCACGTCCTGGTCGGTGCTTTGCAATGGCATGCACTGGCATGTCAACTTTCCCCCAAATTACAAATTATCTTTTCCCTTGTCAGACCTTAATAAGGGGGGGCCACTTTAGCAAGTGGCAAGATTAGAAACTGCCTAAAAGATTGAAAAAAGGTGACACCTTATGTCGGGAAAAAAGGGACGGTCTTACAAACAGACCGGATCGCGCTTATAAACTACCGCGCTGCACAACAGCGGCATCAATGAAGATCTCAGCTTTATCTTTACCCACCACTTTGTCTAAAGATCGCTGCATAAAAACATCCAACAATTTGATGTTAACGGGTTCATCGGCCCGAAATCGAAGCCGCGCCAGACGGGTGACATCAGTATAAAGGGTGGCAATAATTTTAGGCACCATCGCATTAACATCGCCATAATTGCCATCGTCAGCCATGCCAATATGATAGCGAATGATCAATATCCCCTCATTCACCTGCCCACGATAAAGATTGATCAATAAAGGATCCATCTCAATATCGCTTTCTTGCTCAACCGCTTCTTGATTTTCTTCTTCTTGTGCAAACGCTTTGTGATCAGGCACCATCAGCGATAAGACCAGCACCAATAGTGACCATTTAAAAGTATTTGTAAGATTGTTTAAGCAAAAACCCATTAGACAATAAATCCAGAGTTTGATGAGAAGTTTAACGATTGAACCCGCAACAAGGCATCTTGGAATTCTGCCGTGCGTTGCGCCAAATAAGCTGGCGGCGGACCAAAATTATTGCTTTTTTGAGACAATTGCAAATCAACCACGCTAAAAGTCAAAGAACGGAAAGCACGCTCAATTGTGCCCATTGCATCGCCTAATTTATTGAAAACATATTTAGCCGTGGTTTTGTCACCTAGGTTAAAGCCTGGATCAATGCCCAAAGCAAACAAACCACCTAAATCATTTTCATCCAACTTACCATCGGCCATTTTATTGGAGGTGAATAATTTTTCGCTTGAAATTAAACGGGTTGGCTCCAGCCCTAAACCAGCAAGCGCATCTTGTCCTTCTTTACCAGCAAAAAACTCAATCTCACTACCGTTTTTGGCTTTGATTTGAAGCTGCGGATTAGAAGTTTTTGACAATACCTCTGCCTCAATACCACGGAAAGACAGCGTGTTTAGCTTACGCGCCAACGTGCTGTAGGTGTCACCTTCATTAATGGTGATTTTGCGCTTCGCACCGCCATCGACAGAAACATAGAAAAAGTCGCCATCATTGACAGATGTTTGGTTCACAATATCCCGAACCTGATCTTGGTGGACATCACCGCTTGGTAAGCCCAAGGCCCCCAAAACAGATGACCCTTTATCGGTAAAAGCAAGGCTGGTGGCTTTGGTTTCGCCAAAGGCTTGACCATATTGTTCGACATAACCAAGGGTGCCTGTTGTGCCATCAATTTTGGCAGCAAAGGCATCAATGTTGCCTTGGCGTTCGTTGGTGCCAATGGCACTGCGGGTTTCACCTGCCACATAAACATTACCATTAGTGGCAACCACATCGGCAATTTTATCGGTGCTGTCACCGCCAATGAAGGTTGTGAAATCAGCCGTAAGGCTGGCACCATTATCGGTAAAACCTGTAACATACCCATCTTGACCACCGCCATGAGCATTGGTCACTGACGCTGCGCCACCGGTGTAAGAGGCATTATCAGTGGTGCCTGCAATATAAACTTTTGAGCCATCAACCGCCAAGCCCGCCAATCCATCGGCGTTCATGGCGCCTAAAGAATGAGAATAAACCTCGGTACTTAAGTCGGTGGCATCGATTTTTTTCAAATAACCAATACCATCTTCATAGGTGGTCATCATCAGATCACCATCACTAGCAAAGGCAATGTCACGAATGGCTTCAGATCCAGCACCGCCAAAGACGGTTGAATTTACTAAGGTACCAGTTGAGCCATCCACCTTTAACAATAAGTTATCCGATGAACCACCACCATATCCTGAGGTCGAAGAAATAGACCCGCTGGCGCTACCACCAATAATAATATCATCGTTCACATCAATGGCCACAGAAACGCCCGAGGTAGCAGAGAAACTATCCAATTGATAACGAAACTTTTCTGTGCCTTGACTGTCAAACTTAGCCACAAAGGCATCTGTCGTACCTTTAATATTATCAGTACCACTAAGGTCACTGGTGGTTTTACCTGTAACGATTACATTGTCGTTGCTATCAAGAGCAATATCAAAGCCTTCAGCACTGCTATCAGCGCCAAGAAGGCGGCTGAACATCACATTACCATTGCTATCAACTTTGGTTAGGAACACATCGCCACTGGTGGAATCGTTTAATTGGCTACCCATTGACCCTTCGGCGGTCCCCACAATATAGCTGTAACCTTGGCTATCCACCACCACCGCATTAGGGGTGGTTTTTGCCAAAACCGGATCGTCAAAACCGTCAGATGTGTTTGAGGTGTCTTTACTGTTGAAGGTTTCTTCTTCAGTTGTGGTGTCTTCTTCATCATCTTCCACCACCGTTGTGCCTGTTAAGCTCTCAAATTTTGCCAGGGCGCTGGTTTCTTCTTCCTCACTCCCTGCCGCGGCTTCTTTGATGCGTGACGAATCATCATCAACACTGCGAACCAAAACTTCATCGGTGGTAGAGCGGGTTGGGTCAACGCTTTCAACATCGTTAAAACGTGTTAAAAGGCCCGTTTCAGGATCGTCTTCGTTAAATGTACTGCGGGTCGAACTAATTACCAAAGACGGATCACTGGTGGTGGCAGAAAAGTTTACTTGCTCGGTCGATGAGCCATCAATTTGGATAAAATAATCATTATTATCATCACGACCGACAGAAAAATTGGTCACATATTTGGGCACTTGTGTGCCACTACCATCGTCAACGGTAACAGCGTCAATTTCTTGGTTAATAAGATCAACCAACTTATTGATGGAAATATCACCGGTGATTTTTGACATATCAATCAACACATCATCAAAATCACCGCTTAAATTTTTGGTTAGACGCACCGTGAATGTATCGCTGGCCGAAACACCGGCCATCGGGTCATCAGCACTACCCTTTTGCGAAACATCCCCTAGGTAAGTGTATGAATTATCACCCAAGCGAGCGGTGGTTTTAATGTCATCATTTTTTTCATTTAATACCAATGACAATTTCTCAGTTTCCGCGGTGGGAAGATAATTAATCACTTCCTGAATACCGCCTAAAAACTGGGTGTTTAAACGCGCAAGAGAGGATTCAGGTGTGGTTTTTTGCGATCCATATTCCGCAATGGTTTTTAAGGCATCAAGAGCCTTATAGAGCGTAAACAATGTTTTCGCGTCTTTGCTTTCACCAGCAAGGCGTACATCTGGATCACGTTCATTGATGAATTTTGATAATTTACGAACCTCACCAATTCTAGAATTTAGTGAGCGCTCTGACGCCAACAACCCCTCTTGGGTTTTCCAAGGTGGGATTACATCAATAGGACCAAGGCCTAGCAGTTTTTCTTGTGCCGCAAACGTGCCCGCACCCAAGTTTGAAGTCGATGCCGTTTGGCTTAAAACTTTCGCGTTTAGGGCAGCACCAATTAAGCTGGTATCCATCTGGATCAGCTGAAAGGTTCTTTGTTGCTGTTGTCCGCCTACCGGAAAAAACATGCGCTACCCTCAAACAAGGTGTTAATTGCCGCATCAGATCGGCAAAATTTACCTACTTAAAGGCAAAACTTACCTATCTCGCACAAAAGTCCAATCTCACCCTTAAACTAGATTCGCTTGATTCTCCAAAGGCTTCACCCTAACATGATCATCAATAAGCTGAACCAATTAGCTTGCACGCAAGACTGTTAATAATTATATAGCAATAAAAGTGCCAAAAACCATAAGGGTGACCATGTTATGAATGCTATTTTTTTCTTGATTGACCAAATACTTGGCTTTTATTTGTTCATCGTTTTTATCTGGGTTATTTTCAGTTGGCTGGCTACCTTTGGTGTGATCCCCACTCACAGCCCTGCGATCATAGCGATCCTTAATTTTTTACACCGTATGACCGAGCCGGTTTTGGGCCGCATACGCCAATTTTTGCCACCCATTGGCGGTATGGATTTATCACCGTTAGTGCTAATTTTTGGTTTGCATTTCCTGCGTGTTTTAATTCTGCAAGATATTGCCCCAATGTTTCGCTAATGCGGCATGACCGATCCATTTGAGAAGATTTTCAGCCAAACCAAGCGCGGAATCATTTTGCATGTAAAAGCAACACCAAAAGCAGATCGTGATGCTGTTGGCAAGATAGTCGAAACCGCTGATCAGCAAATGGCTTTGTCGGTTAAAACCAAAGCCATTGCTGATAAAGGCAAAGCCAACAAGGCGATCATTGCACTTCTTGCAAAGCACTTATGCCTAAAAAAGGCACAAATTAGCCTTGTATCTGGCAGCACTTCACGGCATAAATCATTTTTATTGTCAGGCGAAGATGTGACCCTTGACGGCCTCATCAACAGCCTCAACCCTAAATCAACATCAGGGTAATGAAGGGATAAAAGCATGAGCGCGCATATTATTGACGGAAAAGCCTTTGCTGAAAAAGTACGCCATCAAGTGGCCGCTGATGTCACACTGTTAAAAAACAATCACAATATTATACCAGGTTTAGCGGTTGTTCTTGTGGGCGAGGACCCTGCCAGCCAAGTGTATGTGCGCAACAAACACAAACAAACGCTGGAGGCGGGCATGAAGTCGTTTGTACACACTTTCTCCGCTGAAACCGACCAAACAACCCTGCTGGCCTTAGTTGATCAATTGAATAATGATCCGGCGGTTCATGGCATTTTGGTGCAATTGCCGTTACCCAATCAAATTGATGAAAATGCGGTGATCAATGCCATTGCCCCTGAAAAAGATGTTGATGGCTTTCATGTCATCAATTCAGGATTGCTGGCTACCGGTGGTGAGGGCATGGTGCCTTGTACCCCGCTTGGCTGTTTGTTGATGTTGAAAGATCATTTTAATGGCAATTTAAGTGGCAAAAATGCCGTGGTTATTGGCCGCTCAAACATTGTTGGTAAGCCAATGGCGCAATTGCTGCTAAATGAAAGCTGCACCGTTACCATCACCCACTCACGCACCGCCGATTTGCCCGCAGAAGTGCGCCGTGCTGACATTGTGGTTGCTGCCGTGGGTCGCCCTGAAATGGTTCAGGGTGATTGGTTAAAAGAGGGCGCTGTGGTTATTGATGTTGGGATCAACCGCATCCCCGCACCTGAACGTGGCGAGGGCAAGTTTCGCCTTGTGGGTGATGTTAATTTCGACGAAGCCAGCAAAACAGCCTCTGCCATTACCCCTGTTCCCGGTGGCGTTGGACCTATGACCATTGCCTGTCTTTTGCGTAACACCGTAACAGCAGCTTGTCGCCAAGCGGGCATCACATTGTCATAAATCATTGATTGCAATGTTGTTTTTTATCTGTTTAGGTAAGACAAAACTAGCCTTTTAAAAAACCACTAAGTGGAGCCTATGCGATGTTAGAAGTTTTTATTCCAGCGTTCGTGACGCTATTTGTCGTCATTGACCCACCTGGCATTGTGCCCATGTTTGCGGCCTTGACCAGCCACGACACCATGGAACAACGCCGCAAAACGGCAACCAAAGCAGTTATCATTGCCACTATCATTTTAACCATCTTCGCCCTTACAGGTGAGTCTTTTCTCAATGCCTTAGGGGTTAGTATTGATGCTTTCCGCGCTGCTGGTGGTATTTTACTATTTATTTTGGCGTTAGAAATGATTTTCGAAAAACGCACCAAACGTCGTGAAAAGCGCACCGATCAATTGTTGGCTGATGAAGAAGAACACGAGGCCCATGGCGAAGAAAGCGATGATATTTCTGTTTTTCCACTGGGCATTCCTATGATCGCTGGGCCTGCTTCCATTGCCACAATGATGCTGCAAATGTCGGCCAATCAAGATGATATGCTGGCACAAGCCACAGTTATGGGCGCCTTACTGGTAAACATGTTGTTGGCGTGGATCATTTTGGTTGTAGCGACCAAATTTCTGCATAAAATTAATGATAGCTTTATGAAGGCCTTAACCCGTATTTTGGGCATTATTCTGGCCGCCATGGCAATGCAATTAATCGTCGATGGCGTTATGGGGGTTGTGCTTGCCTAAGCCTTGTGGGTTTAGCGCAACCATTCCACAATAAAGCTTAAACTGATCATCGATAAGCCTGTTGATATCAACACCACACTGGCGGCTCGTCTGGGTGCCAGACCATAATTTTCAGCCATTGAATAGGCCACCGATCCCGTTGGCATAGAGGCAAAAATGGTTGCAACCGTGACCCATAGCGTGGGCAGGTTAAAGACATAAACACCAAAGACGTAAACCGATAAGGGTAAAATCGCCAATTTGACAGCTGATAAGAAAAAGGCTGGAACCAAATCACCCTGTAGGCGCACTCTTGCCAAAGCGGCCCCAGCTGCAAACAAGCCGCATGGCGCAGCGGCATCTGCAGGCATGGCTAAAAAACGATCAATAACCGAGGGGATTTGCCAACCCATAATCGATACTGTCATACCAGCCAGCAATGCTAATATAAGCGGGCTTTGTAAAACGCTTTTGAAAGATTGGAATAAAACCACCAAGGCGCTGTTCTCTGATTGCTGATCACGCACCACCAAAAAGGTTGTTAACGGCACCAAAGTCATCGAATGGAAAGACAAAATCAGTAACAGGATATGCAAGCCTTCTTCCCCAAAAGCGCTTAAAATCACCGGAATACCAATGAACCCACCATTACTGAAAACCGCGGTTAGGGTCAGCATGGCATTTTCAGCGCCCTTAATCTTAAAACCCCACAATAAGATCAAAATTGTTAAAAGATAAACCGCATACAAGGCGACATAATACCCAAACAGCGATATCACCTCGCCATCGTCAGGCACCCCTTTTCCAGCCAGCGATTTAAACATCAACGCAGGGATGGCCACATACCAAACAAAGCGCATGAGAGCACGCGCTGCATCAGGCGGGAAAAATCGTGTCCAACCAAGGCAATAGCCCAAAAACATCATCGCAAAAACTGGCGCAATAATTTCTAATGCTGACATATATCACCCCTTATATCACCCCTTAAAAAACTCTCTCAATCTCAACATTATACCTTCACTTCATTTGTTGGCTTTTTCAGCAACAACCCTTGTTATTTTGTATTACGGCATTTGACGGCGCACTTGGCGAACGCGTCTAAATTGCGGGGATGAACTGGTAATTTCGTCAATAATGGATTGTTTTAACTCCTCAGGACTAACAACACAATCACGATTATAATCGCGGTATTCCAGTCGGTTAACGGGCACCTTATCCAATTCAGCCTTTTCAATGATTTTATTGTCATTGTTATCGACCAAATCAAACTCAAACAACTGATAGCGTTTTTCCCTAAAGGCTACATCGCTATATTCCAACGGGCTCAAAACACCATCTCGGTTGACATCAGCGCGCTGAAAAAGCTGGTCTTTATAAAGATCATCATCACCACAGGTAATACGGCCATCACGGTTATTGTCTAATTCTGCTAATAATCGATTGGTTTGATTATCAATCCTAGCAATACCCTCAGGCGTTTGCCAATAAGCTGTTCTTTTATTGGCGCAAGCTGTTAAGCCCAACGTTGCCATTAAAATAAAGACAAAAGGTTTTTTTGATGTTTGCCCCATAAAGCCCCCTCATTGACGATCCACACACAGCATGACCAATGATCAGTAAATGGTCAAACATGAATAGTGAAAAGACCAAAATTATTTTCAAGAATTTTAATTCTTTAAAATAGGCACCGTCAAATTTCAGACAGGATTTCCTTATCTTATAGGGTATCTTGAAGTAAATGTGCACTATCTTATAGGGTGTTTTGAGGTAAAGGTGCGCTCATTTAGACAAGGAGCGCTCATTTAGACTTAGTCAGCCATAGAATGCCGCGTCATTAATCATGGTCGGGCTTATATTCAGACATGCCCATGTTGGCTAATTGGTCGGCGCGCTCGTTTTCTGGATGACCGGCATGGCCCTTAACCCATTGCCAATCAACGGTGTGATGGTGAATAGCTTCCTCTAAAGCTTGCCAAAGATCCGCATTTTTTACGGGTTTTTTATTGGCCGTTTTCCAGCCATTTTTCTTCCACCCATGGATCCATTTTGTGATCCCATCGCGCACATAGGTACTGTCCGTGGATAAAACCACGTCCGACTTGCGTTTTAGGGCCCGCAACCCTTCAATGGCGGCGATCAATTCCATGCGGTTATTGGTTGTTTCAAAAGCGCCGCCAGTGATTTCTTTTTCATGCTCGCCATAAATCAGCAGTGCACCCCAGCCACCGGGGCCAGGATTGCCCGAACAGGCGCCATCAGTATAAATATAAACTTTTTGATCCGTCATAAAACCAACAACGCCCCTATTCCGCTAGAACTTTAGGGATTTTAAAGGTAATATCTTCATCGGCCACGCTAACCAATTCAACCTGAATATCAAATCGGGTTTTTAAGGCATCGATCACTTCATTCACCAACACCTCTGGTGCGCTGGCACCTGCAGTAATGCCCACAGTTTTGGCATCACCGATCCAATCCCAATCAATATCACTGGCACGCTGGATAAGAACAGCAGGTGTTCCCTCGCGGTTTGACACTTCCGCTAAACGCATCGAATTGGATGAATTGGGCGCGCCAATAACAAGCGTACGATCGCATGTACCCGCCATTGCCTTCACTGCGGTTTGGCGGTTTGTCGTGGCATAGCAAATATCTTCCTTTTTCGGATCAGACACTTGCGGATATTTAGCTTTAAGGGCCGCGATCACATCTTTAGTATCATCCAATGAAAGGGTTGTTTGGGTGGTATAGGCCAAAGGCATATCGGGCGGAAAGTTTAACGCTTCGACATCAGCGACATCTTCGATTAAAGTCATCGCCCCTTCTGGCAACTGCCCCATGGTGCCAATCACCTCAGGGTGACCCTTATGACCAATCATCAAAATATGATGCTCATTTTTGAAATAACGTTCTGCCTCGCGGTGAACTTTTGATACCAACGGACATGTTGCATCCACATACAACATTTTACGCGCCTCAGCGGCCTCTGGCACTGACTTAGGCACGCCGTGGGCCGAAAATATAACCGGAACATCATTAGGCACTTCATCCAATTCTTCCACAAAGATGGCGCCTTTAGCCTCTAATCCCTCAACCACATATCGGTTATGCACAATTTCATGGCGAACATAAACTGGCGCACCAAATTTTTCGATGGCTCGCTCAACAATTTTAATGGCACGCTCAACGCCAGCGCAAAAACCACGTGGGTTAGCCAATTTTACGGTCAGTGAAGGCAAGGTCATGTAACGATCGATCCTCTATGTTGTTTCCCTCAGCTTTTAACCAATTCTTTTGCCAGCGACAATAAAAACATCATCCAAGGGTTTATTATCCTTGATTTACCTTTGACATGTCACCATCCACCCATTTCAACACACGCGGGTTCATCACACGTTTAAACAGTGGTGGGATAATCGCCATGGTAAACACCAAGGGATAACCACTGGGCAAGGTTGGTACATCTTGAAAGTCACGCAATATTTGATAGCGCCTTGCCGGGTTGGAGTGATGGTCAGAATGGCGCTGTAAATGAAAAAGTACCAAATTTGACATTAGATAGTTAGAGTTCCAGCTGTGATGAGGTTGACAGTTTTCATACTTTCCATTGGCCTTTTTTTGGCGCAATAGACCGTAATGTTCGGTATAATTGGCCAATGATAATAAAAACCACGCATACATCATTTGGATCAACAAAAATGGAATTGCTTTTAAACCAAAAAAAGCGATTAACATCCCATAAAACAACCCTGTCATCAGCGTGGTTTGGACCATCTCATTTTTAAGACTAAAGACCGGTAATCCGCGTTTTTTTAGGCGTGATGCCTCCAATTGCCAACAACGCGCCACACCACCAAACCATTCGCGCATGATAAAGGCATAAAGGCTTTCATTATAGCGCGCACTGGCACAGTCTTCTGGCGTTGCCACATGATAATGATGACCTTTGTTATGTTCGACATAAAAATGACCATAACCTGACAGGGACAGAGCTATTTTTGCAAACCAACGTTCAAGCGATGACTTTTTATGGCCCAATTCATGGCCAGTATTAATCGCCAACCCATTAGCCCAACCAACCGATAAGGCCAGCGCTAAAGAAATAAACCCATCGGGTTTAGTTTGATCCCAATAAACCATGATCAAAAGCATGGTTACCATATGAATTGGCACCGCAATTAAAGGCAGCATCTTGTAATAAATATCGTTTTGATGGCGTTGGGCATAGATTTCTGGGGGATTATCACGATCAACGCCGACCAAGTGATCAATGATCGGAAAAAAGAAATGAAACATAATCAACGGCAACCAATAAAACAGCGACCAACCCGTTTGTTCGGCCAAATAAATCCCCAATATCGGCAAAGCAATATAAAGGGGTGATAAAAGCCATAAGTATTTTTTGCTGTCTTTATAGCTATCTGGACCTGCATCACTATCCATCTTTGCTTCCCCCAATATGTGATGGTTGCCACACCATAACAATTCACATAAACTGATCATATGCCCAATTAGGAGACAAAGTCATGGAAAAACCGACAATCGCCCAAACCAGCCCTTATTTCGTTGATGTTGTTGAGGGGAAAACCTATTGGTGGTGCGCCTGTGGCAAGTCAAAAAAGCAACCCTTTTGCGATGGCAACCATTCTGGCAGCGACTTTAGCCCAGTAGAGTTTAAAGCAGACGCCTCAAAAACCGTATATTTTTGCGGTTGTAAACATAGTAAAAAAGGTGCCTTGTGCGATGGCAGCCATAATCGATTGCCCTAACCAAGTGATATGTAATGGCTTTGCCATAATAACGCCATTCTATGAAAACTATCATAAAGGGCTTGCTAAGTAGGGATAACACCTTTATCTGTGCCTAAGAACCAATAACAACATGAAAAGACCGACAAAGACTATGACAAAAACACGCTGGATTTCTGCATCTTTCCTATTGGGCGCTAGCCTTATTTTAACGGCTTGTAACCAAAACCCGTTATTGATTACCCGCAGTAATTGCCCAGCTGTGGCGGTTATGGCGCATACAGGCACCATTACCATGTTCAAAGGCGACAGTCGCAATCAAAGCGACGTGATGTGGACCGCCAACATCTCAAATCTTGAGCGTAATTGCGAACAAGACGAAACCTTGGTTGGCACCACCAATTTTGTTATCTCGGTTCAAAAAGGTCCTGCCTTTGAAGGCACTGAAGTAACTGTGCCATATTTTGCGGCCCTTCTGCGTGATAATCACTTAATCACAGCGAAACAAGTTTATGAAACAACGGTTCGATTCGCGCCAAATTCCGATAATGCGGCGGTGATGGAAACCATTGAACAGAGCTTTACAGACATTGATATTGCGCGCCATTATAACTACGAACTGCTTGTAGGCTTTCAATTAACTGCCAATCAAGTTGCTTTTAATATGTTACGCTAAAAAAAGCCCTTCCTTTTGCTTGACAGATAACCCTTTCTCACTGATAAAAGGCCTCGCATTCAGGTGAATGCAAAACCCTGCTTTTTATTGGTGCTTTCATTGATGAAAAGTGATCTTTCTACGGGAGAGATTGTTCAGCCAAAATTGAACAACACCGAAGGAGCAACCGCCCCGGAAACTCTCAGGTAAAAGGACCGTGGAAATAGGGTGCTCTGGAAAGTAGGCAGCAGCCTCACCGACGGGGTAAACCCGGCAAATAAACTTTTGCTGTGGTCAAATCTCTCAGGTTCCGCGACAGAGGGGGCATTTCATACGTAACCGCGTGTGAATAATTGTAACGAGCGGAACCAATTATGACAGAACAAGATTTACAAAAAACAGCCCTACATGCCCTTCACGTTGAGTTAGGTGGCAAAATGGTGCCTTTTGCTGGCTATGATATGCCAGTGCAATATCCCATGGGCGTTTTGAAAGAACACCTTCACACCCGCGAAAAAGCCGGCCTTTTTGACGTATCACATATGGGCCAAGCTTATCTTCACGGCCTTGGCGATGAAGATGTTGCCAAATTGATGGAAACGTTAACACCCGGCAACCTTACGGGCCTTAAGCCCGGTGGCATGCGCTACACCCTTCTTTTGAACGATCAAGGCGGCATCATTGATGATTTGATGGTGACCCGTGCTTTGGGTTTTGAGAACAGCCTTTATGTGGTTGTGAATGCGGCCTGCAAAGACAATGACTTTGCCCACATTGAAAAAGCCCTTGAAGGCAAAGCTAAATTGGAACGCTTGGAAGATCGCGCCCTTATTGCCTTACAAGGCCCAACGGCGGCTAAAAGCTTTGAAGCCATCACCCCAGACGTAGCTGAGATGGGCTTTATGACCGCACAACCTTTAACCGTTGATGGCATTGACCTTATCATCAGTCGCTGTGGTTATACCGGTGAAGATGGCTATGAAATTTCTGTTCCTAATGATCATGCCGATGCCTTTGCCCGCAAATTATTGGCGCTGGATGATGTTGAACCCATTGGCCTAGGCGCACGCGATAGCTTACGCCTTGAAGTTGGTTTGTGCCTCTATGGCAGCGACATTGACACCACAACCACCCCTGTTGAAGGCAATTTGAACTTTGCCCTTGGTAAAGCACGGCGTGAAGCACGTGATTTTCCCGGTGCCGATATCATCATGGAACAATTTGACAATGGTCCAGCAAAATTGCGCGTTGGTATTTTACCTGAAGGCCGCGCCCCTGCCCGTGCCCACACTGAAATTGTTGACGAAGACGGCAACGTCATTGGTGAAGTAACATCAGGCGGTTTTGGTCCTACCTATGGCGGCCCTGTTGCTATGGGTTATGTGGATGCTAAATTTGCCGCTGATGACACCAAGGTTGGACTATTGGTTCGTGGTAAAACCATGCCTGCAAAAGTGGCCCCTATGCCTTTTGTTGAGCAACGCTATTACCGCAAACCTAAAGCTTAAAATTCTGAGCACTATTAACTGACTTACA
>CAKZLM010000056.1 GCA_937126915.1 uncultured Alphaproteobacteria bacterium
CTCTCAAACGAAGATGTCCGCCGGGTTTATTTGGGCGACAGTTTTCAGGTTTAATGAAACGCTAAGGGGCAACAGACTATATGGCATTAACACCCAGACTTGATCTAAGGCAATCGCAACAGTTGGTGATGACCCCCCAACTGCAGCAGGCGATCAAGTTATTGCAATATACCAATGTTGAACTAACCGACTTTGTCTCTGGCGAAGTTGAGAAGAACCCACTGTTAGACTTTGCTGAGGGGGACGCCCCTATTGCCAGTGATAGTGATGGCGGTTTTGATGCTGATCATGGTGCCGATGTGAGGGGCGAGATGCCACAAGAAGGCGTTGTCAGAAGCGATGAGGTTTTATTGTCCAACCGTGATGTTGGCACCCGCGATGACAACCCCCTTGATGCTGATTATAGTGATAACGTTTTTAACAGTGATGCCGTGCCAGATCGTGCCTCTATGAGTGAAGGCGGCGGCATGAGTGGCGGAGGTGACCAATTAAGTTACAGTGGTTCTGGTTCTATCTCTGGCGGCGGAGGGGGCTTTGAAGAAGGCGGTGCGCTAGAAGCTCGTTTAAGCGAGGAAGTGCTGCTGCGTGATCACTTAAATGATCAATTAAAAATCAGCCATCTTGAACCCCACGAAAAAATGATCGCCACCCACCTAATAGAATCCCTTGATGATGCTGGATATGTGCGTGAAGAATTAGACCAAATCTCTGATCAATTGGGCTGTTCTTTGGATGAGGTAGAAAGCGTTCTAACCATTCTTCAAGGCATGGAACCCGTTGGTGTTTTTGCCAGAGATTTAACCGAATGCCTTGCCATTCAGTTACGTGAAAAAGATCGCTTTGATCCCTGTATGCAGCGCCTTTTGGAAAATTTAGACAAGGTTGCCATGCGTGACTTCCCAGCTCTGAAAAAAGCCTGCGGTGTTGATGAAGAAGACCTTGCTGACATGCTGCAAGAATTGCGCGACCTTAATCCCAAACCAGGACTTGCCTTTGCCGGTAGCGAATTAATGCAGCCAGTGGTGCCCGATGTCTTTGTACGCAAAAATCCTGCTGGTATTTGGACGGTGGAATTAAACACCGATACCCTGCCAAAAGTTCTTTTGAATAATACTTATTATTCGGAATTAACCAGTTTAGCAGGCAAAAAGGACGACAAAGCCTATTTGTCTGAATGCTTTTCCAACGCCAACTGGTTGGTTAAAGCCCTAGACCAACGCGCCCGCACTATCATGAAAGTTGCGACCGAACTGGTAAAACAACAGCAAATGTTTTTTGACCGCGGTGTGCGCCACCTGCGCCCACTTAATCTTAAGGCCATTGCTGAAGCCATTGAAATGCATGAAAGCACGGTTAGTCGGGTGACCGCCAATAAATATCTTTCATGCCCGCGCGGTTTATTTGAAATGAAATATTTCTTTACCTCAGCCATTCAAAGTGCTGATGGTATGGAATCCCACTCTGCCGAGTCGGTGCGCGATCAGATCAAAGAATTGATCGACAAAGAGGATCCAAAGAAGATTTTATCCGATGATAAGATTGTTGAACTTCTAAAAACCGATGGCGTTGACATTGCCCGTCGTACCGTGGCTAAATATCGTGAAGCCCTTAATATCCCTTCAAGTGTGCAACGTCGCCGCCTTAAGAAAATGGGCCTTTAAAACTGGCGCGAAATTTTATTTCTCAAAATAAATAAAAATTTTGCACATTTAATCATTTTTCTGTTGGAAATTTGTCAAAAAAATCCCAATTTATATATATGAAGCAAATATGCATTTTCTCACATTGTTATTAAGGAGACGCCAACGAACCATTTCAATAAAGGGGTTTGGGGACACATATACTATTGAATAACACCCCAAGTCATAAAGTAATAAAGTGAATAGAAAGGGCAATCATGGACATACAGATTACCGGAAGAAAAATTACCGTAGGTGAAAGTTTATCAGACCATATTCGTTACAGACTGGAGGAAGGTGCCAGCAAATATTTTGCCCGATCGATTAATGCTCAAGTAACGATTTCTAAAGTAGGACATAATTTCCGCGTTGACTGCTCGCTTCATGCCAACAAAGGCATGACCATGCAAAGCCATGCTGAGGCCAGCGATGTGTATGTAGCATTTGACGATGCGGCCGATAAAATTGAAAAGCAATTACGTCGCTATAAACGTCGTATTAAGAACCATCATAATGAACATGAAGACCCATTCGAGGTAGCACAAGCACAGGCTTATGTTTTAAAACCTGAAGAAGAAAGCGAAGAAGATAGCGCTTTAGGTGCCGACGAAGACAACCCGATCATCATTGCAGAAGCCAACACTGACATCCCTAAGGTTTCGGTTGGTGATGCCGTGATGTTAATGGACCTTAGGCATGTGAGCGCCTTGATGTTTAAAAACATCAAAACAGGCGGCCTCAATGTGGTCTACAAACGCGCTGATGGCAACATTGGCTGGATTGATCCTGGGAACTAGAACACGCACTTTCAACATTTATAGTACGTGTCACTAAAAAAGGCCGGGTTCATGCCCGGCCTTCTTTAATATGCTTTGGTTGTTCCTGTCATTGAATTCTATAAGCTTTCAACTCATCATCACCAATGATGTTTAACAACTCTTGTACTGATCGACTTTCGCCAATACATTCGCCATCAGCTGTAAACAAACGATATGTAATTTCACCACTGTCATATTCCATGGTGTCATAATAAACTATGTCGGTTAACCCTAATTTTGCAAACGCCTTATTTGAAAGTCCCTTTAACATCTCATGGTTAAAAAGCATCTACCCTCCAACTTTTCAACGCTTTTTTATTGTTATGCACTTTAAATATTTCTATTTACACACTACTAACTAGGGCGCCAAAAAGAAAAGTCACACAGAAAGGCTAATTTTTCTGTGTGACGATTATTCTCATTAAAAAATGATTATTGCGGTAATTTGCCCTCAGCGCTCTCGGGCGGTCTAATCCAACACTCACCCCCTGCAGCTTCTAATTGCTGGCAAATCTCAAGGGCAGCACTGAACGATTCCAATGGACCAGCGTTTAATCTAAAGAAGAAACCTTTCGGGCCTTTTTCCCTATGTGCGCCGAAATCTTTTTCCGAGCGACGTGGTTCAAGGTGACCAATAATGCTGTCATATTTCTTTTTCAGCATACGCCATCCCGGCATCACTTCTTTCGCATAACGATAAGCCGCGATTTGTACCGCCCACCCCTCAGGCTCAATCATCGGCGGAATTTCAATTTCTGGCTCAGGCTCTGGAATTGGTTCTGGTTCCGGCTCAGGCTTTTCAATCAAGCGGTCCACAGCATCCATTTTGGTTTCGTCGGTGCCTTCCACCACAAAATTAGCAGGATGTTCACGGTCATAACGGTCATTACTAAACCCAAACAACAAAGTGCTCATACGTTGCTCAGGTGACATCTGATACAAGGTTTCAAATCCCAAAACTGTGTCTTCGGCGGCCAACGGTTCTAAATCAATGGCCGCAATTTGAATAGCTGTACGTTTATTACCGCGAAACATTTGTGCCATGGCAAGATTTTGTCGCACCTGCACGGTGGAATGCTCACTGTTTGCCAAGGCTTGCAACATATCAAACCCTTCTTCCACCTGATCGAATAACACCAACGACAAAGCTTGGTTCGATAACAAATGCGGGTCATTGCCGTGCTCAGCCATGGCATCACGATATAGGCTCATAGCCATGTCATGCCGCCCGGTAAGGTCATAAATAATTGCTAGACCAATATAAGAATCAACTGGTGCTGACCTTGAACGCAGGGCCGTTTGAAAAAACTCCTCAGACACCACCAACTCATCAAAGGCCATATAAATGGTTCCCATACCAGTTAACGCTTTAGGATGATTTGGCGACTTTGACAAAACATAATCATAAACGCTTTTAGCTTCGCTATATTCACCCACCGCCATCAAGGCCTTACCCAAACCAATATGCGACGCAACATCGCCCGAATCTCCAGCAATGGCTTCTTTATAATAAGGGATAGCAAGCTGATATTGCCCTTGCTCAGAAAATTGCTCAGCCAATCGTCGATTGAGCGATTGATAGGAAGAGGCTTTATTGGCGGCCTGGCTTTTACTGGCTTTATTATCAATATGGTGGGCAACAGACACGCCCTTGCCAGAATTAGCCACGCAAGCGGTTAACACAAAAGATGCCGCCAATAATTTTAGCAAACTTTTAAAATTACTGTGTTTAAGGGTGTCAAAAAAAGCGCAAAGCACAGCTGTGCTCGCGACGATATGCCTTCTATGACCCGATTCAGAGAGGCCTGAGATCATGGTTCAATCCACTTATTCTAATGTTGGTCCAAGTTTTATGCGACCCGATTTTTATCGGTGTCATTATTACCCAAAGAATAACACCAATAGATTAATTGATTATTAATTATTACTCGCAATATTAGATAAATTTGATTAAAATTTTACCTATTGCCCAAAATCCAACATCCCAAAACACAACACATTTACCACACCTTACCTGTGACATTTTTGCACTTTTTTGGCTGAATCACTAGGAGTCGCGCCCTATCCTGAGGTTAGTACGACTCGACACCTTGTGTTTTGACATCATCCCACACACAAGATATGTCAAATTTAAACTTAAAGCTTTTTTCTGTTTGTCATAAAATTGAAAAATGTTATATTTATAAGGTGTTATGCGTTAATTGCCGCAATTTGATTCGTTTTGTTAGTTTTTCTTAATGTTTGTAACGAAAAAATAGTGTGCCTTAATCTTGTCATGATCGTTTGGCAGATTATATGCGTAAGAAGAGGGATTTTTGACGAATAATCGTCTTAAATTAAGTGTGAAACCAACGATGGGCTTACCAATGTTGAAGATGTTGAACAAAAGAACCAAATCGATGCTTGCTGGCGTTGCCCTAGGCTGCCTAGCAACGGTTTCTATTGTATCTCCTTCACAAGCGCGCCCTGACTTTGGTGAGGGATTAGCCCGTTTTGAACGAGGTGATTATGCTGGCGCCTTGCAAGCATGGGCACCGCTAGCCCTTGAAGGCAACGCTGATTCGCTCTTCAATCTTGGTCAGATGTATCGCTTTGGGTATGGCGTTGAGGCTGACAAGTTAAAAGCAAAAGTTTTTTATAATGAGGCTGCTGATCGCGGACATCCTGCCGCTGAACGCACCTTAGCTGCTGACCTTTTCTATGCTGACCCAGCGGAACGTGACCTCGATCGTTCTGTTCAATTATTCTGGTCTGCGGCCATTAAGGGCGATGCCCCATCACAATATATGCTTGCCACGCTTTATTATTCTGGCGAGGCAGTGAGCCGTAACCTTGTTCAAGCATGGGCTTGGATGAAGTTGGCCAATGATAATAATTATGAAGATGCCCGTGGCGGCCTTGAAAATATTGAGATTGAATTATCTCAAAATCAATTAGCCCAAGCACAGGCCCTATCTAAAACCCTTATTTTGCCTGAGCGCACTTGGGAAACCCCACCAATGGCTAATACCCGTGTGGAAAGCTTTCTACGTCAATTTATTTTGGCCGGTGGCGCTGCTGGTGGCGCAGATACCAATCGTGATCGTGTAACGGCAATCAACCCCCGTACCGATCGCATGTCTGAAATTGACCCCAACAGCAATTCCAGCTTTGTTCCGAAATTGGCCGGCAACTGGCAAATCCAACTAGGTTCTTTCCGTGATCAAAACCGTGCCCTTGCGGCTGGTCAGCGCCTTGAAGCGCGCCTTCCTGACCTAACCATGGAATATAACTGGGTTGCTGAAAAAGCCAATTCTGGCAGCAACAAAGGCAGCTTCTACCGCCTTAAAATGCAGGGTTTCGTTAGCTATTCATCTGCTGATCGCATTTGTAATACGCTTATCATGAATGGCTTCGCCTGCATGATTGTTGAGTCTGAGTAAGACCCTCTCCCATTTATTCTTAATCTGCCCAAGTTAGCCTGAGTGAAACATTATTCTCCCATGCCTAAAAACTCGTCCACCGTCGACCACCTTTGTCCAATCAGCTTCTTTATCATCAGTTAAAGCTCGCCCCCTTCCGCTACCAACAAATATAGGCGCAATCATCTATCCCAAAAGCGAATATCCCATAAGATTAGCCTCTGTCTGTGTCATCTGACTATTTGGCGCCATCAACAACAGCCGTTAGGCTCATCCACTATAAGAGTGAGCCCTATTGGCAATGCCCGAAAACAGATTTAGGCACCCTCAAATCTAACACTAAATAAATTCTCCTTTAACACCTTGACACTTTCGTCGCTGCCTAAAGGCTTAATTAGGCGCATTCCCGCCTCAAGTTCCGGAACTCACTCATTGCACGAACATGGGATAGTGCCATATTTTTTCATCATCTCTCTTGGGTTTTATCTTGTTCTGCCTTATATAAGAAGCATGGCAGATCAACAGTTTGATATCATCATATCCGGAGGCGGATTAACTGGTTTAACCCTTGGCATTGGCCTTGCGGCAGCGGGTTTTGATGTCGGCGTGGTTGATATGGCTGACCCAGCCACCGTGCAGGGCGCTGAATTTGATGGCCGCGCTTCTGCCATTTCTTATGCCTCACACCAATTGTTAACCAGCCTTGGCATTTGGCAACACACAGGCGACCATGCAAGTGTCATTGAAGATATTCGCATCTCAGACGGTGACAGCTTGTTACACCTACATTTTGATCACCGCGATTTAGGGCAAGGCCCGCTGGGCCACATGTTGGAAAACAGGCATAACCGCCAAGCCTTGTTTAAACGTCTTGAAAGCTTGCCAAACCTAACATTGTTTGCCCCTAATAAAATTACCAATCACAAAAGCGATGATACTGCTGTCACCGTTACCCTTGATGATGGCACAACCTTAGGCTCTGCCTTATTAGTGGGAGCTGAGGGGCGCTTTAGCCCAACCCGCCAACGAGCAGGCATCAAAACCACCGACTGGCGTTACCCCCAAGTTGGTTTGGTCACTACCTTGCAACACGAACACCCCCATTGCAACATTGCCCATGAGCGTTTTTTGCCTGACGGCCCGTTTGCCCTTTTACCATTACCAAATAACCGTTCGTCGGTAGTTTGGACGGTGCGCAGCGAACAACGTGATATCATCATGAACCTGCCAGAGCGTGCCTTTGTGGCTGAATTACAGAAGCGCGTTGGCGGCTTTTTAGGTGAGTTGGAAACCATTGGACCACGCTTTGATTATCCGTTGGGCCTGATGCTGGCTGAACGCTATTCAGATCAGCGCATGGTATTGGTGGGTGATGCTGCCCATGGTATGCACCCCATTGCAGGACAAGGGGTTAACCTTGGCTATCGCGATGTGGCTGTGCTGATTGAGGTTTTAATAAAGGCCCGACAAAACAGCCAAGGCCTTGGTGGTGCTGATGTATTAGAAAAGTATGAGCAATGGCGACGGGTTGACAATGTCACCCTACTAACAGTGACAGATTTACTAAACCGCCTGTTTTCCAATGATATTACCATGGTGAAAACGGCCCGTGATTTGGGCCTTGCTATGGTCGAAAAAATGCCGCCTGTGAAGAAGTTTTTCATGAGCCATGCACGCGGAACCGTTGGAACGCTGCCCAAATTATTGACAGGCACCACATTGGCTGATCTTTAGGCTTAGCCTTCGTTATCATCCAAACTGCGGGCTTCATCTACCAGCATGATCGGAATGCCATCACGCACAGGAAAGGCCAAACGAGCCTTAGCACTGACCAATTCTTGGCGGTCTTTATCATAGGTTAAAGGACCACGAGACACAGGACAGATCAATACCTCTAATAATTTTGGGTCAATGGGTTGTGCGTCATTCATGCGTCATTCCTTAAATTTAGCAACAGCCTTATTGCCTGATGCCAGTATCATTTTGCAAAGCCCCGAATTCGAACAATTGCAACAATAAGCTAAACCGTGTCAGGCTATTATCCGATTCCAACAAGGCTTGTTTTTCAGCCATATTAAATTTGCACAAATTAGGCAATGTTGTCATTAACATATCACTATCAAATTGCTCAAAACTTTGTGCATCAACACCTAATCCTTGGTGTTTAATATAGCCTTCAAATCCTTGCAACAACCTATGATTGGCACCACCCACCATCGGCTGCACAGGTTTTAGATCATCCAAAAACCCGCCATAATCAACCTGCGCTTGGCGATAGCCTGTGTTTGAGACCACCTCTTGTTTAATACGAAACCGCAGCAAACCCTTGACCTCAATATGCAAGGGCCCTTTAGGTTGTTGCTTAATTTTTTCGATGAAACATAAGCTGCCCACCTCAAACAGTTCACCATTTTGGCCTTCCTCAAGGCTTTTAGGCTGAATAACACCGATCAAACGATTGGTTTTTTGAGCATTATCAATCAATTGTAAAAACGGCTTGGTCAATATTTTCAGCGGCAACTTCCCCCGTGGCAGCACCAAGGCCCCCGCCACAGGCAGCAGCGGGACTATCTCAGGCAAGGTGATTGAGGTGCTACTCACGTCAGACCTCTATTGTTGGGTTTAAGAAAATAACAAACTTGATAATTTTCTACGGGTTTGCACCGTAAAAGGATCGGTCGGCCCCGCCGCATCAAACATGGTTAAAAGCTGTTGGCGCGCTGCACCCTCATTCCATTCGCGGTCTTTGGCAATGATATAAAGCAAATGCTCTGCCGCCTCGGTCATTTTGTGTTTCGCTTGAAGGGCCTTAGCCAATTCCATGCGGGCCTCAAAATCATCTGGGTTGGCGTTAATTTTAGCAACCAATTCATCCAAATCACCTGTATCTTCGGCTTGTTCTGCCAAGGACAATTGCGCTATTGCCGCTGCAATGGGCGCATGACCATGGTGCGCTTCGGGAACTTGTTCCAACAATTGTTTCGCTTCATCCAAATGACCCACCGCCACATAACATCTTATCAAACCACCCATTGCATCTAAATCGGTGGGATCTGCTTGTGCTACTTGGGCAAAAGCCTGCATCGCTGCCTGGGCATCACCCGCAATAAGGTCTTGCTCACCCATTTCCAGCAACTGTTCAATTTGCGAGGGGCCACTTCCTTGCGTCAATTTTTCGATAAAGCTTTTAATTTGCGATTCAGGGATAACACCAGCAAAACCATCAACAGGCTGGCCATTTTTAAAAGCCATAACAGTGGGTAAACTTTGCACCCGTAATTGACCACAGATAGCTTGGTTCTCATCAGCGTTCACTTTCACCAACTTCACCTTACCACCAGCACGGCGCACTTGGTTCTCCAACATTGGCATCAGTTGTTTACAAGGCCCGCACCAATCCGCCCAAAAATCAACAATCACTGGCAGCTGCTGTGACGCCTCTACCACTTCTTTCATGAAGGTTTCTTGGCTGGCTTCGACAATCAAGCCATCTGTATTTGCTAGTCCATCACCAATGATCGGTTCCATAGGGCTTCCCTTAATTTCCATAAATACCCCCTACACATAAGGTTTATGCACCATCGGGTCTAGTAAATTCTGGGGAAAAGCGAAGGCTTATTATTGTCGCCATCTCATCAAACAATGGTTGATTCATCAAAGCTGAGTTAAAAACAATCTACACAAAAGAAATGTGATCCAGCAATAAAGCAATAACCCATTGTTTTTAAATGATTTTAAAAAAATTAAATTTTTTGATATTTTTCCCTTGCAAACAATTTGCTGTTGAGTATTATCCCGCCACCAAAGCAAGGAACATTCCTTGCGACGCATGAAATGGACATGCGGGTGTAGCTCAGGGGTAGAGCGCAACCTTGCCAAGGTTGATGTCGTGAGTTCGAATCTCATCACCCGCTCCATTTAACCAGCCGATTTATTCGCGCTGGTTTTTTTATGCCTAATCTCCTAAAGCACTGCAAGATACCGCGACCCCACAAGCAGGTAAAACCCAACAATTGACAGTGCTTCTTGTCAGTGCCACACTCCCAATAAATATTATTCAGAGGATGGATTATGCCCGTGAGAGATCGTTATATTGCTGATAGAGCAACCTTTCTAAAATCACTGGAAACGCCATTTGATCCGCGCTTAACGCCGGCGCGTGAAGATATTGCGCCATTACATTATCGCACCCAAATCCCCGCTGAAAAATACGTTGTCGGCACCAATATGGTCTGCACAGCCCCTGTGACCGCCATTAAGGGCCAACCTGATGATAACGCCATGACCATTAGCCAGTTGCTTTATGGCGAACGCCTCACCGTTTATGAAAACCATCAAGGTTGGTCTTTTATCCAAGCCAGCCATGATGATTATGTGGGTTATGTCAAAACCGATGCTTTAAGCGACCAAATTTGTGACCATAATGTTATGGTTAGCACACCGCTTACCCATGCCAATGTAGAGCCTGATATTAAATCATCCAAACTAACGCCCTTAGTTTTGAACAGTCTTCTTAAAAAGACCAAAAACGAGCATAAGGGCTATGTCGAAACCAACGCTGGCTGGATCAAAAAGCTTCATTTAAGGGACATTGACCAGCGCTGCTCGCTGACGCCGGTGGATATGGCTGAAAGCTTTATCAACACACCTTATCTTTGGGGTGGGCGCACTTGGATGGGTATCGACTGCAGCGGCCTTGCCCAAACCAGCTTAATGGCCTGCGGCTTTGCTTGCCCCCGCGATTCTGACTTGCAACAACAGGTCTTAGGCACCACCATCGCCGATGCCACTTCAGATGCGCTGACCATGCCTGAAACCATGAATACTGACACCATTAACGCCATGATCGCCAGCCTAGACCTAAAACGCGGTGATCTTGTTTTCTTTCCCGGGCACGTTGGCTTTATGACCGATGAGCGCCACCTTCTACACGCCAATGCTACCCATATGAAAACCGTGATAGAACCACTGGCTGATGTGATGGCACGACCATCAGCTGGGCCAAGTTATAACCATGACCACACGCCCGTAACCGCGATCAAACGTCTTTAAGTGGCATCTGGCACCAACGCGTGAAATCATAGACATTAACTATGATGCTATTTGACTGTTCTCCATAAAAAAAACGGCGCCAACAGGGGCACCGTTTTTAAAGAATCATTCAAAAGGGATAAGCAATTATTGCTGATCCATTTCCTCAGCTGGTTCATCAGTTGGCGTCACTTCTTCCACAGCTGGCAAGGCTGGTGGGTTCTCAGTGAAAGTACGCAAATACGCGATCACATCAGCACGCTCAGTGTCACGGCGCAAACCAGCAAAGGACATTTTGTTACCTGGAATAGCGCGTGATGGACGCTCTAAATAGGCATCAAGAAGTTCATAAGTCCAAGGCGAACCATAATTAGTTAGCGCATCAGAATAGTTGAAACCATCCTTAGAAGCCATTTCTCCACCAACAATATTATACAGGTTAGGACCGGTTTTATTATCACCGCCCGCTTCTACAGTATGGCAAGTTTGGCATTTCTTAAAGGTACGCTCACCTTTGGTGACATCACCCGCTGCCAAAAGAACCGCAAGGCTTGGACCCGCAGGAGCAGCTTCACCAGACGCTGCAGAAGCATCAGTCTCAGGCAATTCTACCACATAAGCTTTTCTCTCAGGCTCTTCAGCGTGCTAAAGCCTTTCAGAAGAAATGTTTACAAACATAAACAGCAGAATACCGATTAGAACTGCTGCAGAAATTTTATTAAATTCAAAAGAATCCAAGGCTATGCCCTCCTTACCAGATGGTATGCTTGCCGACCCTCTCTACAGTCGGAATTCGGCCGGAGAATACTTTTCTTGAGCGCAGGTTGCAAGCCTAAAGACAGATAAACATGCACTTTTTTCAAAGAAAATTTGCGAATATTGCCTTGTTGTCCTTAAATCACCCGCTACTAGTCGCCATTTTCGACCCACGCTCGCAACAAATTATGGGCAATGGCAATAGCTGGGGCCACTAAAAGAGACGACTCATCTGGGCTGTTGAGGGCTGCTTTTATCTCATCACGATGAAACCATTTGGCATCTTCCATTTCTATGGGGTCTAAGGTGATATCGCGGCTTTGGGCCTCAGCAAAGCAGCCAATCATTAAATTTGTCGGAAAAGCCCACGGCTGGCTGCATAGGTAGTGCACCCGCCCCACCTTAACAGCTGTTTCCTCAAAAACCTCACGACGAACAGCCTGTTCGATTGATTCGCCCGGCTCCATAAAACCCGCAAGCGCTGAATAACGACCCACAGGCCAATTATGACCACGACCCAATAAGCACTGATCACCATCCAGCACCAACATTATCACCACAGGATCAGTTCGCGGAAAATGGCTGGCGCCACACGCGTCAGAAACACAAACACGCTTATATCCAGCCGATGCCATGCTGGTTTCAGCCCCACATTTTGAGCAAAAGGGGTGTGTTTCGTGCCAATTAAACAAAGCCTTGGCTTGTGACAGCACCCCAAGCAAACCTTCTTGATTTGTCACGCCCACCATACCCAAAGCTATTGATCTTAAGTCTATTGCTTTGATAGAGGGGTGTTTATCGAACAATTGTTCTGATTCATTTAGCGTTATTTTTAGGGTAAAATAAGGAACCCCATCCCACAAACCCAAATAAATCGCTTCTTGCAATATGTTTTCAGACAGAGCTTTAATCTCATCATACTGAAATGTGGCTTTTGACAAAGACGGCGTTACCGACATAGCTATTTTGTCATCAACAATGATCAAATAACGGGCATTGGATGAATGCATCGTGACCTTTAACCAATTGGCATCGTCACGGCGGTGATCATCGCGGTTAATGGGGTTATCAGCAAACATCGGAACTGGCGGGATATCTGGCAAAAAATCAAAAATTGCTTTGGTCATTATCATCTATGCTCCCCTAATTGCCTGTGTCTTATAGCCCGAAGTTCACACGAATTCCATGCTTTGCATACGTAAAACAGGGGAAATGGTTGAATATTTTAAAACAAAGCTTGCAAAAAAGGCTCGAATCACTCATAAGCGCCCTTGGAAAGTGGGCGGACGATACCTTCGCCAATCCGGTCAGGTCCGGAAGGAAGCAGCCGTAACGAATTCGTATCGGGTCGATCCACTTTCCACCTATCATTCCCAACAATTTATTCTCCCTTAATTACAGGCCAAATAAGTCGCTTTTGGCAGGACACTTGCCAACTTTAAAAAAATTATCATGGACGCGCACTTTGCGGTTGTTTTCTCGTGCGTATCAGGGCATCGTTAGGCCATGACTGAAGGGGAAAAAATAGAAGAATATCGCGTTCTGGCGCGAAAATACCGTCCAAGTACGTTTGATCAACTTATTGGTCAGCAGTCGATGGTGCGCACCCTTGGCAACGCCATTGATGCCGGTCGCTTGGCCCATGCCTTTGTAATGACAGGGGTTCGTGGTGTTGGCAAAACCACCACAGCACGCCTTATTGCCCGCGCCCTTAACTGCGTTGGTGAAGATGGTAATGGCCCTGTTACGGTTAGTCCGTGCGGGGTGTGTGATAATTGCGTTGCCATCGCCGAATCACGCCATGTTGATGTTTTGGAAATGGATGCTGCCAGCCGCACTGGCGTTGATGACATTCGCGAAATTATCGACAGTGTGCGCTATGCGCCTGTTTCAGCGCGTTATAAAGTTTACATCATTGACGAAGTACACATGCTCTCTAAAAATGCCTTCAATGCCTTATTGAAAACTCTGGAAGAGCCGCCGCCCCACGTTAAATTTATTTTCGCCACCACTGAAATTCGCAAATTACCTGTGACCGTCTTAAGCCGTTGTCAGCGTTTTGACTTGCGCCGTGTCGAATCAGAAGACTTGATCAACCATCTGCGTGAAATTGTCGAAAAAGAAGCTGCATCCATCGACGATGACAGCCTAGCCATGATTGCCCGCGCCGCCGAAGGCTCTGTCCGTGATAGCCTTTCCCTACTTGACCAAGCCATTGCCCATTCGGGCGGCAAAGTTTCCGCTGATCAAGTGCGTGACATGCTTGGCCTTGCTGATAGCAGCCGCATTTTAGAATTATTTGAAGCCATCATGGCAGGCAATGTTGCCGAAGCCCTTAACCTGGTGAAAGGGCAATATGATCTGGGGTCTGACCCGGTCATTATTTTAAAAGATTTGGCTGACGTCACCCATTGGTTAACGCGTCTTAAAATTGTTCCTGATGCTGGCTCTGACGCCATCGTAAGCGAGGCCCAACGCGAAGCAGGCCACAAAATGGCCAAGGCCTTGTCAATGCCAGCCCTAACCCGGGCGTGGCAAATGCTCTTAAAAGGCATTCAAGAAACTCAGTCAGCGCCGCAACCCATTGCCGCCGCTGAAATGGTCATCATCCGCTTAGCCTATGCCGCAAACCTACCAACACCTGCTGATTTGGTGAAAGAGATTCAATCGGGCGGCAACAACCAAACCCAGCCAACAGGCGGTTCAAGCAATGCACCAGCAGGGGCGGCGCCACAAGCCAGCCAAACTGGCCAAGCACAAACTAGCCAGACAACAGCAAGCGCCACATCGCAACCAACAACCATGGTTTCAGGCAATAATGTCTTAGCGATGCGCCCTGATGACAATGGTTCTAGCACCCTTGAGCCAATGCCTGTCACCTTTGAGGCGATGGCGGCCTTATTTGAAAAATATCGCCGCGGAGTGATCAGCACCTATTTATGCGACCACTGCCGACCCGTGACGTATCGCCCTGGGTTCATAGAAATTCAGCCCATTCAAAATATTCCAACAACCATGCCCTATGAAATGAGGCAATGCTTGAAAGAATGGACTGGCGAAAACTGGCAGGTTTCCATCGTAAAACCTGACCGCGATGATGTCGAAGCAGGCAAAACCGTTACAGAAATGTTAGACGAAAAGGCCGAAGCTGCGCGCGCAGAAGCCCGTGATGACGAAGTTGTTGCCATTGCCCTTAAAGCCTTTGAAGGCGCGGAAGTTATTGATGTAGTGTCGCGCTTTGAACAGCCTGATATGGCCTCGCTGCCCAGCCCTGATGGCGAAGTAGAAGACATTGCAACCTCCTTCGAGGATGACCTGACCGTGGGTGCCGAAATGGCATTAGATGATTGATCAAAAAGATCAATCGCGATACACCAACTCCAAATACTAAGATAATGAACAATCAAATAGGTGAACCATGACCAGCTTAAGCGAAATGATGAAAAAAGCCCAAGAAATGCAAGCCAAAATGGGCGAGATGCAAGAAAATCTTGACAAAATGACCGTCGAAGGCGTTTCAGGGGCAGGCATGATTAAGTTAACTCTGGATGGCAAAGGCACGTTAAAGTCGGTTAAAATTGACCCTGAAATTTTCAACGCTGAAGACGCTGAAATGGTCGAAGATTTAATTGTTGCTGCCCATAATGAAGCCAAGCGAAATTTAGATGAAAAAATGCAAGAAGAAATGTCTAGCATGACCGGCGGCCTTAATCTGCCTGATGGTTTTAAAATGCCATTCTAATGCACCAACACGCGACAGGGTATAGCTAATGGCCTCCCACGACCATGCCATTGATGGCTTAATAAAATTACTCTCCCGATTGCCGGGTTTGGGCCCACGATCGGCAAGACGGGCGGTCTTACACTTAATCAAAAAGAAAACCGCCCTCATGCAACCTTTGGCAACATCAATGGCAGATGTGGCTGAAAAAATTGAGGTTTGCACCACTTGTCATAATATTGATACCCGCGACCCCTGCGCCATTTGCGCTGACCTCAAACGTGATAACAGCACCATTTGCGTGGTTGAAGAAGTGGCCGATTTATGGGCCCTTGATCGACTGGACAGCTATAAAGGTCAATATCATGTTTTGGGCGGCACACTTAGTGCGCTTGATGGCGTTACACCTGATGATCTCAATGTCTCTAGCCTAATTGCGCGCGCCTCAAACAGCGAGGTCAAGGAAGTGATTCTCGCCCTAAATGCCACCGTTGATGGTCAAACCACGGCGCATTATATTTCAGATCGCCTTTCCGCTGCAGGGGTTAAGGTTTCGGCCATTGCCCATGGTGTGCCCGTAGGCGGCGAGTTGGATTATTTAGATGATGGCACCTTAACACAAGCCCTAAGAGCCAGAAAAGACGTGGGTTAGCCATGCAACGTGCCGGATATATCTACAGCGTATTAGTTGAAATTGATCCCCAAAAAGGGCGTGACTATGAAACATGGCTGCACGACAAACACGTCCATGAGGTCACCAGTTTTGACGGCATTTTGTGGGCCCAAAAAGTCGCCTTAGATGAACCCGCCGAAGATGGCTGGAAACGCTTTTTGGTGTTATATGGCATGGTCAGTAAAGAAACATTAAGCGCCTATCAAGCCTCAGACCTTTTTAAATCATTCGCAGCTGATTGGGAAAAATTCCGCGGATTGTTTCGCCTGCAACGCTTTCATGGACCAGTTGATTTACAGATTAATATAAAGTAACCTTCTATAAAGATTAGTTTTTGTGATTAGTGCCGTCAAATTATAACAACAAATATCTTCTGTTCTAAGCGGGTACACCTTTTGAAACGTTTTGCTGCACCAAGTATCATCATCATACTTATTGTTTTAGGAAGCATGGCGCTTTTAAAACAAGAAAACCAGTCGAGTGCCGAACAAGACCAATGGCGCACTGTTAAACTGGTGGGTAGTAAAACCGCGTATGAAAACTTTTTAAAGGAATACCCTGAAAGCTTTTACCGCGATCAAGCCATCTCTGCGATCAACAATATGCCTTTTAATTCATCACCAAATCCAGGGCAGGCATTTGCCGATTGTTTGGTCTGCCCTGACATGATGGTTGTGCCTGCGGGGCAATATCAGCGTGGGTCCAATCAAGATGATGAACAGCCCATCAATACCGTAATCATTGCAAAACCGTTTGCTGTAAGCCGTTTTGAAATCACTTTTGAACAATGGATGGTCTGCGCCACATTGGCCAACGCATGCCAAAATAAAACCCCCAGTTACCCAATAAACACTGAGATTTTATCTGATTTTCCTGTCGTTGATGTTACTTGGAACCATGCGCAAGAATATGTCCAATGGCTTAGTTCTGTTACAGGGTTTAATTATCGCTTATTAACCGAAGCCGAATGGGAATATGCCGCCCGCGCTGGCACCACAACAAATTATTCATGGGGCGATGACCTACCGGCATGCGATGTTTTAGCGGAAAACGGCGCCCTTTATGACGATGGCAGCATATGTCCTGCCAAAGCCCCCTATAAGGTTGGCTCCTTCAAGCCGAATGATTTTGGCCTTTTTGATATGCACGGCAATGTCTGGGAATGGGTTCAAGATTGCTATAAAGACAGCTATGAAGGCGTTCCTGTTGATGGCTCATCCATGGAAAACTGCGCCGAAGATAACAGAGGCTTGCGCGGCGGCGCTTATTCCAGCAACCCACACTATCTAAGATCAGCTAACCGCAATTGGACAAAACCAGACGATAAAAGCTTTATCATTGGCTTTCGCGTGGCCCGTGATATTGAATAAGCACCTTAGAGCAATTTTTTAGGGTCAATGGTGTCATCAATAACCTCATCCAAGCCTTCTTCTTTTTCCAACTGAACACTGGTTATTTTCTCAGACTTTGAGACGATTTTACGGGTCGAGGTTTGGATCAGATCAATGTCTTTACTGACCTGTCCAAAATGCTTGCCCAAATTATCAACACGGGTATCAAGGCGCTTGGCATCCTCAGCCAATTTGCCCACTTCACGCTGAATAATGCCCGCCTGTTCACGCATTTTAACATCCCGCAACACCGCACGAATGGTGTTTAAAGTGGCCCACAGCGTGGTCGGGCTTACCAAATAAACACGACTGCGATGGCTGTGATCAATCAGGTCTTGGAAATTAGCATGAAGTTCGGCATAAACCGCTTCTGACGGTAAAAACATTAAGGCACTATCAGCGGTTTCACCGGGGATGAGATATTTATCAGCAATGGCATCAATATGCTTTTTAACGTCGGTCTTTAAACCAGAAACCGCAGCTTTAAGCTCGCTTTCGTCCTTGGCATTCATATAAGCATGGTAACGCGCAAGAGGGAACTTAGCATCAATGGCAATAGGACCGGGTGGGTTAGGTAATTGCAACAAACAATCTGGCCGCACGCCTGTGCTTAAACTGGCCTGAAAGCTATAAGCATCAGGTTCTAACGCTTGGCTGATAAGATTGTTTAACTGCACCTCACCAAAGGCACCACGGGCCTGATTGTTAGAGAGAATATCCTGCAAACCAACAATATCATTGGACAGTTCACGGATGTTTTCTTGTGCCTTATCAATAACCGTTAATCGGGTTTGAATTTCACCAATTGATTTGGCGGTTTTTTCAGCGCTTTCTTTCAAACTGGCTCCCATGTTGCGGGTCACATTATCAAGGCGGTCGTTTAGGGCTTTTGCCAGTTCCGACTGGGCTTTTCTGCTTTCATCAGAAAGGTGAGCTATGCGACCCGCCATTTCTTGATTTTGCGCCTGATTTTGCTGGTGCAGCGACTGAATAATATCGGCCAATTGATCATCGCTGCCCGAATTCTTGCGTGACAGCCACATCACCAACCCCAAAAACACAAACCCAGCCACCACCACAGCCAGCATTGTCATGTCCATAAAACTTCCCCCAAACATGGTAAAAACCGTAACTTTTTGCTTATTTTGGCCAGCATAACCTGTTGTGAAGCTTGACGCTAGCCCTGATACTGATTACTTAAGGGGAAGTGAAATTCCAAGGAGCTAGCCATGGCTGTACTACCCATTGTCACCATTCCAGACCCGCTTTTAAAACAGGTGTCCAAACCCGTTGATAAGGTTGACGACACATTACGCGACCTGATGGATGACATGTTAGATACCATGTATGATGCCCCCGGCATTGGATTGGCGGCTATTCAAGTGGGTAAGCCGATCCGTGTTCTGGTGATTGACCTTGGCGATAAAGATGGTGATACCCGCGGTGAAAGCCCGAATCCACGCTTTTTTGTTAATCCTGAGATTGTTTGGACCTCAGAAGAGCTGGCTGAATATAATGAGGGCTGCCTTAGCGTGCCGGAACAATATGCCATTGTTGATCGCCCTGCCCAATGCCATGTGAAATATCTTGACTATGATGGTAACGAACAAATGCTTGAGGCGGATGGCCTACTGGCCACCTGCATTCAACATGAAATGGACCATTTAGAGGGCATTCTATTCATTGATCACCTATCGCCTTTAAAGCGTAAAATGATTCTAAAAAAATTGAAGAAAAATCACAAATTAGCGAGCTAACGACGATGGGACTGCGCCTTGCCTATATGGGCACACCAGATTTTGCGGTGCCTGCCCTTAAAGCCCTTTTGGATGCAGGGCATGAAGTTGTAGCGGTTTATTCACAGCCTCCCTCAAAAGCTGGGCGTGGCAAAAAACTGCGCCCCTCGCCAGTCCATGCCTTTGCAGAGGAACGCGGCATTGAGATACGAACACCAAAATCACTGCGCACAGAAGACGCCCAAAAAGAATTTGCTGACCTCAAACTAGACGCGGCCATCGTTGCCGCTTACGGCCTTATTTTACCAAAAGAAATTTTAGAGGCACCACGTTTGGGGTGCTTAAATATTCATGCCAGCCTTTTACCACGTTGGCGAGGGGCCGCCCCTATCCATCGCGCTATTATGGCAGGGGATAACGAAACCGGAATTTGCATCATGCAAATGGATGAAGGCCTTGATACAGGTGATGTTTTGGCCCGTGAACGTGTTGCCATCAGCGATGATATGACCACCGCCAGCCTGCATGATATATTGTCTAACATGGGCGCAAATTTATTGGTGCCCACCTTAACCGCCCTAAATGACGGCACCATCACCCCAGAACCACAGCCTGAGGTAGGCGTCACCTATGCCAAAAAAATTGATAAATCTGAAGCCCGCCTTAACTGGTCCCAATCTGCCACCGATATTAGTCGTGTGGTGCGCGGCTTAAACCCTTTTCCGGGTGCATGGTTTGAAGTGGATGGTCAGCGCCTAAAAGTGTTGGCAGGCACCATCAAACAACAAGCGGGTGGTGAGGACAATCAGGCCGATGCAGGCACAACTTTGTCCGATCATTTGCTAATCCAGTGTGGGCAGGATGCCTATCAAATCACCCGTGCCCAGCGCGCAGGCAAAGGCGCCATGGACATTAATGACCTAATGCGCGGCCTCTCTGTTCCCGCAGGCACTTTTGTTGGTGAAAGCCCATCCTCATGACCACGCGATTTAAATTAATCATTGAATATGATGGCACTCACTATCATGGCTGGCAGGCTCAACGTGAGGGCCTTAAAACCGTTCAGGGTGAAATTGAAAGAGCCATCTTTAAAGTAACCGGTGAAGAACGTCGCATCACCGCCGCAGGGCGCACCGACACGGGCGTGCATGGCCTTGGTCAAGTTGCCCATGTTGATTTAGATTATGATATTGGCGAAGAAAAATTACCACTGGCGCTAAACGCCCATTTACGCGGTGAGGCTATTTCAATCATCTCTGCCAACATTGTCGACGATGAATTTTCTGCCCGCTTTGATGCCAAGTTGCGCCATTATGTTTACAAAATTAAAAACCGCCGCAGCAAGCTGGCATTGGATCGCAATCGTACATGGTTAGTGGTAAAACCATTGGACACAGATGCCATGCAAAATGCCGCCTCGGTGTTGTTGGGCAAGCATGACTTTACCACCTTCCGCCATATTGCCTGCCAAGCTAAAAGCCCGATTCGCACCCTTGATCGTTTGGATGTAGAACGTCATGGCGAAGATATTTATATCTATGTTAGCGCCTTAAGCTTTTTGCACCACCAAGTTAGATCGATGGTGGGTTGCCTTAAAATGGTGGGTGAAGGACAATGGACCAAACAAGACCTGAAAGACGCCCTTGAAGCCAAAGACCGTAACCGCCTTGGCCTAAACGCCCCTGCGCATGGTCTGTATTTCAGTCATGTTGATTATGATGACGCGTAACAGGCTTCTTTTAAAGCTGAGTTAGGGCAAAGACGCGGCTGCGCACTTCTTCAAGACCAATTTTCTTTTCCGAACTGGTTTGAATAATATCAGGGTGACAGGCAATCAATTTCTTGGCTTGCTCTCTCACCTTATCAACCACTTTGGGGCGATCAGCTTTTTTAAGCTTATCAGCCTTGGTCAGTACAATTTGATACGACACCGCCGCCACATCCAGCATTTTCATGATCTCAAGATCATTGTCTTTAATGCCATGGCGACTGTCCACCAACACAAATACACGGCGCAAATTGGGGCGGCCTTGCAAATAAGATTTTAACAATTGCGTCCAGGCGGCGACCTCGGTTTTTGATACCTTGGCATAGCCATAGCCCGGCAGGTCAACCATATAAAGGGGCGCTTTATCCTCACCCATTTGGAAATAGTTTAATTGCTGGGTGCGGCCCGGCGTGTTTGAGGTACGGGCGATATTATTGCGGCCTGTTAAGGCATTAATTAAGCTGGACTTGCCAACATTTGACCGTCCCGCAAAGGCGATTTCAGTGCGGTCAGCATTGGGCAACTGCTCCAGACCAGCCGCCCCCAAAACAAAATCACACGGTCCTGCAAACAGAAGACGACCGCCTTCCATCATCTCAGGGGTTAATTCAGGATTTTGATCAAGATTGGTCATCATTAATGCCTACACCCAATTTACGCATAATCACCCATTGTTGGGCCATAGACAAAATGTTGTTCCATGTCCAATAGATCACCAAACCAACGGCAAACGGTGCCAAAATGAAGGTGAATAAAATTGGCAAGAAGGCCATCACTTTTGCTTGAATCGGGTCTTGCGGGGCAGGATTAAGCTTTTGCTGCATCCACATGGTAATCCCCATCACAATGGGCCAAATACCAATTTGTAGGAAACCCGGAACATCCCAAGGGAAGGCGCCAAACAAGGTCGTAATCCAAATTGGATCAGGCGCGCTCAGATCTTGGATCCAACCAAAGAACGGCTGATGACGCATTTCAAGTGACACATAAAGCGTTTTATAAAGCGCAAAGAAAACAGGCAGCTGAATCAAAATAGGTAAGCAGCCCGCCATCGGGTTCACTTTTTCCTTTTGATACATTTTCATCATTTCTTGCTGCAACTGCATACGGTCATCTTTATAGCGCTCTTGCAGTTTTTTAATCTTAGGCGCCATTTGCTTCATTTTGGTCATAGAAACATATTGCTTGTTGGCCAATGGGAACAAAATTGCTTTGACAATAACTGTCATCAACAGAATTGAAATCCCCACATTACCCACCAAACCGTTTAGGAATGACAGCAAATAAAACAACGGCTTAGTCAAAAAGATCAACCACCCCCAGTCAATGGTGCGGTCAAACAAGCGAATGTTCAATTGTTCAGCATAGGCCTCAACCACATCCACTTCTTTTGCACCAGCAAAGAAATGGCTTTCAACCATATTGCTTTGACCCGCAGGCACGGTGGTATAGCTGTTTTCAATATAATCCACCTGAAAGCGATCAACGCGGTTTGGACGGTTATATTGCATGCGTGACTTAATCGGAGCAGATTGATCAGGAATAAGTGATGTTAACCAATATTTATCGGTAATACCCATCCAGCCACCTTGTGATGTAAAGGTCTCAGAACCATCTTCAATCAAATCAGAATAAGATACCTCTTCCAAGGCCTCACCAAAGACACCCAAGGGACCTTCGTGCAAAATTGCCATGGCGGTTGATTCAGGCAGGGTTTGGCGAATGATACGACCAAACGGCGCGGCTTTTACATCCACATCACTATTGTTGATAATGGTTTGGCTAATCTTAAACATATAATTTTGATCAACGCTGATGGTGCGCTGAAAGGTCAGACCTGTATCATTTGACCAGCTAAGGGTCACTGGGCTATCAGGTGTTAACACCTCGCTGCTGGCGGTCCAAATGGTATCTTTATCAGGGCCTTTGTGGGCACCATCTAGTGTCCAACTGTGATCAATGTAATAAGCGTTGTCTTCATAATGCGGGATCAGCAACTGAATTTTGTCAGACGTTTGATCAACATCTTGGCGATAATCAATCAGGGTCAAATCATCAACAAACGCACCTTTAAGCGAGATTGACCCTGTTAAGCGCGGTGTATCAATAGCAACGCGGGGAATGCTGGCCGGATCAATCACAGACTGTTGCATGGTCGCGGTTGCAGGTGTGGCTGCATTGTTACCCGCTGATGGTTGCGGCGTGTTGGCGTCTGGGGTTGGGTTTAAACGGGCAGCTTCACGCTGTGCCGCTTCATACTGTTCTTGCTGTGGTTCAACAAAGAACTTTTGATACCCGATCAAAACCACCAAAGATAAAATTATCGCCAAAAACAAATTCTTTTGTTCGCCCATGAAGCATTCCTATCAGTCATCAATCTTTTCATTTGTGCGAGCTGCTTTTATGATTGTTTTAACAGCACACAGAATCACTGGGGTTTTAGAGGGTTTTACCCCTGTTTGTCCACTTGTTTATGGCGGTTTTCGTGATTGTGATCACAATTCACCTGCCCCGGCACGGGGTCATAGCCACTGCCACCCCACGGATGGCACCGAGCAATACGTTGTAAGGCAAGCCAACCGCCCTTGAGAGCACCATATTTTTGCAAGGCAATTAGGGCATATTCACTGCATGTTGGCTGATAACGACAGCGAGGCGGGATAAGGGGCGAAATGAGATAACGATAAAAATAAACTGGAAGTGAGGCAATCCGCGCCATCAATGACCAAGATTTTGAGATTTGGGCACCATCAGATTGACATGATGATTCGACATTGGAATCTGCAGTGACGTTGTTCGCAACTCCTATGGCGGGATCACGATCGTCGGTGCCCGTTTTTGCTTTATCGGGCTGGTTCGTGTTTTTTTGCTGCTGACTCATGTGCTTTTTAACTTTCGGCACACATAGGCCATATCTTTCACCAAGGCCTCATAGGGGCGATCAAGGGCAGAACGGCGACCAATGACCACATAATCAAAGCCGGGTTCTGCCATTTCAGGTAAATAATCGCGAATCAGGGTGCGTAAACGGCGCTTAACACGATTACGTTCAACCGCATTGCCAACCTTTTTGGTCACGGTTAAGCCGACTCGCAAATGGACGCCTGAATCCAAGGCGCCATCCAAAGCAGGGCCCTTTTGAATGACCAAGCCTTTAGCCACAGCACGCTTACCCGTTTTGGCAACGGCTAGATAGTTGGATCGCTTTTTTAAGGTTTCTAAACTCATAGCAAAACTATACGTCAGCCCGCAAGGAAAGCCCAAAACAAAAAAAACCGGCTTTCATCCAAGCCGGCTTTTTACTATGATATCAATCTGATAGGCAGGATTGTCTTAAGCAGACAAACGCTTACGACCTTTGGCACGACGGGCATTCAATACACGACGACCACCGACGGTAGCCATACGAGCACGGAAGCCGTGACGGCGTGCGCGAACCAGTTTACTAGGTTGGAAAGTACGTTTCACTTTATTTCTCCGTCAGCAGCCAAATTGGCATATTCAAAAACCCCGGCCCCCGAAAGGGCAAGTGCTAGTTGGCGCGGTGTATAACCTTCCCTCACTGTTAAGTCAAGTGCTTGTTAGGGAATATCGTCGTTTTCTAACAAAGCCTATCACAACGGAGCCAAATGCAAAACCATTGGTCATTCAAACAGTTTATCGCTAACATTATCGTTTAAGAGCGCGCTCAAAGCCTCTTAGTTGCTACAAAACTAATAAAACAGTAGATCAAGATAAACGGAGACAACTGCTGAAAACCCGCTTGAGCACACAAATGTTTCTTCTTGCCGCGATTTTCTCGGCCGTTGTAGGCGTGTTCATAATGGCCCCTGCTTTGGTCGAGTTTCGAGCTAACTTTCTTAATGAAAAAATCACCGCCGGCCACACCGCAGCCCTTGCCACCGAAGAGGCCGCCAATAACATCGTGTCGGGCGCGTTAGAGCGTGAATTGCTCGAATCAGCTGGCATTCAAGCGGTGGTGGTTAGCCAAGGCGGCTCGCGCCAGATGGTTTTGAAGTCACAATTGCCCATGGAATTGATAGATCGTATAGACCTAAGGCAAGAACAAGGCTGGCAACGCTATTTAGCCCTATACAAAACCTTTAACCGCCAAGGGGCAGGCATCATTGAGGTAACAAACGACAGCCCAAGTCAACGTTATGCTAGTGTTACTGTACTCATCTGGGAACGTCTACTTTATGATGCCCTGATTAATTATGTGCTTAATAGTTTATGGACCATTTTAACCTTTATCACGGCATTGGCGGTGTTTTTATATTTCAGCCTAGATTGGCTGGTGACACGGCCACTGACAAAAATAAGGGATAGCCTTGTTCAGTTTCGCGATAACCCTGAAATGACCCTAGATTATCACGCCAGCGTTCAAACCCCCTCAAACGAAATTGGCGAGGTGCAAAAAGAATTGTTCCGCATGCAGCGTGATTTACAGTTGGCCTTTAAAGAAAAGAAAAACCTTGCCTCTATTGGTGAAGCCGTCGCCAAGATTAATCATGATTTGCGCAATCTTTTGGCTACTGCGCAAATATCATCTGACACCCTTCAAAGCGTGGATGACCCTGTTGTTAAACGACTGCTGCCGAGATTAGAACGATCCCTAGACAGAGCCATCACCATTTGCAACAATACCCTAAGGTTCAGCAAGCTTGAAACCGAGACAGCTAACCCTGAAACTATAGAGTTAGCAATGGTTTTAGAAGATATTATCGAATTAGAATCATTATCCACATTTAAAAATTACACAATCAAAAGTGATATTCCCAGCGATTTAGTCCTATGGGCCGACCTAGAACATGTGATTCGCATTTTTAGCAACCTTCTTAAAAACGCCAGCGAGGCCATGCCCGAAGGCGGCACCATCACCCTTACAGTCCAGAACCCTGACGGGGCTAATAATTTTATCGATATCATCCTAAAGGACCAAGGACACGGCATCCCAAAAGCCATTCAGACCACCCTTTTCCAGCCCTTTATTGCCTCTGATAAAAAGGATGGGTCTGGCCTTGGCCTTGCGATCAGTAAAGAATTGGTCGAAGCCAACCATGGCTCTATTAAGGTTTTAGAAACCGGTCCTAATGGAACCAGTTTTCTGGTCCAGTTACCGACCAAACCCGACACATAAACATAAGACGGCGCTTTAAGGCTAAAAACTGTTACTCTTGAATATCCTCAGGCGCTAACGCATCTAAGTCAGCGGCTTTTTGCATGATATAGGTTTGCAACTTGGTGCGGTCCTGTTCAGCGCGCATGCTAACCCGGGCCTTGGGGTCAACGCCCCTGGTTTTTAATGAGCTTATAAAATTGGTCAATTGATCGCGCACCTGATCAAGACGTGACAGTTCTAACTGTGCATTCATCCATTTTGTGCGGGCCTTATTCGGCTCTGCAGCTACAAGCATCAAATCTTCCAAGCTATTCTCAAATATCATCTTCTGAGCGCCCAAAGTGGATTGAATTTTCTGCAACTCAAGACGCAATTGGCTCAACGCCGCATCATCAATCGGCTTTATCGGCACATCGGTTTCTGGCATAGGAATGGGGTTGCCTTGCTGTGGTGCCTCACCTTCTTTCACACCCATCGACGGTGTTACCCCAGCAGAGAGATGCGAGTCTGGTTGCTGAAAACCATCAAACAGACTCGGCCATTCAGTGGTGAAAAACTGGTTACATCCGACAAGTAAGAGAGCAAGTGGTGTGATCATGATGATTTTTTTCATAAAAATGCTGCTTTATTTGAAATTAGCTTCCCCCTTAACATTGTACATAATCCTATAATTTTCAAGGGTTTCCACCGATACGATAAATTATTTTCAGGTTTTTTGCAGGAAACACTTGCATAAGTCTAATTTGTTGGTTAGTTTCCGCGCCGTTCAGCAATGATTTGTTGATTCACACTTGAAAAGTGATTGCGCGCTCGTAGCTCAGCTGGATAGAGCACTTGACTACGAATCAAGGGGTCGGGAGTTCGAATCTTCCCGAGCGCGCCATTTTTCTCTCCCAGCATTTTGACTTATTGTGTGGTCTTCACGAAAATTGTGATAGCCATTTCTGCCCTTCTGACAGGCTTAAGACATCGGTCATTATCAGTGCTTTATTCTCTAAAAGCTGATCTTTCCAAAGGCTGGAATTAACCTCTTCATAATGCTCTTCACTAACCACCGTAGCGATATATCTTAAGGGTGTTTCAGAAAGCAACCGTGGGAACTGTACGGTCTTAATATAGTCTAGAACATCTGGTGAGAAAGCCCCTTTTACATGGTTCACTTGCACCATGACCTTGGCACATTGATAGTCCTTCATGGTTTTAAAGATAATATCCAACGCTTCAAATACGTGCTCGTCACCCTCTTCCGGGTTATATTCGAACCACTCATGAAGGATTATATGTTCTTTCGCCAAGTAAGAAATGGTGACAACACCTTTCATCTCCAACAAAATAGAAGCAGAGTTTAAGATGTCTTCGTCTGTTTGTTGCAAGGTCATGATTAGAACCTCAGCCTCACCTGACAAGCCTTTGGAATTGCGCCATGTCTGGTTTAATAAATAGATACAATTCCAATATTTCAAACCTTATTAGAACAATATCTCCATAAAATTCCTCCCCCGCCCCATCTACGCTTTGCATGGTTTAGCACTTTATCGCCTAAAAACAGCCATTAATCGTAAATTTTGGGCTTAATCGCAGATTCTCCTTATTTTGTCTCAAAACAATCGCACCACTGTCTTTTCCATGACATAGTCACATCATAAACAAAACACACCTGCCCAATGAGGCGGAGATAAACCAAACGACGACAGCGATAAATGATCTAAGGATCAACGGAGACGACCCATGGTATTCAGCACATTAAAGCAAGCGACCTTAAAAGCGTTTTTAACGATGGCAGTCGCCACCGCCTTCATTGGAGGCGTACAAGCCAATCAAACGGTTTGTATTGGTGACGCCTTTGTTAAAATTGTCAACCAAGACAAATAACAATATTGAGATCATAACCATTTAGCAGGTTACCCCCTCTCATGTCCTAAAAAGGTTTTCAAAACGCCCTAGCCTGCTAGATATAAAGCTTTCTTACCAAAGAAAGTCTGCCCTCAAGCCAAACCTCAGGCCCCTCTCTGCCTGGGGTTTTGGTTTTTTGGGAGGGGTGGGAGCTAAAAATTATTCAGCTACCCAATTTTGAATGGTCGAATAAAACTGATCCACTTGGATGGGTTTGGTTAAAAAGGCATTCATGCCTGCATCAAAACATGCGTGACGCTCACTTTGAATTGCATGGGCCGTTAAAGCAACAATCGGGGTCTCTCTATGAGCCTCACCGGCCTCACCAGAACGAATTTTTTTAGTCGCCTCAATGCCATCCATTATTGGCATTTGTATATCCATCAAAATCAACTGATAGGCCTTACCAGAGCTATCGTTTTTAAGCTTGTCTAGGGCCTCTTGACCATTATTGGCCACCTCACAGCGCATCCCTCTTTTTTCAAGCATCAGGGCGGTCACTTGCTGGTTCACAATCATATCTTCAACCAACAACACACTAATACCATCTTGACTAACAGAACGGCGCACATCATCAATCAGCGTTTTTCCATGATCGCCTTCATCAACCATAGTTTGGCTGTTTTCAGCCACCGTCATGGGGATAGAAAGACTAATGCTGGTGCCTTCCATTTTGACACTGCGCATGGTGAAATCGGCCTTTAAAAGGGTTACCAAATTTTGACACGCCATTAATCCAAGACCCATCCCCTCGACATAAATTTCTCGAACGCCAGACTGGAAGGCATGGTTGATAAAGGCAACCTGCTCTTCAGACATGCCATAACCGGTATCGGTAAGAGTGATATTTAATGAGGCCGCGTGCCCATCCTTTTCAATATATGTGCTTGCTGTCAGTTCAATGCCGCCTTTGGGGGTATATTTCAGCGCATTATAAAGCAAATGATAAAGGATTTTTTGAACGGCATGCTTATCAAACTGAAAGGCGGAACCACTGGTCAGATCAAATTTTCGCGATAGATTAAGGCGCTTTTGTGCGGTACGAACCTCAAAATAATCAAAAACGTGATTAAGGAAAGGCTCTAATTCCACAACAGAAAGTTCTTTTTCAAAATCACCGGCGGTTAAGAGCGAGAAATCAACAATTTCAGTATAAATAAACAATAAATCCTCGGTGCAAAGAACCGCTGTATCAATGTCTTTTTGCTGCGATTCTGTTAAATTGCCTTTGTCCATTAAATGAAGCGAACTTTTGATACCATTAATGGGCGTTCTCAATTCATGGTTCATCTTGGTCATGAACACATCTTTGGCAGAATTAGCCTGCTGAACTTTTTGTAGCAATTGTGTGGCATTTTTCTTTTGCAATTCAATTTGCTTAAAGTTCTGCAAAACCATCTTTTCCATCGGCCTAAAGATGTATAATAATTCAATGCACAAGGTTACAATGGTCAAGGCCCACAAAAACAACTCAAAGTTCCTAAGGCGAATCACTTGCTCAACACTGTTTTGTTCAAACATTTTTGTGGCTTGATCAAGCAATTTCAGCATGGTTTCTGTATTCGCTGACTGGAATGCAACGATTTGTCGGTCCGTCTTCGAAATATCAAGCCACTTTGACGCTGCTTCTATATAATTATCCGTTCTTTCATCTAGGGATGGTGTCCCTGTGAAATACAAGGAGGCTAGATTTTCAGCTAAATCAACCTCTCCCGGCTGTCGATCACGCTGCAATAAAAAATTGTGATTTTCTTCTAATCGCTCAATTGCGGCTCTTAGAATGACAATGTTGCGATCAATTAGGTTTTGATTTTCAGCATTTTGTTCTGCTTTATACAAATCATTCAACTGAAATACATAGAGCGCAATTTTTTGTGACAACATCCGCTGTTGTCCAGCACGGTTCACATACACGGCATCATCTTGGCTTTTTTCCAACTGAAAAAACACCAATAAGGTATAGCTCGTAATGATGGCAGCAATGGCAAAAAGGGCCAATAGATAACGCCGCCTAATGCGAAACAGTAAGTTCACCTAAACACCCTAAACATTCAAAGTTATTATGAATACACAGTACTCAATAAGTATTCACTTAAACTACACAACAATCAAAATAATATGACACAGATATGAAAAAAATATTACGATAACACCCTTTTAACAGGGGCCACAACCCCACAAAAATAATACTTAGCTTATTTTAAAAGCAAAACAACTATGAAAGATTAATTTTTTACAGTCTCAGGTTGTGGCATTGGTTTTCTTGGCAACAACCCATCCATTTCAGATGTGTGATATAAAAAGCTGGCCATAATAACCGCGGCTTGCTTCAAATCCTTCTCATAAACATGATCAAACATATCCAACTGGGTATGATGCAGCCTGGATGAATAATCCAACGGGTCTTGAATAAACTGGAAACCCGGCAAACCGACAGCGTCAAAAGCCAAGTGATCCGTACCCCCTGTGTTGTTTAGGGTCACTGTTTCAGCGCCTAAATCATGGAACGGTTCCAGCCATTTAGCAAAAATTGGCGCGGCAGCACTGTTGCCTTGGGCATAAATACCGCGGATTTTACCCGACCCATTATCCAAATTATAATAAGCACTAAATTTGGCATACTGGTCAGTTGTCATAATTGGCCATTGGTTGAACTTACGCCAACTTATAGGTGCATCGGCCAAATCAGGGTCGTCGGATACAGGTCGGTCTGCATAATGCTGTGCGACATGTTGACGCGCCCCTATCAAGCCTTGTTCTTCACCCGACCAAAGGCCGATACGAATCGTTCTTTGGGGGGTATAATCAAGCGCTGATAAAATGCGCATAGCCTCCATCGCAACAGAAGACCCAGCGGCATTATCTACTGCGCCATCACCCAAATGCCAACTGTCCAAATGTGCGCCAATCAGCACGATCTCATCACTGGTACCGGGCAAATCAGCAAGTGTGTTATAGATAGTCGTGTCATCATCTGTGAAGGTCACCGACACATCCATACGCAGGCTAACCTTTTCACCAGCCTTCATCAATCGATCAAGGCGGTTATAATGCTCGCGCGCTAATGAAACTGCTGGTAAGGGCGGGGTTTTACCCACTTGATAGCTATAACCGCTGGCATCCGACATCATCGCGCCGCGGCGGCTGGAGCGAACCATCGCCAATGCCCCTTCATCGACATAAAATTGATCAAGTTTTTCTTGGAACTGCATGCGTTTTAAGCGCGCCTTAATCCCACGACTGCGGCTGACCCCTGCTGGCACGCGATAGTTGCTGCGGGCTTTCAAACCTTCCTCATCAAGGCGTCTAAAGAAATTATTATTGGGATCATCATCATTAATAGTACGCGCAGGGCTTACCATCAAAATTTTACCTTTAAGCTTGCCCTTATATTTTTCCATATCTTGGGCATTATTAATGGTTACCCTGATCACGTCACCCTCAACCACGCCGTTGGTACCGGGGTGCCAGCTAACCGGATAAGCCTGTAATTGCACTTCACGCGGAGAAACCATATGAACCATGGTATAATTAGAATGCCAACCACGACCAAAATCATGGGCTTCTAGGCGCGCATTTTGAAGGCCCCATTGGGTTAATTTATCCCGTGTCCATTCATTGGCCTGTTTCATTTGTGGACTGCCAGATAAGCGGGGACCAATAACATCGGTTAAATGCTGGATGGTTTTCATCACTTGGGAACGGTTAAAGCCTTCATCCCTAATTTTAGCAACCATGTCCCAATTTACATCGGTGCCATCTGCCATCGCAGGCGTGGCAATCAATGCCGCAGCTGCAATCGCCAACAACCTTACTTTAACCATATGTTTAGCTCCCTTTTTACTGTAGTTCATTACATCTTAACCAAAAAAAATCATTTGTGAAATGATTTGACCATCCTGCCACTTGCCTCCTAAAGTAAGGGCAAGAATTTAGGGAGCATTTGACGTGACAAACACACAAAAACATGCCGTCATCACGGGCGGTGGCAGCGGCATTGGCCTTGCCATTGCCAAAGCGTTTGATCAGGAAGGCATCAAAACCAGCATCATTGGCCGCCATATGGAGCGCTTGCAAGAAGCCGCTGCGACCATGAAGCATTCTAACCCCTATCAATTAGATGTGACCGAACCAGGCAATGTGATGTCGGTTGTTGCCCTTATTGAACAACAACAAGGCCCGATTGACATTTTGGTTAATAATGCTGGTGCCGCCAGCACCGCACCCTTTCAAAAGATGTCTTATGATCGCTGGCAAAAGATGATCAATGTTAATTTAAATGGCACCTTTTTGATGACCCAAAATGTGCTGATGACCATGGCCCAGCGCGGTGTTGGACGCATCATTAATATTGCCAGCACGGCGGGGCTAAAGGGTTATGGCTACAGCAGTGCCTATTGCGCTGCCAAACACGGCGTTATTGGTTTAACAAAAGCGTTGGCATTGGAATTGGCGCGCACCAAAATAACCGTTAATGCGATTTGTCCCGGCTTTACCGATACCGACATTGTCGAAGACGCCATTGACAACATTGTTAAAAAAACCGACCGCAGCCGGGAAGAGGCCTTGGGTGAGTTGGTCAAATACAACCCACAAAAACGACTTATCCAACCGAAAGAGGTGGCTGAAACCGTGTTGTGGTTATGCAGCCCCCAATCCAGATCTATTACCGGGCAATCGATTGCGGTTGCTGGTGGCGAAATTATGTAAATTTAGGGAGTATTCCAACCAATGTTTGATCCATTAACCTTTCAGCCTGAGCATTTTTTATGGGACTTTGCCGATGGCATTGCCAAAATTCGCCTCAATCGACCTGATCGCAAAAACCCCCTCACCTTAGAAAGCTATGCCGAATTGCGTGATACGTTTCGCGCCCTTTGTTATGCCAAAGAGGTGAAGGTGGTGGTGTGGCTGCCCAATGAAAATAACTTTTGTTCGGGCGGTGATGTCCATGACATTATCGGTCCGCTGGTCAAGATGGACATGCCAGAATTGCTTGATTTCACCCGCATGACAGGTGACTTGGTCAAAGCCATGCGCGGCTGCCCTCAACCGATCATTGCTGCGGTGGATGGCATTTCAGCGGGCGCAGGGGCCATTGTGCCCATGGCATCAGACCTTCGCCTTGCCACCCCTGACGCCAAAACATATTTTTTGTTTAACCGTGTTGGTCTTGCAGGATGTGACATGGGAGCCTGTGCCATTTTACCCCGAATCATTGGGCAGGGACGCGCCTCAGAATTGCTATACCTTGGCCGTGGCATGACCGCAGAAGAAGGTTTCAACTGGGGCTATTTCAATGCCCTGCACGACCCTGATACCCTTGAAGACGCGGCCCTTAACATGGCTAGTCGCATTGCCACTGGGCCAACCTTTGCCAATGGCATGACCAAAAACCAGTTAAACATGGAATGGGATATGAGCCTAGACACCGCCATTGAGGCCGAGGCCCAAGCGCAAGCCATTTGCATGCAAACCAAAGACTTTGAGCGTGCCTACCATGCCTTTGTTAATAAAGAAAAACCCATTTTTAAAGGCGACTAAACCCTCTTACGATTAAGGCAAGGACAGTTCACTTATGGCAGATACAACATTTCGACATTGGCCGTTTTTTGAGGACCATCACCGCACGCTGGCAGAAAACCTGCATCAATGGTGCCGTGATACCTTGGTGCCCTACCTCGACAAAAAAGACCCGCACGGTGATGTCGACCAAGCCTGTCGTGACATTTTAAAAATGCTGGGCGATGGCGGCTGGACCCAATACGCCGTTCCCGCAGGTTACGGCGGTGCTTTGCCAGACTTAGATGTCAGGTCGCTTTGTCTTATTCGTGAAACCTTGGCTTATTATTCAGGTTTGGCTGACTTTGTCTTTGCCATGCAAGGGCTTGGCTCTGGCACCATCAGCCTGTTTGGCAATGAAGAAATAAAGCAGTTTTATCTGCCAAAAGTAGCCAGTGGTGAACGCTGCGCTGCCTTTGCCCTTACTGAGCCAGAAAGCGGTTCTGACGTGGCCACCACCCGCATGACGGCAACCCGTGAGGGCGACCATTTTGTGTTGAAAGGGCAAAAAACCTTCATCAGCAATGGCGGCATTGCTGACCAATATGTGGTATTTGCCAGAACCGGCGAGGCACCAGGCGCTAAGGGACTAAGCGCCTTTGTGGTGGATGCCACTTGTGAAGGCCTAAGCGTGACCGAACGTATTGAGGTGATGGCTCCGCATCCGCTAGCCACGCTTGATTTTGAGAATTGCCGCATTCCTGCCAATCAGCAATTAGGTGACGGTGGCAGTGGTTTTAAAGCGGCAATGGCAACCTTGGATATTTTCCGCTCCACTGTGGGGGCCGCTGCCTTGGGGTTAGCAAGACGCGCCCTTGACGAGGCCACCACGCGTACCAACCAACGTCATTTGTTTGGCAATCAATTGCACCAATTACAAATGGTGCAAGGCATGTTAGGTGAAATGGCCTTAGACGTGGATGCATCCGCCCTGCTTATTTACCGTGCGGCATGGACAAAGGATGTGCAAAAAGGCCGCGTCACCCGTGAAGCTGCCATGGCCAAATTATTTGCCACCGACCAAGCCCAACAGGTGATTGATAAGGCCGTGCAATTGTTTGGCGGGATGGGTGTCGTTTGCGGCGTTAAAGTCGAAGAATTATATCGTGAAATTCGCGCTCTTCGCATTTATGAGGGGGCCAGCGAGGTGCAAAAAGTTGTTATCGCACGCAGCCACCTTGCCAATCATCAGGAGTAAAGATCATGACACGTCAAATTTTATTACCAGAAGGTTGGCCGCGCCCAAAAGGCTATTCCAACGGCATCGCAACATCAGGTGGCACCACCATCTATGTGGCAGGCCTAATTGGTTGGAATGAAGAAGAAGTGATTGTTAGTGACAAAATGACCGATCAATTTCGCCAAACCTTACTGAATATTAAAGCGGTATTAGCAGAAGCCAAAGCAGGCCCTGAACACATGGTGAGGATGACGTGGTATATCACCAGCCGACAAGAATATTTGGATAATTTGCGCGAAATGGGCGCCATTTACCGCGAGGTTATGGGCAAAAACTATCCCACCATGGCCTGCGTTGAAGTATCGGCATTGATGGAAAGCAAGGCCAAAATTGAAATAGAAACCACAGCCGTGGTTTAACTAAGGTTTTCCACCGTTACTTAAGGCGTGAGGGACAACGTAATTAGGATAGTCTTGATTAAACATATCTTCGGTTTCTTTGATAAAAGCTTTTGCCTCAGGCTTATCCAAACACGCATCAAAGCGTTGCTGTAGCCCTTGGTCTTTAAAAACCATATGTCCGGGATTAGTTTCATAAAACGGGAGAAACCTTAATGTGCTCATTCTTTGATTATGTCGCTCAACATCACTGCTTAACTTCATAGCATTCATTAAAGTGATATATTTTTCTGCAATCACCACATCAATTCTATCGGCAAATAATAACTGCACATGTGAATACTGATTGGCGACCTCAGAATATTGATCAAATTTTTTAATATTATCCTTCAAACCCGGCAAATAGGCTTCAGCACCAACAAAAGCAATTACCCGCTTGTCGCGAAGGTCATCATAATGACGCGGATTAAAGCCTTCTTTTTCCAGATAAATAAATCCATTTTGATAACCGATATAAGGCTTAGTCCAAAAGCCCTTTACCTGCGCAGGTAGTAAAACGCTACTGACAGCATCAAGGCGATCATCGGAAAGAAAGATTTCCACATGCCGACCAAAAGGCGCCAATGAATAATCAAATTTCATTTGGCAAAGGGCCCCAATACCATTTAAAATCGAGGCCTCTTTAGTGTCTTCGTTGCGTTGAAACAAGGTCGACAGAAAAGGCGCTGAAACTCTTATAATTTTAGCATTTTCCTGTGCTTTCGCTGCATCGTTAAAAAACAAAAAAAACATCGCCACAGATAGAATAATTCTTTTTGTGTAAAGCGTCATATCAAACACTAACTTATTCTTCTTCTTGATAAAATTCAGGATATTGAACCTGATAATTTCGATAAATCTGACCAGTAATGCCTTTTTCCGTTAGGGTCAAATAACATTGGCTAAAACGGTCACGCACACCTTTGTCCTTAAAATAAAGGTAACTATTACGCGGTTTCATGATCGTTTTATGACGCAGCTTCTTTGTTGACCCCTTAGGGATAACACCCTGTTGTTCCAAAGCGATAGAATGATTAAGGGTGATAATATTATCGGCCACAATCACATCAACACGGTCAGCCATCAGTAATTGGATCATTGACTTTTGATTACTCACTTCAAGATAAGTGGCCAATTGATCAACAACTTCTACTAGGCCAGTAACAATTGACGTAGCATTGGTAAAACTTACCACTCTTAACCCTTTTAAATCGTTGATTGATTGTGGTGTTATACCCTTATCTTGACGATAAATGACGCTATTATGAAGATAATAATGGGATTCAGCCCTAAAACCCATTGTACTAGCGCCTTCTAAAATATTGGTGACACCATCAATCGAGCTTTGGGTTTCATAGGCTAAAACATGAGCGCCCAATGGCCGTGGTTCAAAACTAAACGTCATCTCACATTCAGCCGCTATCAAATCAAGAATAGCCCGTTCATGGGCAATACTATCCCGGCTGTTTAGGTTCGATATAATTGGAACCGACAATTTGAGGGTTTCAGCATTAACTTGATAACTTGCAAATAAATGCGTCAACACCATCGTAAGATAAACGAAAGCTCTAGGCATTCTATATTTCGGCTTTCTAACAAAAGAACCAGACTTATCTTCTTTCAATTAGGTCAGTTTATACATTTTCCAAGATAACTGCAATGCCCTGCCCCATTCCAATGCACATGGTGGCAAGGGCATAGCGCGCATCACGCCGTTTCATTTCATGAATTGCCGCGTTAACAATGCGCGCCCCCGACATGCCAAGAGGATGCCCTAAAGCAATGGCACCACCGTTAGGATTAACCAAATCGCTGTCATCTGCTAGCCCTAATTCGCGCATACAAGCCAAGGCCTGTCCAGCAAAGGCCTCATTAAGTTCTATAACGCCGATCTCACCTAGCGACAAGCCAGCCTTTGTTAGTGCCTTTTGCGTGGCTGTCACAGGGCCAATACCCATAATGCGCGGCATCACACCAGATGTTGCCGCCGACACAATGCGCGCACGTGGGGTCAAACCGTGGGCCTTAACACCCGTATTGCTGGCCATAATCATTGCGGCGGCGCCATCATTGGTGCCCGATGCATTGCCAGCTGTTACCGTGCCACCCTCGCGAAAGGGTGTTGGTAATTTTGCCAAGGCTTCAAGCGTTGTAGTCGGGCGCATATGCTCATCATGCTCAAAAATAATCGGATCTTTTTTGCGTTGCGGCACACTTACCGCGACAATTTCTTCTGCCAAGTGGCCTTGGTCTTGCGCCCGTTTGGCCCGCTGCTGAGAACGGTAAGCATACTCATCTTGCGCCTCACGGCTGATACCCATATCAGCGATCAAATTTTCGGCCGTTTCTGGCATGCTGTCATTGCCATAGGCCGCAGCCATTTTTTTGTTTAAAAAGCGCGTTCCAATGGTGGTATCATAAATTTCAGCTTGTCTGGCAAAGGGGCTAGGCGCTTTAGGCATCACAAACGGGGCCCGTGACATGCTTTCAACGCCACCCGCCATCAATAAATCAGCATCACCCAATGCAATGGTGCGGCCCGCTTGGATAACAGCATCCATGCCCGACCCACATAATCGGTTAATAGTATTAGCAGGCACGGTGTGCGGCAAACCAGAAAGCAAAACCGCCATACGGCCCACATTACGACAATCTTCGCCAGATTGATTGGCACAGCCAAAATAGACATCTTCTATTTGTGCCGCATCCATATCAGGATTACGGTCAACCAAGGTTTTAATCACATGCGCTGCCAAATCATCTGGACGCACCGACGATAGTGTCCCTGCATAACGCCCAATGGGGGTTCTAATCGCATCACAAATAAAAGCATTTTCCATGGTTTTCTCCCTAAACTTTTTTCTTGTAGGACAGCATAATGATTTTCACCGCCATGACTATTTTTTTCTTTTTTATGCCGCCCAAAAATGGTTTGATACCTGATACGGAAAAATAAGCGGGGGAGATGATGAGTTTAATTGGCACCGATCAACATTTCATTTTAGCGGCCATCATGATGGCAGTTGTGGCACTTTCATTCTGGGTTGAGCGTTTTCGCTGGGGTCATCTTATATCAGGCACGCTGATCACTATTTTATCGGGCTTATTGCTCTCTAACCTTAAGATCATCCCCTTTTCAGCACCCGCATACGGCTTTGTTCAAACCTATCCTTTAATGCTGGCAATACCCCTATTATTGTTTCGTGCTGATTTGCGCCGACTTTGGAAAGAGGGTGGGCGTGTTTTAGCCGTGTTTTGCCTTGGTGCCGTTGGTACACTAACCGGTGTTTTAGTGGCCGCTGCGGTGATTAACCTTGAAGCGGTAGAAGCCAAGGTGGCAGGCATGTTTGCAGGCAGCTTTATCGGCGGCTCGATGAATTTTGTGGCTGTTAGTAAAGTGGTAAACTTGGAAGATCCCGCCACCTTCACCCTTGCCATTGCCGCTGATAATTTATCGTCTGCGGTGGTGATGATGGTGCTTATTGCCCTACCAGCTTATTCCTTATCAAAAAAGTTCTTTAACTATAAAGAAGAAGAGCATGTCAGCAGCGAGGGTGCCGATGCCAGTCATCACAATAGTGAGATTAATATTCAAGGGCTGGCTATCAGCCTTGGCACGGCCGCGGTTCTTGTTGTTCTTAGCCAAGCTATTGCAAGCCTTATGAACCAAGAAAGCTATGCCATCTTGGTTCTAACCTTGTTATCCCTTTTGATTGCTAATTTTGCCCCTAAACTGGTTGATGCCATGCGCGGCGATTATGACGTGGGGGTTTATTTCATGAGCCTTTTCTTCGTTACCATTGGCGCTGGAGCCGACGTTGGTATTTTGATTGAACAAGGCGGGGCAGTTTTTGCTTTCATGCTGATCGCTGTTTCGCTGCATTTAATCATTGTCTTGTTGTTTGGAAAACTGTTTGGCTTTACATTGCCCGAAATAATGACCGGATCAAACGCTTGTGTTTTGGGCCCAACAACGGCTATGGCTGTGGCGGCGTCGCGGGGCTGGAACCATCTGGTCATCCCAGCGGTCCTAAGTGGTGTTTTCGGTTATGCTATTGGCACCTTCCTAGGGGTTGGGGTGTTTGAGTTTTTATCGTAAAGCAAAGGATCATTTATGACCTTACAAGCTGATCTACAGCGCGCCTTTCAATTGTTTCAGCAGGGCCAAGCAGCAGCGGCAGAACAAACCTGTCAAGCTTTATTACGGCAATATCCCAACCAGCCAGATTGCCTGCATCTGCGCGCCCTTTG
>CAKZLM010000057.1 GCA_937126915.1 uncultured Alphaproteobacteria bacterium
GTCGCCAAAAAAGGCGTTTTTATTGGTTGGATGACCTAGTCATCATCGTTGAAATCAAATTCACCGGCGGCATATTTCAGCATTAATAAAGCGCTTAATTTGGCCCGTTCGGCAAAACTATCTACTAATACAAATTCTTGGTCTGAATGGATAAGACCGCCGCGCACCCCAAGGGTATCAATGTTTGGCAAGCCAGCGGCAGCAAGGTTATTACCATCACAACAGCCACCCGTTGCTTTCCATTGCACTTCAAGTCCCAAGTCGTGACCGCAGGCTTTCAGCATTTCAAATAACTTCAAGTTTTTACCGCTTAATTCTTTTGGTGGACGGTTAAAATTACCTGTCAATTCAACTGAAAAGCCATCTTCCTGATTATATTTGGCAACTAACTTATCAAGTTCCGCTTCCATCCAGCGCATTTCATCAAAGGTCGCAGCACGCACATTAAAGCGACAGATCGCCAAATCTGGCACCACATTAAGCGCCGACCCGCCCTCAATAACACCAGGGTTAATGGTGATGCCTTCTTGAATACCGTTTAGATCATAAAGATCAGCAACCAAGCGCGACACATACCAAATAGCATTGCGGCCTTTATGAAATTCCCGCCCTGCGTGGGCCGCTAGACCACGACACACAAAGGCAAAATTACCACTGCCCTTTCGCGCCCCTGCAAGGGTGCCATCAGCCAAGGCTGGCTCAAACGTCATGCCAAAGTCAGCATGTTTGGCACGCTCAGCCAACATATCGCCAGACCCATGCGAGCCTGTTTCTTCATCAGGGTTGAAAATAATTTCATAGCCAATATTGCCCGCTAAATTACTTTTTTCCAGCGCCATTAGGGCATTTAACATGACCAAAATGCCGCCTTTCATATCAGCAACACCGGGACCGTTTAAGGTGTTGTCATCAATGAATTTTGGGGTTTGAAAATGGCTGTCTTTTGGGAAAACCGTATCATAATGCCCCGTTAATAAAATCTTTTTGGGGGCCTCTGGTCTTTTAGAAAAATGAATTAATTGACCAAACGGAACCTCTTGCTTTGTGCCATCACTAGCCACATCTATGCTAGGCTTTAAATCATGGCGGGTGATGGTGCCATCTAAGGGGGCTAAGGCATCAACTAACAGATCAGCCATGGTGGCTAAACCATCCAAATTGGTAGTGCCAGAGTTAACCTTTGACCAATGCTGAACCGTTTCAACCATGTTGTCCTGCTGGTCATCCAACCAGCTTAAAAGTGAGGCAAAATCGTGCTGTTCAGTTCCTAGTGTCATAAATTTTTCTCCCTTCTTGTTGTTGTAGACCATGGGGCAAAAGAATCCTAGGGATCAAAGTGTCTTTTTTAAAAAAAGTAATAAAATTTCTCACTTAAATATTGCGTATTTTTTTTAGCCTCCTATGGTCAGGGATATAAAAATAATTTCTAAAGAGAGGTTCGGACATGTCATCCAAAAGAAGTCATGAAGATTTAGCCAAAGCCAATCGGGATTCCATCATTCACCCTGCCACATCCATCGTTCAATTGATGGACCAAGGCCCGCGTATTATGTCAGAAGGGAAAGGCATTCACCTTACCGACAGCCACGGTAACACCGTGATGGATGCGATTGCTGGTTTATGGTGTGTTAACATTGGCTATGGCAGTGAAGAATTGGCCGATACCATGGCAGATGCCGCCCGCACCATGGGCTATTACCATACCTTTACGGCTTGCTCTAACGAACCACAAATTGAACTGGCTGAAAAGCTGGTGCAAATGGCACCCGGTAAATTGAACAAGGTCTTTTTTGGCAGTTCTGGTTCTGATGCCAATGACACCATTGTTAAAATTGTTTGGCATTATAACAACCTAAAGGGGCGCGAGCAGAAGAAGAAAATCATCGCCCGCCACAATGCCTACCATGGCACCAATATTTCTGCGGCGTCGCTAACTGGCTTGCCCGGCTTCCATAAAATGTTTGACCTGCCTATCCAAAATATTATCCACACCGAAAATCCGCATTATTATGCCTATGCTGAACCAGGTGAGACAGAAGAACAATTTTCCGCCCGCCGCGCCCAGCAATTGGAAGAGCTAATCTTGAAAGAAGGCCCAGACACCATTGCTGCCTTCATTGCTGAACCCATTATGGGTGCTGGTGGTGTGGTGCCGCCGGCCAAAGGCTATTTTGAAGCAGTTCAAAAAATTCTTAAAAAATATGATATTCTGATGATCGCTGATGAAGTGATCTGTGGTTATGGTCGCACCGGCTATAACTTTGGCTCCGAGCTATATAACATCAAGCCTGACCTGATGGCTTCAGCCAAGGGCTTGACGTCTGGCTATTTCCCCATGTCAGCGGCATACTTAACCGATGAGATTTGGGAGACACTGCGTTATGGATCAGAAACCCTTGGTGGTTTCTCGCACGGTTATACCTATTCAGGCCACCCTATTGGCTGTGCCGTCGGATTGAAAAACCTTGAAATTATGGACCGCCTGAATTTGGTTCAAAATGCTGGTGAGGTTGGTGCTTATTTACATAATCGCCTTAACGCTGCCTTTGGCAACCACCCTCATGTAGGTGAAATTCGCGGCCACGGCATGCTAGCGGCTGTGCAAATGGTGGTTGACCGTGATCCGAAGAAATTCTTTAACCCTGCCAAGAAGATCCCAGCCCGCGTTGCTGATGCATGTTACAAAGCAGGTGTTATCGTTAGACCATTGCCAAGCATTGGCGCCATTGCCTTATCGCCACCCTTGATTATGACCAAGGAGCAGGTTGATGAAATGGTCGACATGATCCAACAAGGCATGAACGAGGTTTTAAGCAACCTTTCTGCTGACGATAAAGAATAAATTTTATCGACACCTTTTTGACCTTACTCAAAAGGCACCGACAAAATGTTTGTTGGTGCCTTTTATCGTTAGTGCTTTTTATTATTTGAGAGGTAAGTTGTCGATTTATTTAAGCCAATAATAACGTAGAACCATCGCCATTTTGGCAATCCGCTCAATATTATGCTTAAGGAAGCCAACCTTTCTAGACAGCTCTTTGGGTTGAAACCCACGGCGCTTCATTTGGCTGAAATTACGCTGATAAATCGCTAACATAATCTTTGCTGCCTTAATTTTTTTAGTGGGCAATTGTGCCATCAAATCCCACGATTTGTCATATTCACTTTCTGCTATATCAGCAATTTTTTGACACACCACCTCAACCCGATCATCGCTTAAGATTGTCCATGGCACCGTGCTGTCAATGCCTGCCTCCTGCAACAAATTACGCGGCAAATAAACCCGCCCCATATCAGCATCTTCCCGTAAATCACGTAAAATGTTGGTTAACTGCAGGGCACGTCCTTGGTGCTGTGCCAATTGAAGGGCGACATCACAATCAAACCCAAAAATACGAATTAATAATTCGCCAACAGCACCTGCGACGCGATCAGAATAGAGTAGCAATTGATCAAGGTCTGCTGAATTCATGGCATTATCGATATCCATTTCCATGCCATCAAGAATTTTCAAAAAGCAGGCCTTAGGCAGGCCAAATTGTTGGGTAGCGTTTTTTAAAGCTTGGGCTGTTGGGTGAAAGGGATCACTATCGCCAAAAACATGATCCAACTCTTGACGCCAACGGCTTAAGGCTTGGCGTTGATCTTTAACAAAGCCAACCTCATCAACAATATCGTCTACTTCGCGGCAAAAGGTATAAACCGTATAAATGGCAAAGCGTTGGGTCGGCCTTAAAATGCGCATCGCCCAATAAAAGGACGTTTTGGCCTCCCGAACTGTACGGCGTACATGCAAGCGTAACATCCGGCGAATGCCCGGGTTTTTATCTTCGACATCATATCGAAACCCTCCAAGCGCCACCGACTGCTCCCCTCTTTGCTGCTTTACCTTATTGGGCCACCATTGAACTGGCGGTTTGGACAATATCATCCGCTGTTAAGCCGCAATCAGCATATTGTTCTTCTGGGCTGCCATGGGCGATGAAGCGATCAGGAATATGCATTGAGCGCACCTTAACGCCACCATCTAACAAACCATGATTGGCTAAATGGTCAAGCACCAATGACCCAAAGCCGCCCACAGACCCTTCTTCAATGGTAATAAGTGCTTTATGGTTCTTAACCAAGCTTTCCAACATATCCGTATCCAAGGGCTTCATGAAGCGGGCATCAGCCACAGTGACGCTTATGCCTTTGGCTTCAAGCTCATCACGGGCAGTTAGCACCTCTTTCAAACGACCACCAAGACTAAAGATGGCAACATCGCTGCCTTCATGCAAAATGCGCCCTTTGCCAAGTTCCAATGGTTTGCCTTCTGCTGGCATATCAACACCAATGCCTGCACCGCGTGGATAACGGAAGGCGATTGGACCATCGTCATAGGCAGCGGCAGTTGCCACCATATGCTTTAATTCGGCCTCATCACCTGCCGCCATAATCACCATATTGGGGATGGTCCCCAAATAAGCCAAATCAAAGCTGCCTGCATGGGTGGCACCATCAGCCCCCACCAAACCAGCACGGTCAATGGCAAAACGAACTGGTAAATTTTGAATAGCAACATCGTGCAACACTTGGTCATAAGCACGCTGTAGAAAGGTTGAATAAATCGTGGCGAAAGGTTTTAAACCCTCACACGCCAAGCCAGCTGCAAAGGTCACCGCATGTTGTTCAGCAATGCCCACATCATACATTTTATCAGGGAAGGCTTTTTCAAATTTATCCAAGCCAGTGCCCGATGGCATCGCCGCCGTAATAGCACAAATTTTGCCATCTTTTTCAGCCTCGGCGATTAAGCTTTCCGCAAACACGCTGGTATAACTTGGGGCATTGGATTTTGACTTGGCTGGTTGGCCGCTTTTCACGTCAAACTTACCAACAGCATGGTATTTTTCTAAATTTCCCTCGGGGAATGGGTGCCCTTTACCCTTTTCCGTAACCACATGCAGCAACACAGGACCATCGCGTTCCATATCGCGAATGTTTTTCAACACAGGCACCAAGGCTTCCATATTATGGCCATCGACCGGCCCCACATAATAAAAGCCTAATTCTTCAAACAGGGTACCCCCCGTGACCATACCGCGGGCATATTCATCGGCACGGCGCGCCATAGTGTGTAATTGACCCGGCAACTTGCTGGCCATATTTTTGGCAAAATCGCGCAACTGCATAAAGCCATGTGACGACATTAATTTTGATAAATAATTGCTTAGACCACCTACCGCAGGCGCGATAGACATGCCGTTATCATTCATCACCACCAGCATTTTCGACTTCATGGCACCGGCATTGTTCATGGCTTCAAACGCCATACCTGCACTGGCGGCACCGTCGCCAATCACTGAAATAACATGATTGTCATTATCCAGCATATCGCGCCCCACAGCCATACCAAGGCCCGCTGAGATAGAGGTGGAACTATGACCCGCACCAAACGGATCAAACTCACTTTCAGTACGCTTCGTAAAACCATAAAGGCCATCTTTTTGTCGGATGGTTCTGATGCGATCACGCCGCCCTGTTATGATTTTATGCGGATAAGCCTGATGACCCACATCCCAAATAAGTCGATCTTTTGGGGTGTTAAAGACATAATGCAGCGCCACGGTTAATTCAACCACACCAAGACCCGCACCCAAATGTCCGCCAATGCTAGAAACCGCATCAATGGTTTCAGACCGTAATTCATCCGCTACCTGAGTAAGCTGATCTTCAGACAATTCTCTGAGGGCTTCCACATTAGGCACCTGATCTAATAGGGGCGTTTCTACGGTCATTCTCATCCTCTTTGATGGGGTGTCATAATACTATTTTTTGCTCAACCACAGTTGAAAGGAGGTCTCGTTTACATGGCCTAAATTGCAAAAAGATGCAAGGCATTTCAATTCCTTGACCCAAATAATTCCAAATAAGTTAAGCCATTAATCCGTGCCATGCACCCTTCATAAAGTGCCACATCTTTTCGCCCTTGGACAAAGCGATCTCTTGTGCCAATGGGTCATTCTTTATCAATAAGCCGTGCCATTTTGTCAAAACTGTGATCAAAGCCGACACTTCTATGGCTAAACGCGGATCCTCTACCTCTTGCGCCAAACCTGACCCTACGGTTAAATAGTCCTGCACACGCCCCAGCGCCTCATCCAAACAAGCACGTAAATTGGGCGATAGATCTTGTGCAGAAATATCATCCATTGAGACATGATGCGCGTGCATCAAATCTGCGGGCAAATAACAGCGATCTAAGTCATGCAAGTCTTTTTTCATATCGGTTAAATGATTCAACATTTGCAGGGCATAACAAATGGCGTCTGACAATGGATAGAGACTTTTATGCTCGCCAAACACATCCAGCATCATGCGCCCCACCATGGCGGCTGATAAATGGCAATAATGTTGTAATTCCGCCCATGTTTGATAACGGCTTTTATCGACGTCCATCAAAAAGGCATCCATTAATCCCAGCATATAATCAAGGCTAATGCTGTGCTCTAACAAAGTTTGGCGCAATGCAAACCCCCGTTGATAATCGGGGTCTTCTTCTTCGCCCATTAACGCCCGCTTAAATCCCTCCAAGCGCCCGCGCTTATCCAAGGTTGCTAAAACAGGGCTATCGGCAATGTCATCGCACACTCTGGCAAAGTCATAGGCTTGATGCACCAACACCGCCTTATCTTTTGGCATAAAGAAAGACGCGATATAAAAATTTTCGCCTTGATGGTTTTTGGAAAGGGGCAATTCAACCGCTGTTGCCCCTAGTGGGACCGTTGCGGGAATGCTGGTCGGAATGGTGTCGGCCTCAATAATTGGCCTAGGTGTTTTTTTTGCTCCATCATGCTTTTGCAGGAAAGGATCGCTAAACGCTTTCTCAGGTTGAACCGCAGGCTGTGATTGCGTTTCTTCCTTTGGTTGCTCTTCCTTTGGCTGCTCTTCCTTCGGCTGCTCTTCCCAGGGCGGGATGGCCGCATCCACAGCTGGCGCACCAGCGGTGTCGTTAGATAGCACACCTTGATCAGTTTCCTGACCAGAAGTATCTGCATTTTCTAGGCGTTTATCATGATTTTCAGCTGACTGGTCTGACACCTTGGCCCCCAACGATAAACCCGTTATTCAGCAGCGGTTTGCGTTTGAATTTTTTGGGCAAAATGTTCCGTTAAGGCATCATACAAATGACCAAAGACATTTTGCAAGCGTTTCATGCCAAGGCGCTGAATTGTGTGGTTGCGCTCGTCCATGTAAAGGGCGCGGTTAAGCTCAATTTGAACGGCATATTGTTGGCGCTCTGGCTGGCCATAATGCTCGGTGCAAAAGCCGCCCGCATAAGGGTGATTACGCACCACATTTAAACCTTGATCAGCGAAAAACTTTTCCAAAAACATCATAAATTCTGGCTGGGCAGTTTTACCAAACCTGTCCCCCAGCACCACATCCACGCGGTCATAGTTGGCAGCATGAGATAGTGACATCACCGACCAAGATGGCATCGAATGACAATCCAGTAAATAGGCACAACCAAATTGCTGCTGGGTTTCATCGATTATTTGTGAAAGCGCTGTGTGATAAGGGGCATAAATGCGATTGATGCGGTTTTCGGCCTCATCAAAAGGCAGTTTTTGATCATAAATTGGCACCCCTTGGCTAATCACCGACGGGATCATGCCATAGCCGGCTTGGGTGCGTTCTGTTAAGGGGGCAAAGGTTTGCTCATTACCATCCTCAGGCATCTCAAACATGGCAGGATCCAATTCATCGCCTGCACGGTTCAGATCGACAAACGAACGCGGGTAAACCGCCTTAATTGTTGGCAACCCAGCCTTTGGTGCGCGCTCGATAATGTTATCAACAAAGGCGTCCTCGCTTCGTCGCAGCACCTTTTTTTCTTGGCACGATTGCGATACAAAAGTAGGCGGATAATAAGACCCACTATGCGGCGAGGCCAAAACCACAGGCAAGCGCTGCACCTTAGGGACAGAGGTCCTAAAAGGCGGCACAAAAACCTGTTCAATATAGGTCGGCCAACGCGGCATGGGCACTTTCTTTCATTTTAGCAGATGTAACACTATACAGATTCGCGGCATTAATGCCAATGACATCGCATAACAATTTAGTTAGATCACTTTACGCAGGAAGACAGCGATGAGACCAAAATAATAAAAGACAGTCAAAATTATGCTTGCCTATGCCGCCATATTATCCTAAATCAAAACCGTTCGTTAAGAACACCCTTCAATAAAAAGGGGGCGCGTAGCTCAGTGGGAGAGCACTTCGTTGACATCGAAGGGGTCGGCAGTTCAATCCTGCCCGCGCCCACCATTTAATGTCTTAGCTTATCTTTTGATTTTATGTATCCCAATCTGGCTTTACATTTGTGAATATTTCAGTTTAAGTATTTCGCATGACGTTGGGACAAGACCATACACAAACAGGCTTTAATGAAGTTTTCCTACCAAAGGAACGCTGGGTTGATTATGCCTGTTTTAAGAGCTTGCTGAACAGTTACAAACAAAGCCCATATTATAAAGACTTTAACCCCATAAAACTTGGGCGTTTTTTGTCAAATATCATTTTAATTGAACCACTTATCAATGGCGATCAAACCCTTGATGACTTTCGTTTTTTACTTCAAGGTGAGAACACAAAACCGCTATATGGCAATATTGTCAAAACGACGGGGCAACAGCTTGAACAGCATATTTTTAAACGCACTTTGATCGTTCTCAACAAATTAATGATCGATAAAAAGCCCTTGATGACCCAAATTGAGCGCATCTCAATTGATAAATTTTATTATAAGGTTGAGGTTCTGTATGTGCCATTTCTTGATAGCGAACAACAGATTAGCAAAATTATTTGCCAACTAAATATCAAAATGCACGAGCTTTAAAATTTTTCATCATACCATGAACAGCCAAAAAAATACGGCGGCCGAAGCCACCGTAGTATTAGGAAGTAAAATGGTATGTCGTCTTTGTTTTAAGAGCGACTATCGGTATCAAAACGATCCAACATCATCACTTTGGTCCAAGCTTCAACGAAGTCATTAACGAACTTTTGACCGTTACCTTCAAAGGCATAAACCTCAGCAACAGCGCGCAACTCGGTGTTTGAGCCAAAGATTAGGTCAACTGGTGTTGCTGTCCATTTCACACGATCACTGCCAAGGTCATAGCCTTCATACACACCCTCAGAACCGCTGGCTTTTTTCCATTCTGTATTTAGGTCCAACAGATTGGTAAAGAAGTCCGTGCTAAGAACACCAGGGCGTTCGGTAAAGACACCATGCTTGGCACCACCTGTGTTTGCGTCAAGGGCACGCATACCACCCACTAACACAGTCATTTCTGGGATCGAAAGCTCAAGCGTTGCAGCTTTTTCCACCAACATTTCAGCTGGTGAACGCTCGTTACCAGAAGCGAAATAGTTACGGAAACCATCAGCGGTCGGCTTTAAAACCTCAAACGATTTGGCGTCCGTCATTTCAGCAGTGGCATCGGTGCGACCCGGTGTAAACGGAACTGAGGCCGAATAACCCGCATCAGCCGCTGCTTTTTCAATGGCTGCTGCACCACCAAGAACGATCATATCAGCCAAAGAGATTTTCTTGCCGCCACTTGCCGAACGGTTAAAGCTTTGCTGAATGCCTTCAAGCGTGTTCAACACTTTATCCAACTCAGCTGGATTGTTGGCTTCCCAACTGCTTTGTGGGGCCAAACGAACACGGGCACCATTGGCACCGCCGCGCATGTCTGTACCGCGGTAAGTTGAGGCAGACGCCCAAGCCGTGCGAACCAATTCAGGAACAGTTAGGCCAGAACCTAAAATATCGGCTTTAAGTTTGCGCACATCCGCATCGTTAACCAACGCATGATCAACCGCTGGCACAGGATCTTGCCAGATCATTGGCTCTTGCGGGGCATGCGAACCAAGATAGCGGCTGCGAGGGCCCATATCGCGGTGAGTTAGTTTAAACCATGCACGCGCAAAGGCTTTTTCAAACTCTTCTGGGTTTTCCAAGAAGCGCATGGCAACCTTGCGATACTCAGGGTCAAACTTCAAAGACAAGTCAGTGGTAAACATAATCGGCTTATGGAACTTGTCTGGATCATGGGCGTCAGGCACCATGTTCTCAGCTTCCTCTTCTTTAGGTACCCATTGCGTGGCACCAGCAGGGCTTTTTGTTTGCACCCACTCAAAATTAAAGAGATTTTCAAGATAGTTATGGGTCCATTGCGCAGGGGCAACGGTCCATGCACCTTCTAAACCACTTGTAATGGTGTCGGCGCCCTTACCAGATCCATAGCTGTTTTTCCAGCCAAGACCTTGGTTTTCAATGCTGGCAGCTTCTGGCTCAACATCAACATATTTTGACGGGTCTGCGGCACCGTGAGCTTTACCAAAAGTATGACCACCGGCAATTAGGGCAACGGTTTCTTCGTCATTCATAGCCATGTTGCCAAAGGTTCTGCGAATGTCCTTAGCCGCTGCCAAGGGATCAGGTACCCCGTTCGGGCCTTCAGGGTTAACGTAAATAAGGCCCATGCGGGTTGCACCAAAGGGACGCTTCAACTCACGGTCACCCGTGTGGCGGTTACTGCCTAACCATTCACCTTCTGGGCCCCAGTTCACTTCTTCTGGTTTCCATGCATCATGACGACCACCAGCAAAACCAAGGGTTTTAAAGCCCATGTCTTCCATCGCAACGGTACCAGCAAGAACCATCAAATCACCCCATGAGATGGCGCGACCATATTTTTGTTTAATGGGCCATAGCAAACGTTGGGCTTTATCAAGGTTGGTATTATCGGGCCAACTGTTAAGGGGAGCAAAACGTTGCATACCGCCATCAGCACCACCACGACCATCAAAAATACGGTACGTACCCGCACTGTGCCATGACATACGGATGAAGAACGGGCCATAGTGACCATAGTCAGCCGGCCACCAATCTTGCGACGTGGTCATTAATTCTTTTAAATCTGCTTTTAGAGCATCAAGGTCCAACGCATTAAAAGCCGAGGCATAGTCAAAATTTTCGTCCATCGGATTGGTGTCCGGGGTGTTTTGACGTAGCGGCGATAAATCTAATCTATTAGGCCACCAATATTCATTGGTTGGCGCCTCTTGTTGTGCAATTGCAGATGCAATAGGCGTTGCCGCAGACAAGCCAACAGCCAAAACTGCAATCAAAGATACTGATTGTTTCAACATGATTTTCCCTCTTCCTAAAAAAGATTTTGTTATTCAACATTGCGCTGATGGAAAAACCATAATTGAACATCTAAATAATGTAAAATTGATTAAAATGGGTTTATTAATCTAAAAATTCGATTTATTAGGCATCGACATTCAAAAACAAGGGGTTATGGAACACCAAGACATTAGCAAACGATCAGCTAACATTAGAGAGACTTGCCTTCAAAATCTTTTGCGGAATGACGTTCAGGCAATTTCTTATCATCATCACCCCACGTGCGATTAACCATCACACCGCGTTTAACCGCTGGTCGCTGGTTAATATCTTTAGCCCAACGCATAACATGTTTATAGGACGCGACATCCAAAAATTCAGCGGCGTCATATAAACGCCCCAATACAAGTGCGCCATACCATGGCCATATGGCGATGTCTGCAATGCTATAGTCATCGCCTGCAATGTAGCGACGATCGGCCAACAATTTGTCCAAGACGTCTAATTGGCGTTTCACTTCCATGGTGAAGCGGTCAATGGGATATTCAAACTTGGCTGGGGCATAGGCATAAAAATGACCAAAGCCACCGCCCAGATAAGGCGCACTGCCCATTTGCCAGAAAACCCAATTCATAACCTCGGTTCTTGCCGCACCCCCTTTAGGTAAAAGAACGCCAAATTTTTCAGCCAAATGCATTAAGATAGAGGCTGATTCGAACACCCTCACGGGCTGATCGCCTGTTCTATCCATAAGGGCAGGAATTTTAGAATTGGGGTTTATCTCAACAAAACCACTGCTGAACTGATCACCTTCGGATATATCAATTAACCAGGCATCATAGTCAGCCTCTGCGAATCCTAGTTCCAGCAATTCTTCTAACATGATGGTTACTTTAACGCCGTTAGGGGTGCCTAGGGAATACAGCTGAAAAGCATGGTCCCCAACAGGTAAACTTTTGTCATGGGTAGCACCAGAAATAGGTCTGTTGATATTGGCAAATTTTCCACCGCTTTCACGGTCCCACGTCCAAACCTTTGGTGGCACATATGTTGGATCTGACATAAATTCTCCTATCCTGTTTTCTTCCCCTTAAGGCACATAAGCACCATCGAGCGAATTACAAGAAGCAGGTGTCATTCAGGAAGCATTGATTAAGACAGAAATCTAGAAAATGACCCGATAGCTGATCTGAATTTGATTTTCTTTTGATCGCAAGGGCAGTCCAAGATCAACACGGTTTTCACGTTTGCTATTAACATGCAGCACCTCAGCCATAAGTCGCTGATATTGATCTAACTGATAACCATAGGCGGCCATTAAAGCATAGCCGTTTTCATTATTATTATCCTCTATCACCATCGACCTGTCTTTGGCTTCAAACCAATCAAAACGGGCGGAAAGTTGATGCTGATCAAGGGTTTTAACCAGCATGCCATAAGCCGTGTTAAACCGAACTGAGGCCATTGGTCGGCCCGCTGGGGTGTTCCCCCCCATTTCGGTCAAGCCTGTCATAGCTTGGGCAATAATCTCAAAGTCATTGGGCATCAGGGCATTGACACCAGCCGCTTGAAAACGGGTATCCCATGCATATTCACCGCGTACGGGGGCATTGCCACCAACGCTATGATCCGCCAATATTTGTATACCCGACGATGAAGTACCGTAAGTGTTTTGAATTTCATTGGGCACAAAAATTGTTGGATCACCGCGATTATCATAATGAAACGCTGCCAGCGTCAGCCATTCTTGATAGGTGCTTTCTAGCTTTGCATAGATACCAATGCGATCATCAATTTCGCGGTGCGGCTTGATGGCTTTATCCTGTATCGCAAAGGCACCATCATCGGCTAAAGAATTAAGATCAGCTAATGGCAGAACATCTTGCCAAGAAATTTTGCGATCATGTAAGGCCCAACCGCGCCACGTTAACATCGTCCCTGTCGGGTCGTTTTTCGTTAACAACGCGCCGCTTAATTTGGTCACCCAATCCTGCCCACGATGTTCAAGGGCCAATTGCAGATTGAGAGATTTAACCTCTTCACCAATCCATGAATTCATGGCCGATGGGGTAATGCTATAGGGCGTGTTCCACCCCACATCAACATGCTCCATGGATACGGGCGGATAAAATAAGCCAACCTTAGCACTGGTTGCAAAATCAGACAGAGATAAGGGCTGATAGGTCAAATAGGCTTCAACCAAATCAATGGTTTTAGTTTGCTCAGGGGCATATTGAAGATGGGCGACGGCCTCAACATCAAAGCCAAACTTGGCGCGCACCAAAAGCCCAGCTTCTGCCAATTTAAAATGCTCGCGCCCGCTTGAATTTTGCGACCGGCCAAAGCGGGTTTTGCCAAGCCCGCCTTTTTGCCAATTAACATCATCACTGCCAAGGGCAGCACGGGCATCACCAATAACCGTGGCGCTGAGATCAGGCAGCCAATCTTGGGCATAGCTTTGTGATGGCTCCATCAACACGGTACTTGTTGTAAGCAAGGCAACAGCGCCTGAGTATTTGCTGATCTTTTCCTTAATCTGATATGGCATAGTCTGACTTTCTTATAAAATCATTCAATTCATTCACGGGCAATGGCTTTGACATATAATATCCTTGCGCAAGGTCACAGCCCATATCGCGCAGCATTTCATATGTTTTTTGGTCTTCGACACCTTCTGCGGTTACCTTCAATCTCAAACTTTGCGCCAACTGAATGGTTGACCGCACCAAAACCTGATCTTGTTCATCACTGGCTAACTTTAACACAAACGACTTATCAATTTTTAATTCTTGCACCGGCAAGGTTTTTAAATAAGCCATAGATGAATAGCCCGTACCATAATCATCAATTGACAAGATAATACCAAGATCACTTAGTTTATGCAACACGCCCAAAGCCTTTGTCGGGTCGCTCATCACCGCACTTTCAGTTACTTCCAGCACCAACCATTCTGGCTTGATGTTAAAGTCCTTCATCATCGTGGCAATTTGATCTGGTAATTCATCGTTTAAAAGGTCACGCGCTGATAAATTAATCGCCACCACAATATCATAGCCCTCATCATGCCAAGCCGCACATTGCGCCATTGATCCTCGCAACACATAATCGGTTAGAAGATGCACATGGCCTGTTTGCTCTGCCAAAGCAATAAAGGTTTCTGGGTTCATAAAACCACGCTCAGGATGGAACCAACGAACCAAGGTTTCAACATGGGTAATGCGGTTGGATGTTAAATTAATTTTGGGTTGATAAAACAATTGAATTTCATGCTTTGCCAATGCCTCTTTTAATTCACTAATCAGCGACAGGCGTTCAGTATCATGTAAATCTTTTTCAACATCATAGAAGGTGAAATCACTAAGGCTATCATGATCTTGTAAGCAGGCAATATTGGCTTGACGAATGAGGGCATCTACATAGGAATGCTGATTAGTTGAAGCCCCTTCTTCTCGATCCTTTATAGGCGACCATTGGGTAATACCAATAGACACGGACACATCAATGCTACAACTTTCATCGCTATAGGTTTCTTCCAGCTGTTGCTTCATAAAATGCCCCAACTGCACGGCTTGATCATCCGCGCCATGCACCAAAGACAAGATAAAACTTGTGGTGGTTAACCGGGCAATAATATTGGCCTCTTTTGCCACTTCAGATAGGCGTTCTGAGACATGCACAATCAACCGCTCGCCTGCGTTATAGCCAAGGGTGTTTTGAATTTCTTCAAAGCGATTAATGCTTAAAACAAAGACAGAAATTTGTTTCGTATCAGGCAGAGCATAAATTTGTTCACGCAAGCGACGCTCAAAATAAGTTCGGTTTGATAAATTGGTCTCTTGATCGTGTTCCGCTTGATAGCGAATCTTTTCCTCACGGGCTTGAATATCGCCAATCATTTGGTTAAAGCTGGTTGCCAATTGCGCTACTTCATCACCCTGCTTATATTCCTTAACAGGTTGATAAACGCCTTCACCAATTTTTTTCGCAGCTGAAGATAAATCAGATATCGGTGACGTCACACTGCGGGCAATAAAGATGGACCCCACAATCAAAAACACCAACCCAACAGCTACAAGAAAAGACAAGGAAAGAACCAGTGGCTGATAAGGGGCCAAGGCGTCATCTAATGAATATTGTAACTTGATAAAGAGATTTTGGTTATCCAAGGCACGATCAATGGCAAAATCAAGTGTGACAAACTCCTCACCACCTAGGGTAATGAAAGACGGTTCTTGCTCGGCACTTGCCGGTGATTTTAAATTAGCAATTAAATCATCCTGGCTTTCAGGTTTTAATGTTGTTGAAATTAAGGCTGCTTGGCTCCCGCGCACATCACCTTTGTCGCTTTTCTCGACAAAACTAAGGGCGATACCTGCTGGCAAGGCGCTGGTAAAATCAGACAAGGCCTGTTGGTCAATTTCCACCCCCAAACCAATATAAGCAATTGGAATGGGTGCTAATATGGGCACCATAATAAATTCTTGAAGCACCCCATTTAACGACATGATAGTTGCCGGCTGGTTATCAAATTCAGCCCGGTCCAACAACAGGGCCATCAGGTCATCCAAATCGCCATTTTGATTGAAGGTGGGATCAGTATCGGCCAGCACGTCGCCCTCTAATGAAACCAGTTTGGCATTGGCCGCATCGATGCGCTGACGCAAATTTTCCAGGGCTGATTGAATGGTTGGCACATCATCGGTGGCAACAGCTGTTCGAAAGCCAAAATCAGCCGCCAACACAGTTGATGCTTCTGTCAAGTCGTCAATTTTGGCGGTGATTTGATCTTTCACCACACGTTGACCAAAAACCAATTGCTGCTTAATTTGCTCGGTCAGGTTTTCAACGGTGGTGTCATAAACCGCGCCGTAGGTGATGCCCTGCACCAAAATGAACAAAACGGTATAAAGAACAATAAGTTTGGTTTGAATATGACTAAACACAAGTGCCCCTATCCAAAAACGGTGACCAACAAACGATATTAATATTTCACCCGGCGTTTGGCCCGTGGATTACGAATATTAATTTTTAAAGACATCACATCGCCTGAACCCGAAATGGTGATATCTTGGGTTGCTAATTCATCTCGGCGCATTTGCCGTGGATGCCAAACTGATGCGATGTACTCACCGGCTTCAACCCCTTGTAGCACAACCTCGCCATTGGCATTGGTGACGCCATAATGCGGCGTGTCAACCACTTGAATATAAGCCAGCATATCATCGTGAATATTACAGCCAAGGGCGATGGTTCCAGGCTTGTCAAAGGTTTCACTTTTTTCTTCATCGCCACCATAAAGCTTACTCTCAAAGCGTTTGGCTTTAG
>CAKZLM010000058.1 GCA_937126915.1 uncultured Alphaproteobacteria bacterium
CATATAGGAAATATTATAGTCATTATCGGCCATCATCACATTGGTGGTTACGCCATCCAATGCCACGCGAACACGCATATTTTCTTGGGCGATCTTCTCAGCCTCACGCTCACGTGCAAGCTGTTCGGTTACATCTTCCCATTCAACCACGGTGCCTAAGCGCTCACCCTCATTAACAACAGGGCTGGCGATTAGGTTAAATGTACGACCACCAACAGTAATTTGCGTTTCAAAAGAACTTTGCAAACGTTCAATCATTTTGCGTTGGTGCGATGGGTCTTTATGGAAGATATCTGCCTTAGCACCCATCAGGTTTGAGGCATCAAAATTAGGCAGGTCTTTACGAATGTCACTTTCAGCGTTTTTCATCATCGCTTTCATGGTTTCATTCATATAAATGATCGTCATATCATTATCAGCCACCATCACATTGGTGGTTGCACCATCAAGCGCCACTTTAATGCGCAGGTTATTACGCGCAACCAAGTTAAGCTTTTCTTCAGCTTCTAACTTATCGGTAATATCAGCCCACTCAATAATCGTGCCCAACCGCGCGCCATTGTCATCACGAATTGGATTGGCAATAAGGCTAAACGTGCGACGACCCACTTTAATTGTGGTGTCATAACGACGATCAAGGTTTTGAATCATTCCCCGTTGGTGTGCAGGGTTTTTGTGGAAAATGTCAGCATTAGCCCCGATTAATGTCGCTGCATTAAAATTAGGTAAAGCTTGGCGAATATCACTTTCCGCAATACGAAACATTTCACGCATGGTGGTGTTCATATAAATGATATTCATATCAGCATCGGCAATCATCACATTTGCCTTAGCACTTTCCAAAGCTGACAATTGACATTTCTGCATTAGTGAATCGCCACCTGAAGCAGGGGCGGCTGACACTTCTTTCATCAAAAACAGCATCAAACCACCAAACACCACAGCACCGCCAACCAGCCAAGCCCAATCAGGCAACATGGCCCGAAGGTAAACGGCCGCTGCAACGGCTGCAAAGGACACTACCATCGCCAAAGCGATTTTGCCTTGCGGTCCTTCTAGCGAGAAGGAGCCCCCTCCACCGCTGTTATTAGAATTCATGTGTAACTGAGACATAATAAGCTCTCCCTATTGGCACATTAAAGCGCGCTATCCTGCCATTTGCGCGCCGCTGGCAATGGCGTCCAAATTAAACAAAGCATTTAAATTTAAAAGACCGACCATGCGTTCATCAACGGTCAGCAACCCATTCAAATATTCACCATCTTGGCGTTGATCGATATCTGGTACCGAATTGATATCATCTTCGGTTACGGTAAGAATGTCAGAAACAGCATCGACAAGAATACCCATTGTACGCTCGCCAACCTGCACTATTACCACAACATGCAAATTCGTCGCCTCGGTGCGATCCATGCCAAATCGGCATCTTAAATCAAAAATCGGCACAATGATGCCGCGCAAGTTCAAAACCCCTCGCATATATTTGGGAGTATTAGGCAAACTGGTTACCCCTACCCACCCTTTGATCTCTCGCACCAGCATGATATCGACACCATATTCCTCTTCGCCAACGCGGAAAGAAATATATTGCGATGTGGCTTTCACCACCACATCATCCTTGCCTTTTACAGCACGGTCAGTGCCCAGTGCAGCAAGATCAATGTCTCTTGCATCTATGGCTTCATCACTCATTTACCTCTCCTTCATGACATTATGGCAAATCATCGCCATGAAACACTCGCATTCCTATTATTCAGCCGCGTGATCACCTTCAATCACACGCTCCATATCTCTCATAGTCACATCACCAGTCATTTTCTTTTCTGTGGTGGAAATGCCTTCAACATCAATGATTAAGCAAACTTTACCATTACCCAAAATGGTCGCCGCAGAAATACCATCAATGCTGGAATAGTTTGATTCTAAAGACTTCATCACCACTTGGCGTTGCCCAATAAGCTTATCAACAATCAAACCCACAGGCTGACCCGTATCGGTTTCAGCCAATACCACCAGCCCCTTGCAAGGGTCACTGACGGCATCATTAACTTTGAAGATTTTAGCCAGTGAAACCAGTCGGATATATTGACCGCGCACCTTCATCACGCGGGCACCAGACATTAACTTGTGAACATCTTTTGGCTGAGGGCGAACGGTTTCAAGAATATTATTGATCGGCACAACATAATTCTCAGATCCAACCTCAACAATCATACCGTCCAGTACCGCAAGTGTTAATGGCAATAACAGCGAGGTAGTCGTGCCCTTGCCAGGCACAGATGTTACCGTAATACGACCACCAAGACTGGTGATATTTTGACGAACCACGTCCATGCCAACACCTCGGCCAGAAACATCAGACACCTGATCAGCTGTTGAAAAGCCCGGCGCAAAAATCAATTGGTCAATCTCTTCATCGGTTAAATTTGCATTGGCGTCGATAATGCCTTTTTCTTTGGCTTTTTGAAGCACCTTAGGACGATTAATACCGCGACCATCATCAGCAATTTCAATAATAATGCGACCGCCACGATGTTCAGCGGATAGCTTAACCGTGCCCTCAGCAGGCTTACCGTTCGCTTCACGCTCTGCTGGCGTTTCAAGACCATGATCCATCGAGTTGCGGATCATATGAGTAAGCGGATCAACCAATTCCTCAATAACGGTTTTATCAACCTCGGTTTCTTCACCGCGGGTAATCAGCTTAACTTTTTTCTCTAATTTGGGCGCTAAATCACGCACCAAACGACGCATACGAGCAAAAACCGAACTCACCGGCTGCATTCGGATTGCCATCACGTTTTCTTGCAGCTCGCGTGTGTGCATCGACAGTTCTTCAAAGCCATTCATGATTTGTTGATTTTTAGCCAGATCAATGCTGGTCATATGCTGGGCTAGCATTGACTGGGTGATAACCAATTCACCCACCATATTGACCAATTTATCAACGCGGTCCAAATCAACCCGAATGGAGGTGGCTTTAATATGTGTTGATTTTTGTTTTGCTGGCGCGGCACCTGCTTCTGGCGCGGCAACTTTGGCAGATACCGCAGCCGTAGCTGGCTGAACCTCGCTCTCAGCTTGAGCAGCAGGGGTCACAACAGCCTCGGTCGCCGCATAAATTTCATCAGGATTGGCGGTTAAGTCAACAAAGATACCGTAATCGACACCTTCCTCAGCATAAACACCTTTACCATCTTCATCGATCACTAACAGATCACAGTCATCTTCGACAAATTCAAAAACCTCAACAACATCTTCTTTGCTGGCATCGGTTTTTAAAAGAATTTCCCAGTGAAAATAGGAATCTTCCTATTCCATTTCCCTGATACCCGGCAGGCGACTATGATCAACCTCCACAGCCATATCGCCAAGGCCCGCCAACTCTCTCAAAAGAAGAAGTGGCTCATTAGCGTGGCGAAACAATTCCTGTTTTGGCTGAAAACGAATGCGATATTTTTTCAAACCATCATCAGCAGTGCTATTTGATGCCGTTTCTGCAGAAGCAGGCGCTACCGCTGGAGCCGCCGTTGGCGCAGACGTAGAGGCAGGCGCCGCTGAAGACGATGATGCCGCAGACACTGCTGGCTTAGGAGGCGCTGCTGGGGCACCAAGCAACTCATCGAACCGCGCTAAAACGTCAGCACCAAAATCAGCAGAAACAGCCTCACCTTCTTGCGCCGCCGCAATTAGGTCTGACTGAATATCAGTTGCCCTAAACAGCAATTCCACAATATCAGGTGTTAACTCAAGCCGATCACTGCGAAGATCATCAAGAACGGCTTCAAATTTTTGCGTGAAATTAACCAGATCATTAAATTGAAATGCGCCACCACCAGCCTTAATAGAGTGAACAGCCCGGAAAACAGCATTAATTGTTTCCGGATCAGAATCGCCATCTTCAATATCCGTTAAACGCTGCTCAAGATCTGCGGTAAGCTCAGCACATTCTTCAAAGAATGTTGCTTTGAACTGCGCCATAGGATCATTTGGATCCATTCCAGACATACTCGACCTCTCTTACCGCAAAATGATTATCAACCAGTTATTCTCGCACTTAGTTAGCCACAAACCTTCGCCACAACCTGCAACAGTTTTTCTGGAACAAACGGCTTTACAATCCAACCCGTTGCACCAGCGTCGCGACCTGCCTGCTTTTGCTCCTGACCAGATTCTGTTGTTAAAATTAGAATAGGCGTCGCACGGTGACTTCCACCGCCGCGTACCTGACGCACCAATTCAATCCCGTTCATATTTGGCATGTTGATATCAGTAATAATTAGATCAACACTATTCCCCCCTAAAACATTCAAGGCATCAACGCCATCTTCTGCCAATAAGACACTGTAACCAGCACCCTTAAGCGTGAAACTAACCATATCGCGCATGGTCTTGGAATCATCAACTGCCAAGATGGTTTTACTCATCAGAAGCTCTCCAACTATTTAAAAAATTTTCAAAACCCAAATCTCGCATTGCATCCTCAAATACTTGCGAAGAAGCAGCGAGTTTAAGATCATTATGATTTGCTTGCAATTCTGTCGAAGCGGCAATGAGGATTTGCACACAAGGCGTTGTGATTCGAGATACCTCAGAAGCATCTAAAACAAGAGATTCACCACCATCTAAGATAGATACAACCTTGTCTTTTAGGCCCTCTGCGGCAAGTAAATCCAAAATGGACGGTAATTGAAATGTCTCTGACACCTATTTCCCTCGTTTATTCAACGTTTACCTCGGCGGTTTTAATCCGCATTTTTTTTCAGGTAAGTACCTGATGCATCATTATTTTTAGTCTAAACAAGAAGACAATAAAAATAATTAATTGTCAACCTATCTATAACTTATAGTGATATATAGAGCGATTTATGAAATATTGTTGCATTTCCTAATAATTTTTTCATTTTTAATGAAAAATTTTGGACCTAACAACATCTACAGGAAGATTCCCAACCCCAGCTATCACAAACACGACTACATTCTTAATGAGGCTAGCAGTAGTATATGACATTTTTATTTCATCGATAAACTTAAATAGGAACAACGATTTAATTTGATAAAACATTATTACCATATGGCTTTTAAATCACCATAGATGCAGCTGTTATATAAAGCGTTAAAGAAGCTTTTTAACTATTTTGACAATTGACTGCGCCAACCCGCCATATGGGGGGAATAATAATTTCAATGTTGAAAAGCGTGACTGCACAAAAACAGGCTTATCTTTTGTAAACAGGTCAAAGCCCGTCTTGCCATGATAGGCCCCCATACCACTGTCACCAACACCACCGAAAGGCAAATTCTCTTGCCCCACATGCCACATACAATCGTTGATGGTCACACCACCTGAAATAGTTCTGTTTAGCACTGCTTTGCGATTGTTATTATCTTTACCAAAGAAATACAGCGCCAACGGCCTAGCACCATCATTGATATAATCAATGGCTTGATCAATACTACTGTACCCTAAAATAGGCATTAAGGGGCCAAAGATTTCTTCTTGCATAATAGAGGCATCAGGGCGCGGCTCTATCACTAGGGTTGGCGCAGGCTTTCTATTCATTTGTAATTGCGCACTTTCATGGTCACCCACAGCGATGATGCGATCACACTTATCCTTGGCGTCCCGCACCAAGCCCATAACACGTTGATAATGATGGTCATTGATAATTGATGTATAATCAGGATTATCTTGAATTTCTGGGTACATTTCCTTGATGCTTTTAACCATCAAGTCAATAAATTGCTCCTTTTTACCTTCGGGCACCAAAACATAATCAGGGGCCACGCAGGTTTGCCCACAATTAAACAACTTGGTAAAAGCGATGCGTTTTGCCGCCAGCGCTAAATCAGCACTGTCATCAAGGATCACAGGTGACTTGCCACCCAATTCAAGCGTTACAGGGGTAAGGTTTTTAGCCGCCGCTTGTGCCACCAAACGCCCAACAGAAGTAGACCCTGTGAAGAACAAGTGATCAAACGGCAATTCAGAAAAGGCCCGCGCCACATCAACATCGCCATTAACCACTGCAATATCATCTTTATCAAAATATTCAGCAATTAGCTTTTCAATGACCGTGCTGGTTCGCGGGGTTAGATCGCTAGGTTTTAACATCACCCGGTTGCCGGCTGCCACGGCCACAGCGACCGGAAGAATGGCTAAATGAAACGGATAATTCCACGGCGCAATGACACCGACAGTACCAATGGCTTGTGGTTGAATATAACCGGTTGACGGCCAATATTGCATATCAATTTCAACCGCATGGGGCTTCATCCATTGTTTACCATGCTTCAGAAGGTGCTTAATACCTGCTTGAACAACAATAAAATCGCCTAATTGATTTTCAATCTCATGACGATTACCAAAATCCTGACTGATGGCCTTGGAAATTTCACTTTCATGTTTGGTAACCAAGGTAAGAAGTTTTTTCAGCTTTTCCTTACGACTAGCCCAATCTGGGCTGCCTTCCTTTTTGAAAAGCGCCTTCTGACGGTTCAAAGCATCTAGCAATTGCTCCGACGACCAAATCTTGGTTTCTAACATCCCGACCTCCCATGTCTAGGGCACTGATACCCTTTGCTCTCTCCACCATAATGACAAAGAAAAAGGGGCGATACAAGCCATATCACCCCTTCTTAAAAATTTATCTGTTGGCTTTTTACTCGTTTAATAAGCGATAAACCAAAATTGCCGCCCGTTTAGTGGCAAACTTCATAGAGGGTAAATCAACCCATTCATTTGGCGAATGAGACCCACCACCGTATGCACCTAAACCATCAAGTGTGGTTGTATAAGGTGCTACGAAAGCAATATCTGCCGCACCACGACGCACCGGATCAAACGCCACCAATGGTTCGGTTCCAAGGTCTTCGCTTACCTTGCTAAACTTTGCCATTAAAGCATGGTTTGCATCGCTTTCTTCCATCGGCGGATAACCATCGTTAAAAGTAACTTTGGCTGATGTATGCGGCAGGTTTGCTGCCGCAATTTTACGCATTGCCTCACGGGCACGTTCTTTCTGATCTTCTGTTAAGAAACGCAAGCCACCAGACACCTTAACGGTTTGTGCCACAACATTGGTTTTACCAAACACACGATAGCTATTATCTTCTTGAATGTCAGCAAAGGTACCACCCGCGATAAAGCCAGGGTTAAAGGTTAAACCGTGCTCGCCACGCACATATGAATAAAAGCCATTTAAAATGCGGCTTGCTTCAAAAATCGCCCCCGCACCAACATTATCATTGAAGACCCCGGCTGAATGGGCACGACGACCAGTTACCTCAAGTTGCCAACCGCTGGACCCACGACGCGCCACAACTGCGCGGCCCGGGCTGCCGCCCTCAAAGTTGATCGCGGCATCAACGGTTTTTGCTTCTGCAATCATACGCTCTCGCGCTAAGGGGCGTGGACTACCCACAGATTCTTCGTCGCCCGTGAAGAACACTTTAACCGTGCCACGGTTCAGGGCGTTGGCTTCTCTTAACGCTTTCAAGGCATAAAGCACAATGGTATCACCATCTTTCATGTCTTTAATACCAGGGCCATAGGCTTTATCGCCATCGCGGCTAAAGGTTTGATAAGGGCTTTCCTTCGGGAAGATGGTGTCTAAGTGACCAATCAACATTAAGCTTGGCCCCTCGCCCGCACTATATTGGCTGAGTAAATGACCGGCACGGTTCATTTCCTTTGGCATCTCAACCCACTCGTTTTTAAAGCCGATTGAGGCAAACTCTTCCTCAAAGACAGCGCCAACACGGCGAACACCCGCCACGTGCGCACTACCGCTGTTGATGTTGACAATTTTCTCAAGAAAGTCCACTTGGCTTTCGAACATTTTATCAATTTGGGCGACGATTTCTTTTTCTTTATCGCTTAACTGAAAAGCATGCGCTGAAACGCTAATCGCCAAACTTGATGCAGCCAACAGTGCGGTTTTCATTATTTTCTTCATGCTTGATTTCATTTTTTCCCCCTAAGTTTAGGACATTACGATTGTTTCTGTCGTTTTCTATGGGCCACCATAATAGCAACCTCGCCCAACAACAATAAAAAGATTGAACCCCACAGCACTGCTTGCTGCACCCCCTCACCCGGTACATAAATAAATAGTATAATGGTCGCTAATAATATTAAGGCACAGAGACACGCCATGCCATAAACTAACCAATCAGGCCCCTTCACACGAAAGGGGCGATCAATATTTGGCTCGCATTTGCGCAATTTGATAAAAGCAAACATCATCGCCACATAAGGGATCATGAAAATCACGCCACTAAAGGCAAACAGGCTCCAAAATAAATCTTCATTATTTTCTGCCAGAAAACCGTAAAGCAGCAAAATCACTGAACTAACCAAGCCAAGGGCAATGGCTGCGCCCAATGGAGTACCTCGTTTTTGATGCATTATACCAAGCTGTGCGGGCATTTCGCCTTCAAGCGCGGCTTCTGCCATGGCGCGGTTGCACCCTAAGGCCCATGTCACCCCATTTGAGAAAAAAGTATATAACGTACCAACCCCCAACAGCAGGATGAACAACTGACCGCTGGCTGTTTGACCAAAAAAGACCGCCAGTGTATCAAGCAAGCCTTCAACCAGATCAATTTCATTAACGGGTATTGCAACCAACACTGCAAGCGTTGCTAAAAAATAAAGTCCAAAGATAATCACCGCTGAGACATAAATAGATTGCGGCACATCACGGGCGGGGTTTTTCATTTCTTCCGCCCCTGCGCTGACCAATTCAAACCCTAACATGCCATAAATGATAACGGGAATATAAGTAACGCCTTGGCCAATATTTGGCGTGAGGGATTGCAACGTTATTTCATTGGCAAAACCATTTTCTTGGTAATAGCCAAAAGCCCCATAAATGACGGCCAAAAAAACAATCATTTTAATAATGGCACCCATATTGGGCACCCATTTTCCAAGCTCTAATGTGATGACATTGACAAAAACCGTGAGCCAAGTAAGAGCTAAGCCAAGTGCTATTTGGGCAGTCATGCTCATGTCTGGCCAAAACATTTGTGCAAAAACACCTGAAAACAGAATAAAAATTGATGGTGCCCAAACCGCCACATTCACCCAATAAGACCAAGTGATACGTGCCGCCCAACGCTCACCAAAGGCGCGTTTTACCCATGCGTAGATACCTCCTTGATCCGGAAAAGCGCAGCCCAATTCTGCACTGATCATAGAAAAGGGAATGAAAAACAATAAACCCAGCAGCACCCACCATGTTAAACTAGACACGCCGATGGCCGCACCCGCAGCCACCGTGTCTAAAAGAAGAATAGCCGAAACCGAAAAAAGAATGATATCGCGCCGCTTTAAAACCTTTATATGACGAACCTCTGTCACACTTAAACTCCCCGCCCCCAATAAGTTGATCCGTCATCATTTCTTGTTTCTAAAATGAAATCAAGTCACTAGCGGTTTTATTTTTATCCTAGGAAAATAGAGCTTTCTTTTTTTTGGCACCACGTTAGGCTAGCGCCTCGCCCTTTAGTTTAACAAAAATAACAAGAGTTTTTTTATGAAACAGCCTAAAAACTGTTTAGACAATGTAAATTACATGCCTTATTGGCTTGATAATCCTGATAAGCCAACAGCTAATCCACCGCTTGAAACTGATATTGTTACCGACTTATTAATTGTTGGTGGCGGCTTTACGGGCCTGTGGGCAGCCTTGCTTGCTAAAGAAGATAATCCCCATCGCAATGTCACCCTTATTGAGGCCAAAGAAGTGGCCAATGGCGCCTCAGGGCGGCCAGGCGGCATTATGTCATCATCTGTGATGCATGGTTTATCAAACGCAGCACATTATTACCCCGATGAATTGGAAATTCTAGAGCAATTAGGCCACGAAAACATCAAGGCGTTTAGGACCGCTTTAGAAAAATATAACATCGACTGTGACGCTGAATGGACCGGTGAGATGACCGTATCCGTTGGTAAAGATGGCCTTGACACCCTTGACCATGAGGCTGAACTGCATGACCAATTTGATAAAAAGGTCGAGCAATTAGACAAGCAAGACATCCGCGAAGAAATTAATTCTCCTTTATTCTATGGTGGGCTTTGGCAAAAACAAAACTGCGGCGTGGTTAACCCAGCAAAATTGGTGTGGGGCTTAAAAAAAACTGTGCTGGACTTGGGCGTTATTCTTTATGAAAACACCCCATTGTTAAAGGTTAAACATAGCAAAAAAGCGGTGACCGTATTGACCCCTAAAGGCAGGATCGCTGCTCGCAGAGTGCTGTTGGCAACCAATGCCTTTGCAGCGGGCCACAACCATATTCGCCACCGCGTTGCTGCCATCAGGGACCGCATTCTTGCCACCAATCCACTAACCGATGAACAAATGGAGCGGATTAATTGGCAAAACCGCCAAGGCATTTATGACACCCGCACACAGTTAAACTATATGCGTCTCACACGAAACAACCGGATTATCTTTGGTGGTCGCTTGGGCTATTATTTTAATGATGAGACTGATCCTAATGGCGACAAAAAACCTGAACCATACTATAGACTAGCAGAAGCCTTTTACCGCACTTTTCCTGACCTAACCGATGTAACCTTTAGCCATGCGTGGAGTGGCCCTATAGGCCTAACAACCCGAAAGGCGGTACATTTCCAGCGTTATTTAGATGGTCGTATGATTTATGCTGGCGGCTATTCAGGCTTTGGCGTTACAGCCTCTCGCTTTGGGGCACGCATTGCGTTGGGTTTATTGGATGACAAAGTGATGATGGAACGCGATTTAGAATTTGTCAAAACCCTGCCCGGTTATTTACCATCAGAACCCTTTAGATGGATTGGCGCGAAAATAACCATGTATGCCCTAGACACCATGGATGAAAAAGGTGGCTGGCGCATTCCGTGGATTAAAATGGTTGAGAAAATGGGCTTTCCGTTAACACTATAACAGCCAGCCCTTTTCAGCCTTTGTTATTTTTGACGGCGATGGTGGGCATCTGCCAATAAACACAACTCTTCAAACACCAACTGCGCCCCTAATTGCGCCGTGTTTGTGGTGGGGTCATACATGGGGGCTACTTCAACCATATCTGCACCGATGAAATTCATCCCCATTAGGCCCCTTAAAAACTGAATGCCTTCGCGCGGGATAAGCCCGCCCACCTCTGGTGTCCCGGTACCTGGGGCATAAGCAGGGTCAAAGCCATCCACATCAATAGATAAATAAACCGGATGATCACCGATAAGGTCGCGGGTTTTTTTAATCACCGCGGGGATGCCCATGCGCATAACATCTTCCACATGCAGAACGGTCATGCCACTTTCATAGCTAAATTCCCATATCATTTCTGATGAACCACGAATGCCAATTTGAATGGTTTTTTCAGGGTCTAAAACGCCATCTAACACCGCCCCACGAAACGGACCACCATGATGAAACTTACTGCCATCAAATTCCCCCCCCGTGTCACAATGGGCATCAATATGTATCATCGCCACCGGCTGTTCAGCACCAAGGGCGCGCAAAATGGGGTAACTGATCGAATGATCTCCACCGATGGAAATAGGGAGGATACCTGCCTCTTTAATCATTTTATAATAATTTTCAATGTCTTCCATGCTGTCGTCTAAGCTGTAACGACTGCGAAACGGCACATCACCCACATCAGCAAACTTTGCTAAATCATGAGGCATGACACCGGTTTCATGATTGTAGGGTCCAATGCGTTCAATTTGACGAACGGCTCTTGGCCCCAAGCGCGCACCAGCTCGGTTGCTTACCGCCAAATCCATCGGCACCCCAATAAGGGCGATATCAAGCCCCTCAAACGTATCTTGTGACGGAGCATCCAAAAAAGTCGAAATGCCGCTGTATGGCTTGGGACGATTTTTCACATTGGTATCACCGCCAGTTAAGCTTTCCGCAATGGTTTGAAATTTTTCCGTATGGCTTTCATAAATACCTTTGCCTTCATATTTCTCACGCAGTTTTTTTAATTTATCTTGATCCATTGCGTCTACCCCGCTTATTGCATGCCCATTAAGGCTTTTACCTCTAAAAATTCCTCTACCCCACTGACACCCCATTCACGCCCATTACCTGACATTTTATATCCACCAAAGGGTGCATCGGGGTTTAACATGGCACCATTTATATGGACCATACCAGCGCGCATATTTTTTGCCAAATGGGATGCGACTTTATGATCGTTAGCATAAATATAAGATGACAAGCCATATAGGCTGTCATTGGCTAGTGTGATGGCTTCTTCAACATCGTCAAACGTTTGCACCGTTAAAACTGGGCCAAAAACCTCTTCCTGAACAAGGAAGGCATCTTGCGGCATATCAACAAAAACAGTTGGCATCACATAAAAGCCTTGGGTGCACCCCTCTGGCTTCCCCACGCCACCAATCAACACCTCATAGCCTTCACCAAGGCCGCGTTTAATCATGGCAGAAACTTTTTCATACTGGCGACTGTTTGCCAGTGGCCCTAGATCAGTTTTTTCACTGTTTGGATCCCCCACGACCAAACTTTCAACCGCAGCTTTGATTGCTGGATAAGCTTTATCACGCAGGCTTTTATGGATCAGCAAGCGGGTGCCATTATTACATGATTGACCGCTATTATGCATGCACCACATCACCACATCCATGGCGATGGCTTCAATATCCACATCACCCATAACAATGATGGGCGACTTGCCACCTAATTCTTGTGAAACCCTTTTAACGGTAGGTGCCGCCGCCTCAGCTACAGCAATCCCAGCCGTGGTTGAACCTGTAAACGATACCATATCAATATCTTCATGGCTGGATAAATAAGCACCAGCCTTACCATCCCCTTGCACAAAATTAAAAACACCGCGTGGCAGGGAAGACTGGTTAATAATCTCAGCAAATAAATCGCTGGATCGGGGTGAAAATTCACAGCCTTTAAAAACCATCGTGCAGCCTGCAGCAAGGGCCGGTGCCACCTTACAGGCAATTTGATTAATCGGCCAATTCCACGGCGTGATAAGACCACACACACCAACCGCTTCATGGCGCAGGTGATAACCATCCTGCTTGGTTTCAAAATCATAAGACTTTAACGACTTGATCGTGGATTCAAAATGCTCAATACCCGTATAGGCCTGCTCTTCACGCGCCACCTTAATAGGGGCGCCCATATCCGCCATAATGGCCATAGCAAAATCATCATAATACTTTTTATAAAGAGCCAAAATTTCAGACAACCAACTAAGGCGCTGTTGCTTATCGGTGTTTGAATATGACTTAAAAGCAGCCTTTGCAGCAGCAATCGCCTGATCAAGCTCAGCGTTTGTAGCAAGCGAAACATCACCGACTTGAAGTGCTGTTGCTGGGTCAATAATTGGCAGTGTTTCAATCCCTGTTGCCTTAACCCATTGCCCGTTGATAAAATGTCTTTTGATAAAAAGCGACATAGCTATTTCCCATTCTTTTCCAAACTAGACCATTGAATAAATGAGAAAACAAGGCAAAAGCACAAAAAAAGAGCGCAGATCAAATGATCTGCGCGCAGTAACCCTCTAGCTCTAGCAAGTTCATCAGTTTTGGTGAACGATCTTGCCATTAACTATTGTCATGTTTACTTCAGTTTTATGAATGTTATGTGACAAAATCTCAAAAATATTCTGATCCAGCACAATTAAATCAGCCATCTTACCTTTTTCAAGACTGCCAAGCCAATTTTCACGTCCCAATTGATACGCCACATTGCGGGTTAAAGCCTCAACTGCCTGCATAACCGTAATGCCCTCACCTTGGCCCCGTTCAGGGCTTTGGGTATCACCATTTAAACGCCGCGTCACTGCCGTTTCCAGCATGATCAGAGGTTTATAAGTTGATAAAAACGCCGCGGCGGGCCAATCGGTACCAAAGGTTTGCCTACCACCAGCATCCATGATTGATTTAATCGGATAGGCACCATCGTGAATATCATTGCCTACATAGCTGACAAAGGTATCATAGGAAGGGTCCACCGTTGCCCATTGGATAGATGTTTGCGGCACCACATCCAGTGCGGCAAAACGCGGAATATCGTCATCATGAACATAATCCATATGGGCGATGGCGTGGCGTGGCCCTTGCCCCTCAACAGCTTCTTGGGCGGCTTCAATGGCATCTAAAGACATCCGAACAGCGGCATCACCAATGGCGTGAATATGCACAGGGACATTTTTTTGCTCAGCATCCAACACCATATCGCTTAATTTTTCAGGGCTAACCATCGGCATCCCGCGTGACCCCGGGGTATCGCGATAATCATCCAGCATATAAGCGGTGTGGGCCTCAGGCACACCATCAGCCATTAATTTAATCGCTGCTGGTTTTACCAAGTCACTGCTAAAACGTAATTGCACACCTTTAAAATAATCAGCATGAGTTTTACCACTGTTTGGCGCAGCACGGACCGATCCGTAAACCCGCAGGGTTAAATCACCCTCAGTGTCCATGCGGGTTAATATTTCATAAGCGTCTTCCATGCTAGGCGCCCCCATGCCTGCATCAAACACACCTGTTAACCCAGCTGCATTGGCCCGCGGCAACCACATTTTTAAGCGTTCTTCATAAATGGCTTTTGAGCGCTTTAATAATTTATCAGTGACCACATCACCTGCCCCTTCGCGGGTGGTGCCTAGCAATTCACCGGTTTCCTTGTCACGCTCCCAAAAACGCACACCGGGTTGTGGGTCCTCTATAGATTTATCAACACCCGCTTCGCGCAACGCGGCACTAGAAAACCATTTAGAATGGCCATCAACCGACCCCAGCATAACAACACGGTCACCAAAAATTTCATCCAGCACTTCTTTTCTAGGGCCATCGGGCGGAAACAGAAAGTTTTGCCAACCACGGGCATAAAGCGGCTCATCACCGGGGTTTAAGTCTCTCATTTCTTTCAAAGAGGCTATCAACTTTTCCATCGTATCAGCTAAGGAAAGGTTTACACCCACATCAACCACTGAGCCATAAAATATGTGCAAATGACTATCCATAAAACCTGGCAAAACCAGCTGGCCATTTAAGTCAATAACGCGGCTTTCCTCACTGATACATTTTTGCGCACCCTTATTGCTGCCCACATAGTGAATGCGTTTTTCTTTGATGCACACCGCCTCAACCCACTGGCGCTTGTCATCCATGGTTTGAATTTTACCATTGGTTAAAATGATATCATCAGCCATAGCTGCCGATGCCGCCAACAAGCCAGAAAACAGGCCTATCAACGTCACGCCAGATTTTAAGGACCGCTTAGAAATTAATGGCATGATCATTTCTCCCATTACCAAGCCTTTGGTGGATTTGTAACAATTTTTGATAAATCAAATTCAATGACAAAGTCTAAAGTGGGGCGATGCAATTCATAGGTCGCAGTTTTATCACCCATGCTTATGGTCCAAACATTGGATAACGAGCGTTGGATATCATGCTCAATGAATAATTTTCGGGTATAGTCGCCAACGTGAAAATCGCCCTGCCTAGAAGACTTAGGGTTCTTCTTGGTAAAGCCACCATACAAGGTTAAATCATCAGGGCTGCCGTCTTCATGGGTATGGCGATGCTGTAACTGCAAACGACCATCGTCATGCTTAGTGATAATTAAGGTGCGAGAATGATTTTCCCCCACATGCATGGGCATTTGAATTTGAGTGTCATTGCAATCGCGAACATGCAAAATAATATCAACATCACGGTAAGTGGGCGAATTTGCCGTGTCCAATTTTGTGCGACCTAAAAATGCTTTTCCACATTGCGCCCTTAAGGTATCAAAAAAGCTGTCCTTTTGATCGAAAGCATGGGCCCCGCCGATGCCGAGTCCCGTTGCAAAAACCAAAGAAACTGCAGAAAACCTAATTATTTCAGAAAAAAACCTCATAACACCCCCTCTAATATATGAGGACCATGATAGAAATTAGTGACAACAAATCAAGCAATTAACAACATTTATAAACAAAACGTACAATCCTGAAGTTAATAACACTTTTAATAAAACACTATTTAAATTGTAAATAATATCATTTCGGTCTAGAGTACCTATTGTCTATACAGCTTTGAGGGGATAATTATGAAAAACTATATGAGAGCAACCATTGCTGCTGTTGCAGCCTTATCTTTTAGTACCAGTGCGATGGCACTTCATCATCAAAAAGGCCACAAACAAGGTGGCGGCAATAATGATAATGCTTGTGCCGCTGACGTCATTAAAAAAGAAGGCAAAGGTGGGTTTAAAGTAATCTATGTTGACCCTAATGCCGCTAGTAAGAACGCCTATAAAGGAAAAGGTGACCAAGGTAAGGGAGCGCCGGTGATGATCCGTATTATTCCAGGTGAAGGTGTGTCTATTATTCGCGGTGGCAAAGGCATACCCCATAAAAAAGTAGCGGCCTCCAAAGGCACATCTGAAAAACACCATGATGGAAAAAAACTACCCCACCTTTTGAAATGTAGTGCCAAATAAATCAGACACCAACCTGATACTCACCTAAAGAAAGCCCCAACAAATGGGGCTTTTTTTTGCAGTCCCGTCATGGCGTTGGTATGCTGCATATTCGCATCAACATAGGCTTGCCAGTTTTGATCTTGTGTGGAAAATTTCTGACCGGTCGTGAACAAACAAAAAGCAACCACACACAACCCAATAAAAGTTGCCAAGCCATAAAGGCCGGTTAACCTAAAGGTGGTATTATTGAATATTTTAGACACAATAACACCTAAAACAAAAGTCCTCTAGAACACGACAGTTGACTTGATACCCCATCAAGTTACCTCAAAGCATATTACAAGAAACACTTGTTAAAATAATACGACGCTTTTATGAATTCCATATAGTACCCTCCACCAATTAAAGACAATTAAGCGCCTAATTAGCTGTCGTTTATAGGCTAATTCAAAAATGATACTTAAAGCCCATACATAAACCACCTAAAGATTACATAAAAACACCTGACACACCTTTAAGTGACAATAACAACATAAAGTTTAAGCACATTTTTTTCTGCTCACAAAAGAACAGCAAGAAGTATGATAAAAAATAAGGGGATAATGAAATGAAATGGCGGAGAGGACGGGAAGGTTCTTATTATTAAATATCAATAAGTTACAATGACTAACCTGTTAATAATGGCCATTGTAAACATTAAAGAAATTAAAACAATGGCTAACCATCAATTTAGATTTACAGTTATAAATGACCTCAACCTGAGATACCCCTAGTTTGTTAGATACCTTGTCGTTCCAATTTAGTTTGTTGTTCAAAATCTATTGGTGACAACAATCCTTACTCATGAGCCACTATGGGGGTTATAGAGACAAATATCATATAGACTAAAAAATTTAAAAACTAATAGAACAGAGATTTGCAATTAAATCATTGCCAAATCACCTACCCTTCTTAAAATAAACCCTAATAAATCTAGCACAAATCCACCAAATTAACAGATCAGCCAAGAACCTTGAAACGTCATCCATGCCCATGATCAGGATAATTAATGTCTCATCAAGAGTATAATCCTAGTCGGCAATAAAACCATAGCGGAACAACTTATGATCAAGGCGTCGTGGGGTACTAGGTTTACACAATATTACAAGCGACACCCAAACAGTCCGGAAACGGATCGTACGATTGCCTCACCATTGGTCATAGCATGGTTAATTACCCCTGCTGGGATGCGCACCCCTTCAATGACATTTCTATTATCATCAATAGTTAAGCGAACGGTGATGGTTTGCTGGTCTAGCTTAAATTGCTGGCGAGCATAAAGGCCCGGCATGGCTTGATCATCAGCCATGCTGCGACGCACTACGATGGTTTCACCGTTGCTATAGATTAAGGCATCGCTGCTTTGTGCTTTTTGAAAAAAGACCAAGGGACGCTCGCGACTATCTTCCCACAGAAAAATAGCACAATCACCTTTATCAAGATCTTGCGCTGGCAATCCAACCAAAGTTGCGTTGGCGGTGGTTTGGTTGGCATCCATCACCATATTTTCAGGCTGCGAAACCCCGCTGGTGCAGGCTGTTATAACCATTGGAATAGCTAACACCATCAAAGCATTTTTTATCTTGTGATTTAAGCGCATTTACATCTTTCCATTGGGCCGCTGGTCAAACTTGAGCATCGACCATTTAGTTTAAAATTGCAAGCCAGCCTGACGACTGTTTTTGGAGACCAATACGGATTAACATATTCTCCACATCAGGAGTTAGGGTCATTTGATCATTTTTTAATTCTAACCGTCCTTGCAAACCCTTTGGCGTTAAGAAGCCTTGAAGCATAATTTCCCATCCGCTGATCGTTTCTGATGTTTCAAGCGACATGGTGCCATTTTCACAAGTTATTGCGCCTTCTAACACCATTTGGTCTAAATTTAATGATCCAAATATTGGTGATGAAAACGCACTTCTGACCTGAGCAGCACCTGAAATGCATTGCCCCTGCTGGTTAAAGGATAATTCCTCGCTCGCGATCTTGTTGGTCATCAGCAACTGATTTTGCCCCATTCGCACGGTGACAGGCACCATCGCATCAAGGGCCGATACTTTAAAGCTGTTCAGTGTTGTCATTGCCACCTGCCCTGTTAGATAAAGACCATTGCTATCTGCGGCAATGATATGGGCACTTAATTGACCGCTTAAAAGGTTGGTAAGGGACATATCATATGACACGGTATCAACAACTTGCTGATTATAACTAACCTGCTTTAATTGTCCACGCCATGCAGTCCCATCAACCTTGCCTACTTGTACACCATGTGATGCTAACGTGCTGATAAGCGTTGATACTGGCCAGCGAAGCACGATCACAACAGCCACCGTTAACAGCATCAAAGTGACTAATAACTTGATCGGGGCTTGTTTCATTATGACGCCCTCATCTTAAAAGAGACCTGCACACGAACAGATTGATCATCTGAGTTTTTCACCATGCTTAATTGTGCAGCGTTTAATCCATAGTCATTTTGTAACAAGCTTAACCAAATCAACATGTCAGAGGGGCTTACCTGATCAATCCAAAACCGAATTTGCCCATCATTATTTTGGATACGACTAATAGAAATGGCGGCACTACGCGCACTTTGGGTGATAATAGTCTGGCGGTTAGCACCTTCAACAGGGTCTTTAGATGCCGCGACATATATATCTTTCGCATCAACCATGTTGGCAATTTTTTGGGATATCCGTTCTAGTCGCGCCTGTTCATCCATCACCATTTGTTGTGATGTTTTAAAGTCACTCTCAAGGGGGTGTATTAAGCCTAAATAAATCACCAGAAGACCAACAATCGGCGCTGAAATTGCCAATACCCCTTGTTCTCGCGGGGTTAATTTTTGCCAAAACTGCATCATTCAGCCCCTTCTAATTTTAAGGTAATATCACTGAAGATGCGTTCGTCCTCTTGTCTGGCACCACCATCGCTAACGATGAAGCTTTGATTGCTTAAATCAGTTTTGAAGGTTTCAAGGCTGGCGAAATCGGGGCTAGAAACACTCAGCAGCAAACTAAGGGGTGTAGCCCCTGCGCCATCTTGATAACGCAGCGATTGCAAACTTAATAACGGGTGTTTTGATAGCATTTCATAGCCGCGTGCAATTGTGCTTAAGGCATCACCATTTGCGGCGCCACCCTTGCCTGTTGCCATACTGTTTAACTGAACCTCAACATTGACAACGCGGCGCACCTCAGGGAATGCCTCTTTAAACAGGGATATTTGCGCATCTTGTAATTCATAAGCATAGTCTTGGTTTTGTTGGGTTTTTATCACCAAATATGTGCTGTAAGAAAATAATAACATCAAAACCAAAACAGCAGACCGTTTGAAATAACGACCATAATTCTGCCAGGGCTTTTGTGGGCTAAAAGCACCCACAAGCAAATCTGCCCCCATTGGTAAAGCACGATGGTCTAGCCCAAAAACCTGATACCCAAGGGAAGGGTTATAAAGTTGGTGCCAAATGCTTCTTGCTAACACCACACCAGTGCCATCAACATGGCGAATTAAAACCCGATCACCATCAAGATAATAAGTGTAGTTGTCTTCTGGGTTTTTTTCTGAACTTTCTTCTGGTCTTGGCAATGCTAAATAATCGGGGAAAGCCGCCTTAAAATTGCCTTCTTGGACAATCAATTCAGACATATCCGTAGCCCTAATGACCGCGACCAAGGCTTGATCATCCGCTTGTTTTTCCAACATTACAACATGATGATCAGCAACCTCACCAGCAATTTTATCTGCCATTAAGTTGGGTAATATCTTTTGTAGTTTTTGCGGCCCTAATGGCGGCACAGTAACCACAAAGCTGCTAACCAACTCGCCTTTAATCAGGGCGGTTGCGGCATTATCATTGTGGATAATTTCTGTTATCATGTCATCCATACTTATTTTCCAAACTGACGCGACAAAACATCATAACCATCACCATCATTTAAGGCGACCACGCTTGTAAGGCGCTCTCGCACCCCATCTAATTGAATATTTGCAGATATTAAAAAGCGATGCGATGTTAACATTAATTGCGATTTATAAAAATCGTCAATCGGCTTGTCTCTCAAGACATCGTGCGCCCAAAATTGTGCGGTATAATCATACCCCTGATTAGGTTTTGACTGAATTAATAAACGTGCTTCTTCTAGGCTGATGGCACCGCCCAACATGGCAGCTAACAAAGGGGCATCTGCTAG
>CAKZLM010000059.1 GCA_937126915.1 uncultured Alphaproteobacteria bacterium
GGGTCATTGGGGTTCTGGGCATAAAGGGCCATTATTTCAGGTGATGCACTGACATGACCCATAGCCTCTTTAGCGCTGCGATTGCCGTAAATTTCTGCCTTAGCGCCAGATGTTTTTAACAGTGTTGCAAGAAAGGATGCTTGGTGTGAGTTGGTCGATAGGCTGAAGATAATTTTTTCTCGGCTGGTGCTTGGCTGTAAGTCAGCACCATCGTTTGAGAAATACTGTTGGCCTAATTTTAAGGCATCGCGATACAGACCAATTACCGGCATGGTCGATTGCACCATATTGGGGGTTGGGAGACAATTTTTCATGTTGGTATAACGATCAAACACCATAATGTCATTGGCCAATAATGGCCACAAATGTCGGTCCAGATTTTCTTGTAGATGTTCTGGCTGCTCACTAAGGGCAGATAAATCTTCACAATAATGATTTTTTAGGCCCCAAAAGCGTGAAGGCAGCAGGTTTGCCATATAATGGGTGTCACGAACGGCAAAACCGGATTTGTCAGATTGTAGCCATTCATTAATAACCACCAGATCACTGGCATTCATAGGCAATAAAATATCACGGATCATAAAGCCTTGAATTGTGGGGTCAGACAATGTTTGCAGCGGCCATGTATCGGCCTCTCTTGGGCGCGATTGTGGCGGCATGGTTACCACGTCGGCACCCATTGCTAAAAAATGGTCTTTATATTTATCAGGCACCGAGGTGTCGATAAATATCCTAATTGACCAGTTAGGCAGTAAAAATCTAACACTCTCAAGCGTTTTTGCCGCTAAAATGAAGGCAGAGCGATTGCGACCCCAAAACTTATAGCCAATCACATAAGTAGGGTTTTTAGCGGGTGATGTTTTAGGTTTTAAGGTTAAAGCAGATTTGCCATCACGATATTTCTGGTCCAGTGCTTTTAAATGCTGCGAAATAAAGGGGTGAAGCTGATCCCGGCGGTTATTATCGGTAAAGATTTTCATCAACATTTGAAAAATATGGGTGTTACTAGACCCCGCATCCATGGCCAAAATACCAAAATCTTCTGCTTTTCTATGGTTTTCACCTTCAAAATGCTTTAGGGATAAGGCCTCTAAAACGGCTGTTTCGGAAGGATCTTGGTTAAAGGCATCCTCAAGCGCGCTCAAAGAGCGATCATATAAATTGCTATCTATATTATATTTATTCTTCATATAAGAAGGTTAAAACCCCAAATTATTCATTCTCAAACCCAAGCCCATCATCAGGTATGAACATTACCAATATATGACGATTTTATAATTTATACTCTTAATCATACTTTGTTGTTATAATTATGCTATATCTTATTGAGGTCAAATAAAGAATTCATTTCATAGCAGTTTTTTGGGGATCTGGATTAAAAAATGAAAAAGCCATTGATAATCGCCCATCGGGGTGCCAGCGGTTATTACCCCGAGCATACACTTAAGGCATACATAGAGGCCATTAAGATGGGCGCTGATTTCATTGAGCCAGATTTGTGTATGTCAAAAGATGGAGCCTTGATTGTGCGCCATGACATTTATTTATCAGACACGACCAATGTGGCTGAAAAGTCTATGTTTCACTCAAGAAAAAGACCGCACATTGGGTTTGACCGAATAGATTGGTGGGTTGAGGACTTTACACTTGCCGAACTTAAAACCCTCAAGGCACGGCAACCCTTCAAAAACCGTGATCATCAGTATGATGATACTATGGATATTGTCACATTCGATGAGGTGCTAACACTGGCAAAAGAACAGTCAGTGATTATGGGGCGCCCTATTGGGGTGTATCCAGAAACTAAAAGTCCCAGTTATTTGGCAAGTATTGGCCTCGATTTTAAAGAGCCTTTGCTAAAAGCGCTTAACGATCATGGTGTTAACAACAAAGATAGCCTTATCTACGTACAATCGTTTGAGCCGGAAATACTGCAAGATTTAGGCCCACACCTTAAAGTACCGCGCATTCTTTTATTAGATAGCATGCAAGAAAAAGATAAAACCGCCCCCATAACCCAGCCAACCTATGATGTTGATACAGCTAAAAGGGTGGCAGAAGGCATAGGCCCTTGGAAGGCTTTGTTGGCCCATGAAGATGGTACCAGTACGGCCTTGATGGAAGAAGCTAAAGCTGAGGGTCTTGAAGTTCATGCCTATACGTTTCGTAACGATCAACTGCCAAGGCAATTTAAAACGCCTGAGGAAGAATATCTTTTCTTCATGGAAATGGGCTTGGATGCCTTTTTCACGGACTTCACAGATACCGCTGTTGCCGCGAGAAAAGTATTTTTAAATAAGACATGATTAAGAGGCTTTTCCCTGATAGATGCGCGTTTTAAGCGGGGAACTGCCAATCCAATAGCTTAACTCTGCTGGATGCTCTACATCCCATAGGGCCAAATTAGCTTTCATATTGGCGGCAATAATACCAACGTCAGTTAGACCAAGCGCCTGAGCAGCATTTTTTGTTACCCCAGCCAAGGATTCTTCAGGGGTTAAGCCAAATAGGGTGCAGCCCATTGATAACATTAGCAATAGCGACTGAACTGGGCTGCTGCCCGGGTTGCAATCGGTGGCTAAAGCCATTTTAACGCCCAGTTTACGCATGTTTTTAACATCAGGCTTCTTGGTTTCATTAAGGGCGTAAAAAGCGCCGGGAAGTAAGACCGCAACAGTATCTTCACGGGCCATATCAAATAGGCTTTTGGTGCTGCTATATTCAACATGGTCAGCAGACAAGCCTTTATAGCTTGCTACCAGCGACCCGCCGCCTAAGTCTGATAGTTGGTCAGCATGCAATTTTATGGGCAAACCTAATTCTTGGGCTTTATCAAATACTTCTCTTGTTTGTTCTGGGCTAAAGCCAATTTTCTCACAAAAGGCATCCACCGCATCTGCTAGGCCGCGTTTAGCGACCTCGGGTAAGATATAATCACAAATTTGGCGAATATAAATGTCTGCATTGCCCTTATATTCAGGTGGTACAGCATGAGCCCCTAAAAAGGTGGTTTTCACATCTATAGGCAAATCATTGCCTAATGAGCGAGCCACCTCTAACATTTTAATTTCATCATCCATGTTAAGGCCATAGCCTGATTTAATCTCAAGCGTTGTAACCCCATCATTGATCAGGTTTTGAAGTCGTTTTTTGGCGCTGTTGTATAGTTCATCTGGGCTGGCTTCACGGGTGTGTTTAACAGTAGACACTATGCCACCTCCAGCCATGGCAATTTCTTCATAACTGGCCCCGTTTAGGCGCATTTCAAATTCTAAGGCGCGATTGCCGCCAAAAACAATATGGGTGTGGCAGTCAATTAATCCCGGCGTTACCAGCTGGCCTTGTGCGTCAATTTCATCGCCAGTTATTTGAAGGCTGGCAGTGAGGTCACTCATTTTACCAACAAAAACAATGGTTTCATCAGAAATGGCGATGGCACCATCTTCTATTAAGCCAAAGGCCTCACAATTATCTTGCATGGTGGCGATTGTGGCATTTTTGATTAAAACCGTTATAGGGGTCATGAATGATTGCTCCAGATGGGATGATTTGATAAAGAGGACTAAGCACCCTTAAGGTTAGGAATATTATGAAAAGACTCTTCTTTCAAGACATCTTATTGGCAAATGGTTGGGCAACGGATGTTATGATCAGCGTTTCAGATACAGGCCATGTAACCGATATCACTCCACAATCAACAAATGAGAGGGCTGATCTATGCTTTTACGGCGTTGCCTTAGCGGGTATGCCTAATGTTCACAGCCATGCCTTTCAATTTGCGCTGGCTGGTTTAGCTGAAACTTATGGCGGTGAAGAGGGTGACTTTTGGACTTGGCGCACCATGATGTATGATTTCACATCCAAAGTGACCCCAGAGGATGCTGAGGCGATTGCGGCCAAATTATATCTTGAAATGATTAAAGCTGGTTATACCAGTATTGGAGAATTTCATTATTTGCATCATGATCAGGGCGGCGCACTTTATGAAAATCCTGCTGAAATGTCATTAGCGGTTAATCGCAGCGCTGATCAAGCGGGGATTAGCCAAGCTATGCTGCCGGTTTTATATCAATATTCAGATTTTGGTCAGCAACCAAAGACCGCGCATCAGGCGCGCTTTTATCACAGTACCGACCATTTCTTGGGACTTTTGGAGATTTTAGATAAAAAACTGGCCCATAGCCACCAACATAATTTAGGCATGGCGTTTCATAGTTTACGGGCAGTTGATAAGACCGAGATTAAAGCTGTTTCACACCATATGAAAAGCCGTTTTGGCGATGCCCCTATTCACATTCACATTGCAGAACAAATGAAGGAAGTAGCGGCATGTTTGGATTATTCAGGCATGCGGCCTGTTGATTATTTAATGTCAATGGATGTGGTGGATGATCATTGGACCCTTATTCATGCCACCCATGTGACCGATGATGAAGTAACAACCATGGCAAAGGTTAAGGCGGTAGCTGGTATTTGCCCTACCACAGAAGCTAACTTAGGCGATGGCATTTTCCCTGCTGCTGATTTTAAAAATAGAGGTGGTTTCTTTGCCATTGGGCCTGACAGCCATGTCCCCCTTGCCCC
>CAKZLM010000060.1 GCA_937126915.1 uncultured Alphaproteobacteria bacterium
AGGGAAGATGGCATCAGTATCAATGTTCGCCTTCACATAAGGCGTTGGGACGGACAGGATGGTGACAAATTTTTCCATTGATTTAAGCCCCCTTTAAAAAGCTTAAAACAAGCTGGTTGAAAGAATTAGGCTGTGATGCGTTGCAAAAGTGTCCTGCATCCTTAACCACCTGTGATCGTCCATGGCTAGCGGTTTCATCAAAGCGCTTTGCCACCAACTTTAACCAACTGGTATCGTGATCTCCATAAAGATAGAGACTTGGCACCGTCCATGTATCTAGGGCTTCAAAAATATTCTGGCTAAAGTTATCAACTGAGCCCCTTAACAGGTCATTACCTTGATAACCCATCGCCATATTACGCAACATATCACCACAATAAGCCATATCAAATTTTAACAATGGATGAACTGACCAATGATCAACAAAAACCTGATGTTCACCTGCCGCTATCATGTCTTTATAATGATCAATCGGGATGGCCTCATCGCTCTGTGGGGATGTTGGAAATCCATCAATGGGCGCCCCTTGAAGAATTAAGCGGTCGATTTTATCAGGGTGGGCATGAGCATATCTTAGGGCCACCCGCCCGCCTTGCGACATACCAATAATATGAGCGCGCTGAACCCCAAAATGGTCAAGAACAGTGGTTATATCATCTAATTCTAAAGTCATATTTGCAGGCGCTGTTGAGCGTCCAAAGCCACGACGATCGATCATCACAACTTGAAAGCCTGCATTAGCCAGCGTAATTTGAGGCTGCCACATGCGTTGGTCACAGGCCCAACCATGCAGCAACAAAACCATTGGCCCTTTACCAATGAAGCTGGCGAAGATGTCTCCGCCAGCTACTGGTATCATCACACTGTTCATAAATTTTAACGAACGTCGTTGTTAGGGGTGTGATCTCCGGACAACCAGCGCTTTAAATCAGCGTGAGCGGTTTCACGACGCGATGCAATCACCTCATCCAAATCATTAGCGTCGGTGGTAAACTCTAACAACATACGGTTCGGATCACGCACATAAACCGACTTACAATAGCCATGATCAAGGATGTAAAAATCACCCTCAGCAGGGCCATAATTTTCAATGCGTTTAATCACCGCCTCTTGGTAGTCTGGGGTTACATTCAAGGCCACATGAATGAAAGGTGATTCAGCTTGGTGTGGGCCAAACTCTTTGGCGTCATCTTCATCACGAAACTGGAAAAATGCCAAGGCGCTGCCATCTGCCAATTCAAAAAAGCAGTGTGCATAGGTGCGCTCTTTGCCAAACAATTCTTCTTGTTCCGCCCATGTTGCTACCAATGGTGCGCCAATAACATCTTCATAAAACTGGCGTGTTTTTTCTAGATCTTTGGTCACATAAGCAGTGTGATGCAAGCGGCTTGGTCTCGTATTTGTCATAGTTTTTCCCTCCTCAAGTCTGAATTATTAGGCCAGCTTTTTAGCGATTTCAGTAACGTGCCTTCCTTGGAAGCGCGCGCCTTCAAGCTCGTTCTCACTGGGCATCCGTGATCCATCACCCCCTGCAATGGTTGATGCACCATAAGGCGTGCCACCAGAAATTTCAGTCATAATGGTATTGCCTGCAAAAGAATATGGCAAGCCAACAACCACCATACCATGATGGAATAGGGTGGTTTGGAAAGATGTGATGGTGGTTTCTTGCCCGCCATGTTGGCTAGCGGTTGAGGTAAACACACTACCGACCTTGCCAATCAAGGCACCATTTGCCCATAACCCACCGGTTTGATCTAGGAAATTACGCATTTGAGCAGCCATGTTACCAAACCGCGTTGGTGTCCCAAAAATAATGCCATCATAGTCAGCCAACTCATTAGGGTCAGCCACTGGGTGCGATACTTCGGTTTTCATGCCGCTGGCTTTTAACACATCTTCTGGCACCAATTCTGGAACTGTTTTGATGGTCACGTCTGCGCCTTCTACTTTGGCGGCCCCTTCGGCCACGGCCGCCTCGAGCGCGGCGTGGCGGTGGGGGCGGAGGCTGGCGTCCCACTCGACGCCCACGCTGCTCCGCCCGGCGATGAGCGCGGCGGCCCCGGTGGTGCCCGTTCCGGCGAAGGGGTCGAGCACCACCTCGCCCAGGAGGGAGTGCATGCGGATGAGGCGCCAGGGGAGGCCGCTCGGGTAGGCGCGGCTGCG
>CAKZLM010000061.1 GCA_937126915.1 uncultured Alphaproteobacteria bacterium
CATAATTTCTTGCCCCTCACCCACAGCAAGACCACCAACGGCATAACCATCAAAACCTATTTCTTGCAACGCATCAGCTGAAATTTGGCGCAAATCTTCAAACATACCGCCTTGTACAATACCAAACAGGGCAGAGCGTGCAGCATGCTCTTCACCAACATCAAAACCATCGCGTGATCTCTTTGCCCAGCGCATGGACAATTCCATCGAAAGGCGTGTTTCTTCGCGTGTCGCAGGGTAAGGCGTGCATTCATCAAAGGCCATGACAATATCCGAACCCAATAAACGCTGAATTTCCATTGAGCGTTCTGGCGATAGCATATGGCGGCTGCCATCATGGTGCGATTGGAACTGTACGCCCTCTTCAGACATTTTACGCAGCTGTGCCAATGACATAACCTGATAGCCACCACTATCGGTCAAAATTGGCTTATTCCAATTCATAAATTTATGCAGACCACCCAAATGATGAATACGTTCGGCCGTAGGACGCAGCATTAGATGGTACGTATTGCCTAAGATAATATCCGCGCCTAAAGCTTCCACCTCATTAGGCATCATACCCTTCACTGTTGCCGCTGTTCCCACAGGCATAAAAGCAGGTGTTCTAATATCCCCACGCATCATTTTAATGCGGCCTGTTCTAGCCTGACCGTCGGTTTTATCAATGTCAAATTTAAAACGTGGTTTATTCATAAGGCACCTTTATTCAGCAATTGTTTTGGGAAACAACAAGCTGCTGTCACCATAAGAGTAAAATCTATAATTATGATTGATAGCATGGTCATAGGCCTTTCGCATTTCATCTAGGCCAGAAAACGCAGAAACCAACATAAACAACGTTGATTTTGGCAAGTGAAAATTGGTCATCAAAGCATCTATCGCCTTAAATTTATAGCCTGGGCGAATGAAAATGTCGGTTTCATCTTCAAAGGGGTGAATAACGCCTGCATCATCAGCTGCGCTTTCCAACAGTCTTAGGCTGGTCGTGCCAACTGAAACGATCTTGCCGCCGTTGGCCCGCACGCGGTTAAGGTGATCAGCCGTTTGCTGACTTATGCTGCCTCGTTCAAAATGCATTTTATGATCATCGGTGTTATCGACCTTCACCGGCAAAAACGTCCCCGCCCCCACATGCAAGGTAACAAACGCTCTTTGCACGCCTTTTTCATCTAATTTATCCATCAAATCTGGGGTGAAGTGTAAGCCTGCCGTTGGTGCAGCTACAGCACCTTCTTCTTTCGAATAAATGGTTTGATAATCTTCCAAATCACGCTCATCCGCGGGTCTTTGGCCTGCGATATAGGGTGGCAAAGGCATGGCACCATGTTGCTTAATGGCTTCCAATGCTTCTGCCTGATCAACATCAAATTTTAACGTAACTTCGCCGCCATCACGCTTATCCAACACTATTGCTTTTAAGCCGCCATAATTAATTTCATCACCAATGCGATATTTTTTTGCTGGACGCACAAAGGCATCCCATGTATCGGGGCTGATTTGTTTGTGAAGGGTGGCTTCAACCTTAGCCTCGCCTCTTTTGCCAAAAAGACGCGACGGGATAACCTTGGTGTCATTAAACACTAAAACATCTTTATCGCTTAAATAATCCGCCAGATTATAGACATGTGCATCACTCAAAAGTATTTTTTGATCTGGGGTAACCACAAGTAATTTGGCCTGGTCCCTTGGGGCAACAGGGCGCAAAGCAATGCGTTCTTTGGGCAGATCAAAATCAAATAATGCTAAGTCCATGGTCAGTCTTCCTTAAGTCACTTGCGGCTGGTTTTAAGCGATTGTTGCTTAATAAAAAAGAATTATTTTTATTTTACTTTGTTTACTCTTTCTTAAAGGGTCTGATCTATTAATGTGATTGATTATATTTTAGTGAAATTTATTTCTTTTGCAGAATGATTAATGTATTGTTCAAGCCTAACGCGGGTAAAAAATTATTTATGAAGACAAAAGACGTTTATAAAACACTGAATCTTCCTATTATGGAAATGACTTTTGAGGACGGTCTCATCACACAAATTGATGAAACCGCAAAGTCATTGTTCCCGCTAGAGGTTGGTAAAAAATTTGACGACTTTTTAAGCTGCATTCATCCCATGCATTATGATCGCCTGCTTGAGGCCATTGATGTTTTCAAAGAAACCAAGCAACATTACACCACGGTTGAGTTTACTGTTCCGCAAATGAATGGCGAATCTGCCTATATTGATGCGCGCTTTTATCGTGATGACACGTCACAAGACACCTCTTTTCAAATTCTAGCCATCGATGTTTCCCGCCACAGACGACACGTTAATAATTATAAATATATGCTAGATTCGTCTCCCACACCTGTTGTTGTGCATCGTGGCCACAATATTTGTTATGCCAATCCGGCCTTTTTAACATTAGCTAATATTGGCTCAATTAATGATCTGTTGGCACAGCCAGCTTTTAACCGTTTAGTTCTCCCCAAAGATGTCTCGAAGATTAATCGCTACATTACTGATCGTATGCGCAAAAAAGAAGTCAAAGACGAATTGACCTTTTTCTTAGCTGTTGGACAGTATGACGCCATCCCTGTCAGCTGTAAGGTTGACGTTATTGACTGGGAAGCTGAACCTGCCTTTTTAAGCACCATCACACCGCTTGAGGAACCACCACAGCAATCTGAAAGCCGCAGCAAGGTTGAAGCCCTGCTGCAACATGTGTTTGATGTGACACCAGATATGATCATGGTGTTAGAAAAATCTAGCCGCAGCGTTATTATGGCAAATAATCGCCTTCTTGAAGCCTGCAGTTATAGCCGCGATGAAATTGTTGGCAAGAACCCCTTTTCAGCCGGCTTATTGAAACCACTAAAGCGTGCCGATAGTGATCTATTCCAAGAATTAGAACGCGAAGGCTTGGTCCAAGACCAAGACGCCATGACGAAAACAAAACTAGGCAGAGAAATTAATTCTTCTTTATCGCTTTCTAAATGCCCTGTTGGGGAAGAAGAGTTTTATATTTGCGTTATGCGTGATGTTACGGACCGATATGAACAAGCTGAAAACATTAAACGCAGTATGTTTATGGCGGAAGAAACAAATCGCAAAAAGTCAGAATTTCTGGCTAACATGAGCCACGAGCTTAGAACGCCCCTTAATGCGATTTTAGGCTTTGCCCAAATGATTAAAAACAAAATCTTTGGTGACGATACCGACCGTTATGCCAACTATGCCAATGACATACATCACAGCGGAATCCACCTTTTAAATATTATCAATGACATTCTTGACCTCTCAAAGGTTGAGGCAGGTGCCATGGACATGCAGGGCGAAGCCGTTAATGTGAAGAAATGCTTTGAAGAGGTTCAACGGATTAATGGCCAAACAGCCCTTGACAATGACCTACATCTTCAAATTGATTGCCCTGATGATCAATTATATATCAATGCCAACAAGCAACGCTTCTTGCAGGTGTTGATCAATATTGTTTCCAACAGCCTGAAATTCACCCCAGAAGGCGGTACCATTTCGGTAAAAGCAACGCGAGTGTATAATCAAGACAAAGTACGCATCTGGATCAGCGACACAGGCATTGGCATGAGTGAAGCTGAAATTAAAACAGCGATGGAACCCTTTGGTCAAGGCAATCAAACCTATAATCGCGGCCATCAGGGCACCGGTCTTGGCATGCCCCTGGTTAACAGCTTCACCAAAGCTATGGGCGGCAAGATGACCATAAAGAGTTCCCCTGGCATGGGCACCACCATAAATTTGGTTTTTCACATGGCGGATAACAGCGTTAAGGGCGTGAACACTGAAGCTGTTACTGATGCTGATATGGCTGAAAAAGTGACCATGCCTCGTTAAACTATATCCAAAACAAAGCAATTAAAGTCACTACCAAACCTCTCCTCATTGGCTTTTTCTCATCAGCACTTTCCAAGTGAATATTCGACATTTTTTTCATAACAAAAAAAGGATCAAAGACTTCTCCTTGATCCTTTTTCTTTTAATCACAATCAATTAGACGGTTTTATTCACCGCTTTCAACATCAGCCGCAACGCGCATGGTCTCAATGCTATCGCGCTCGCCTTCTGGCACAACACCATTTTGGTCACGAGGGCCTTTGGTAATGGCATCCACATGCTCCATGCCTTCGATAACGCGGCCCCACGCCGTATATTGGCCATCCAAATGTGGGCTAGGTGCCAACATAATGAAAAACTGGCTATCAGCACTATCAGGGTGCATAGCACGGGCGGTTGAAACAACGCCGCGGTCATGATGAATATCGTTAAATTCTGCTTTAATATTTTGTCCTGAACCACCAGAACCTGTGCCGGTCGGATCACCCGTTTGGGCCATAAAGCCCTCAATCACGCGGTGGAAAACAATACCATCATAATAACAAGAACGGGCTAATTCTTTAAAGCGTGCCACATGGTTAGGGGCTTTTTCAGGGTACATTTCAATTACAACACGGCCACCCGTGCTAAGGTCTAAATACATCGTATTTTCTAAATTACTCGCCATTACATCATCTCCCATGGCACCAAACTTTGAATTACTAGGGTCACAAGTATAATATTCAACTTCACCCGGTTTAATCACATCATCACCGCCAGGAACGGCATTTTGCTCCTGCTGGCTAGCACTTTCTTGACCTTCTGTTGCTTCTTTCAAGGCACTACGGCCCATGTCATCACCATCGCCAAAAAAAGTATATATGATGAATAAAGCAATAACTAAGCCAACAATTCCACCAATAAGTGTTTCTTTTTTCATTACTTTCTTTCCTCTAAAGCTGTCATAACTTCTTTTTCAATAGCAGGGGAGACAAATTTATGGATATCGCCACCATAGGAAGCCACCTCTTTCACCAATCGTGATGCAATGGGCTGCAGTTTGGCATCCGCCATTAAAAACGCAGTCTCAACATTAGGGTTCAAATAGGCATTCATACCCGCCATCTGAAACTCATATTCAAAATCAGACACCGCACGAAGACCACGAATAATTACCGTGGCATTCACCGATTCAGCAAAATGCATCAGCAATTGATCAAAACCTTGCACCTCAATCTCACAGCCATATTGCTCTGCCAAGTGGGCAGTTTCGCGCTTAATTTGATGAACCCGCGTTTCTAAATCAAACAAAGGTGTTTTGGATGGGTTGGTCGCCACACCAATGATCAATTTATCAACCAATTTCAAGCCACGACGAATAATATCCAAATGACCTAAGGTAATTGGGTCAAAGGTGCCGGGGTATAACCCAATGCGTTGAATTCCCATAGTTATCCCCTATTCATTGGTCTCAGATTGGTCTTCGGCCTCAGGCGGGGCTTCAGCATCTAACCCATCCGTCGACTTTTCACCTGTAGCAACATCAGAACCACTGTCAACACCATTGTCGGTGCCTTCTGCTAGCTCGCCTTCAGCTTCGTCCTCTTCTTCGTCACTTTCACCCATTTTCGCAACCGATACAATATGCTCGTTATCAGCCACCTTAAAGATGGTCACGCCTTGGGTTGAACGACCTGCAATACGGACATCGTGCAATGGTGTTCGGATAATTTTACCCTGATCTGTCACCATCACAATTTGATCGGTGCCTTCAACTGGGAACGATGCCACCACATCACCATTACGGTCATTGGTTTCAATGTTGGCAATACCCAAACCACCACGGCCTGCGGTGCGATATTCATAAGCACTGGTTCGCTTACCAAAGCCATTACGGGTAATAGCAAAGATAAATTGTTCACGCTCGGCCATTTCTGCCATACGTTCATCAGACAATACCGCCTCGGCAGGGTCAGACTTCCACACGGCAGATTTTAGATAGCTGGTACGTTCATCAACGGTGGCATCCTGACCTGACAAAATCGCCATGCTAATGACGTGATCACCTTTAGCCAGCTTCATACCGCGCACACCAACTGATGTACGGCCTTTGAACACACGCACATCGCGTACAGGGAAGCGAATTGATTTACCACCCGATGCTGACAAGAACACATCATCATCTTCTGTACAAAGGGCCACACCAACAAGACTATCTTCACTACCTTCTTCAAACTTGATGGCAATTTTACCATTAGCACGAACGCTGGCAAAATCTGCCATGCTGTTACGACGCACATTACCGTTGGCAGTGGCAAACATCACGTTCAAGCTATCCCATTCTTTTTCATCCTCAGGCAATGGCAAAATGGTTTCTAGCTTTTCATCTTGTTCTAACGGCAAGATATTAATCACTGCCTTACCCTTCGATTGAGGAGTACCAAGAGGCAACTTCCAAACCTTCATGGCATAGGCCTTACCCGCCGTTGTAAAAATCAACACTGGGGTATGGGTTGAAGCCACAAACACGGTGGTCAAAAAGTCTTCATCTTTGGTTTGCATGCCAGAGCGGCCCTTACCACCACGGCGTTGGGCACGGTAAGTGGATAATGGCACACGCTTAATATAGCCAGAATGGGTTACGGTAACGACCATTTCTTCGCGCTGAATAAGGTCTTCATCGTCAAAGTCGCCATGGGCACCTTCCATAATTTCGGTGCGACGGTCATTGCTAAACTCCTCACGAATGGCTTTAAGCTCATCAGACAGAATACCGTAAAGCTTCTCCCGATTACCCAAAATATCAAGATATTCCTCAATCTTGACGCCCAATTCTTTCAACTCGCCACCAATTTCTTCGCGACCAAGGGCTGTTAAGCGGTGCAAACGCAATTCTAAAATCGCTCGCACTTGGGTTTCGGTCATTTTATATTTACCATTTTGGATCACCTCATCAGGCTCACCAATCAACTTCAGATAAGGCGCCACATCAGCGGCATCCCATTCACGCGATAACAATTCCTCACGCGCCGCTGCAGGATTAGCAGCACCACGGATAATCGCCACCACATCATCAATGTTGGCAACCGCAATAACCATACCCACCAATAGGTGCGCACGATCACGGGCTTTTGCCAATTCAAACTTGGTACGGCGGGTGATAACCTCTTCACGAAAATCAATGAAGCATTGCAGAATTTTCTTTAAACCCATTTGCTCTGGTCGGCCTTGGTTTAGGGCCAACATGTTGCAGCCAAAGCTGGTTTGCAATTGGGTAAAACGATATAATTGGTTCAACACCACATCGGCAACTGCATCACGCTTTAATTCGATCACAACACGAACACCATCACGGTCAGATTCGTCACGAAGATCAGAAATGCCTTCAACCTTTTTATCGCGCACCAATTCAGCCATCTTCTCAATCAAATTGGCTTTATTAACCTGATACGGAATTTCCGTTACAATAATGGCTTCGCGGTCTTTGCGAATTTCTTCAACATGGGTTTTGCTGCGAATAAGAACGGAACCACGACCCGTTTCGTAGGCAGAACGAATACCAGCACGGCCCAATATCATCGCACCCGTTGGAAAGTCTGGGCCTTTAACATAATCCATCAAGGCCATAGCATCTAAAGATGGGTCTTCGATTAAGGCCTGACAGGCATCCAAAACCTCACCCAAATTGTGTGGTGGGATATTGGTGGCCATACCAACGGCAATACCCCCTGCACCATTGACTAAAAGGTTTGGGAAACGGGCTGGAAGAACAACAGGCTCGCTTTCGCTATTGTCATAGTTATCTTGGAAATCAACCGTATCTTTATCAATGTCTTGCAAGATAACTGAGGCGGCCTTGTCCATGCGCGCCTCAGTATAACGCATGGCTGCTGCACGATCACCATCCATCGAGCCAAAGTTACCCTGACCATCAATCAAGGGTTGGCGAAGGGAAAAGTCCTGCGCCATACGAACCAAAGCATCATAAATGGCACTATCACCATGGGGGTGATATTTACCCATTACGTCACCGACGATACGGGCAGATTTACGATATGGTTTGTTAAACTCATAGCCATTTTCATGCATTGAATAGAGAATACGGCGGTGAACAGGCTTTAAGCCGTCACGTACATCTGGAAGGGCGCGAGAGACAATCACACTCATCGCGTAATCCAGATAGGATGTTTTCATTTCCTGTTCAATAGTAATGGGTTCGATGCCATCAGATCCTGATGAAATTGGTGTTTGATCGGTCAAAGGTTTTCCCCGTTATTATTAAGGGCTTTTAGGGCCAAACTGATGGTACCACACCCCCCTCAAAGAATGCCAAATACCCCCTGCCCTTAAAGCCAAGAATTTTACCCCTTCATTCTTAGCAATTATAGTCTTCAAGAGCAAGGATTCATGGCATTTTTAGCCACTTTTTTTAGCTTTTTTCGGGGGGCGTTCTTACACATTTTTTGCTATGAAATTTTAGCCTGAAAATCAGCAATATTTTTACAGTGTTACAAGGAAAACTCCGTGGTTAATTGACGCATTTTTTCAATCAGAATGGGGCCACGATTAATACCCCCTAAATAAAACAACAAGCGCTGGGCGGTTGGCCCCTCACCCAGATCTGCTAATTTTAAGGTCTGACGCTTCCATTCCACCCTAATCGTCTCGACCTCTTCGCGCAACGCCATCAGAACCGCCAATTCAAATTGCGTTTGTGGTTCTAAGCGTTGATGCCAATCACGGCACTTATCGGCCGCTTCAACATGCTTGAAATATGCTTCAAAGGGTAAGTCTTCTTCTAAAGCAATAGGCGGATCCATAAGGGCGCGTAACTCTTCTTCCCAATTTTCCCGGTGACCAGCGAAAATTTGCACCGCCATCAGGTTTAAGTTCTGCGGGCCTTGTGTTGCCATTTGCCGCACCAAATCATCCTGTTCCCGCAACATTTGATCCAATTGATCCTCAGACAATTGCTCAAAATCAATGTCCGTTTCTTCGGCTTTAGACTCACTCTTGGCAGTCGGTGCCTTATCAGCGCTTTCAATGAAGAAACCTTTAAGGCCCTGCCAAAACCTTTGAAACCAGCCTATCATTTTAGTTGCTGCCTTTCTTGCGACAAGGCACCAACTTTTACTTTTATGGAAAATGTATTTTCCCCATTAGCCTCAATAGGTACCAACCAGCGCAGTCCCCGCTCAATAACGTCAGATGGCTCTAAACTGGTCGATAAAATCTCATAGTCATCATAAAAGCGATGGTTATAATGAACATCTACCTTTTTATCTGTGGCATTCTTCAAACTTATATCTAATTGATATTCGTCTATGCATTGCTGGCGCCCTTCAGCCATCCAACAGTCTTTAGACAGTAGTTTCGCATCCAAATGACTGGTAATATGAAAGGCCTGACCATAATTAATTTGAATATTACGCCCCACAGGTGTGTTAGAAATCCCATGCTCTCCTACAAACTGCACCTCGCCTTGATTAGATTGTGCATACACACGAAAAACACCTGCGGGCAATGACTTAGCCAGACCGCCATCATTTTGATTATTTAAAAACACTATAAGATTTGCTGGAACAAAATACTCATCAGGGTGGTCATCATAACCAGAACTATCAAAAACATAGCGTTTCTCAACAGGTACATTCTCAACATCAAACAAAGAAAGTTGTTTCTGTTGGTTATGAGACACGGTGGATTTTTGAGGTAATGTATACTGAATAAAGTCTGAAAACGCATCTTCGCGACTAATTCTTCGTTCTCGCCTCATAACATCAGCATTGGCACTCGCCTGCACCTGAGAAGGTCTGGTGCTATAATCTAAATTAACCCTACCAGCAACCACATGGATGGTGGCGTTTTCAAAACTCATGCCTGATTGATTGTTCAGGGTAACCCATGCTTTTAAGTCAATTTCGGTTTCTTGCTTGTTCAGCGTTGCCACATAATCGGCACGCCACCGGATATCACCAGCCAGATATGTCAGTGAGGTTTCTTGCTGGCTAGCGTTTTCATTATCCAATAACAATGATAAGGTTGGTTTAGCCCGCAAATTTTCAGGCAACCTATCAAAACTAATGCGCCCCGGCATGAAATTAGGGCCTAGAACCTCAATTCGATCTGCCATTTTTAAGATGGCATTGCCATTGGCCGATAAAACCTCGGCCTGCTCACGCGTTTCTTCGCCTGTGACGGGGTTTTGCAAAGTGACCCAAACGGTGCTGCCAACGGCTTTTTCCAGTAGCTTTTGCGCGGTAAGCAGGTCAAAATCATAATTTTGTTCTAGCTGGTTTATAGAGGCCGCTTGGAACAAGCTGGTTTGTGGAATAATGCTGCTTGCCACATCTTCAATATGAACGCGTTGAAGGCCCTTTGCGAACTTGATGGTGCGAACATCTTTAATTTGCGCAATACCACCTTGATAAACCACTAATTCCAAGTCTTTCCTATCCGCATTGGTTGAGAGGATTGTTTGCTCAGATTGCGGGCTGGCATTGGCCGAAGCCATGGTTAACACAGCCAAAACACTGGTCGATTTTAAAATGGATGCTACAAGACGATTTTGCGTCATAAAAAATTCTCCAATTTAATTAATGCTCCCCAAAGCATGCACATGAATTATGGCATAAAAAAAGCCCGCTGCAAAGCGAACGGGCCTCTAAAATTAAAGCAAACTTCCGCCGTAATTATTCATGAATAACCGTTTCAAAGCCGCCATATATCAATCGCTTACCGTCAAAGGGCATTGGCACATCACCGGGCTGCATTCTAGGGTCATCGTATAATCGTTTCCAGCCTTCATCACGCGCCTCTTTTGATGGCCAAACCATCCATGAAAAAACCACCACCTCTCCTTCTTGGCATTGCACCGCTTTTTGAAAAGATGTCAGCTTGCCCTCGGGCACATCATCACCCCAATTTTCATAAATTTCCAACACACCATATTCCTTGTAAACTGGAATAAGAGACCTAGACTGCTTTAAATATTCTTCTTTCTTTTCGAGTGGCACTGGCACGACATAGCCATCAACATACGACATGAAGAACTCCTTCCATCAAAGTTCCTGAACATTGCTTTGCACTTTTTAATTACGCACCACAAGTATCAGTTTAATTTCTATTAAACACAAATAAAAAAAGGGCCTGCCAACAGCACGCCCTTAATATTAAATTTAGAAACCTGAAATTAATCCTAGAATGGGATTTCATCATCAAGGTCATCCGCAGGGGGCATTCCGCCGCCACCTTGACCACCACCTTGGCCGCCGCCAAAGTCATTACCAGCATTGCCATAACCGCCGCCACCTTGGCCGCCGCCATAACCACCCCCGCCTTGGCCGCCTTCGTTACGACCGTCAAGCATGGTTAATTCACCACGATAAGCTTGCAACACAATCTCAGTGGTATATTTTTCCATACCAGATTGATCGGTCCATTTACGGGTTTGAAGCTGGCCTTCAAGATAAACTTTTGAGCCTTTTTTCAAATAATTTTGCGCCACACGGGCCAAATTTTCATTGAAAATAACAACGCGGTGCCATTCGGTACGATCACGACGCTCACCGGTGCTACGGTCTTTCCAGCTTTCAGACGTAGCAATGGACAGATTTACCACTGGGTTACCATTTTGCATGGTACGGACCTCAGGATCACGACCCAAATTGCCCACAAGAATTACTTTATTCACACTACCTGCCATGGTTTTTCCCCTCTTATTGTTATGGCATTTCCTTTAGCCAACACGTTAAAGGGATTCGCCTGTCACAGCAAACCTAAAGATGAAAATTTTGATTATTTTTTACCCATCTTTATACATTAAAAATATTGCCGTTTAAAATGATTGGTCGTAATCGGCGCGACCCTTGCATAGACTTTTCCGAAATTGCCCTATATGTTTTTTCATGTGGGATGAACTTGAAGATAAAAGACTAAAGGCCTGTTATGACTCATAAAAACACCATTAAAGCAACCCTGCTGACTGCCCTTATTGCGCCTATTTCCCTACCATCAGCATCCTTACAATCAAGCGAATGGCAGGCACCAAACCCTTGCCGCTCAGATGCGGGCTTTAATGATTTTGACTTTTGGTTAGGCAGCTGGAGCGTCACCGACAGCAACACCAACAAGCTGGCGGGCACCAACAAAATTACCAAGGTAGAAAATGGCTGCCTTATCCTTGAACATTGGACTAGCGCAACTGGCGGCACTGGGCAAAGCATCAATTATTATAACCCCCTCACAAAGCGCTGGCGCCAAGTGTGGGTTGCCTCTGCCGGTTATTCAATTGATTTTTCTGGCAGCATCAAAGATGGCTCCATGATTATGGAAGGCAATATTTTCTATTATAACAACTCACGAACCTATCCCTTCCGTGGCACATGGACCCCTATTGAAGGTGGGTATGTTCGTCAATCGTTTGAACAATTTGACCCCAGCAGCAACAGCTGGCAGCCTTGGTTTGATGGTCTTTATAAAAAGGTGATGTCTGAATAAGAATATGGCAGCACCAATCTTAGCCTGAACACAGAGAAACTTAGCGCCATATGTGTTCCCATAAAAAAACAGGCCCCACTTTGAGGCCTGTTTTATTTTTATCTATCCTTATTTATTGGAAGCTAGATCCTATTGGAACTTAGGGATGCGACCCGGCGTCCAAGGCGACGCCGTCCCCATTTGGTCTTCCAGCGCTCTTAGGTCGCTTTCAATAGCGCGCAGGTTATTTAGATATTCGGTTAAGCCAGACGCAACTAACTCCAGCGTTTCAGCACGATCAGGTGAGATTTGCGCCAAGCTGTTACCATGGGCCCACATGATGGTACCTGTGCCACGGTTTATGCCAATCATCGCTTGCTCTGCCTTAGAGGCCTTCAAACGATCCCCTTGCATAATAATAGCATTATCACGCATCCTTGCTTCAAGGGCACGAACCGCTTGCGCTAAGTCTTCACTAGCATCAGGGGTGCGGTCAGCGGCTTGTTTCATGGCAGAAATGCGGGAATTGACCTCAGACGTAGCACGATTAGCCCCTTGTACAGCGGCGTTTACCTCAACAACTCGCTGCATGAAGGCGGCATATTCCTCATAAGACGGGGTTTCAAAAATGCCCGGTTCGTTACGCGTAACAGTAAAGCTACGGGTTTGACCTAGGTCAACCAGTTCGCCCTTCACGCGTTTTGCCATAGAAACGGTATAATCACCTGGGGCCACCAAGGCGCCATCAGCACCACGGTTAAAGCCATCACGGCGACCACCGCCAATGGGGGCTAAGGCCTCACCGCGCCAATCCCATGCAACACGATGGAAACCTTTTCTAGCAGGCCCTGATAGGCGACGAACCACCTCACCCTTGCTGTTTTTAATGGTGAAAATAAGCGCTGGTTTTTCTTCTTCAGCCTCAGCTTTTAAGGCATCCCAAGATGGATAAGGATTGTCTTCCCCTTCTTTCAAACGTTTGGCTTCAGCGCGCTGGCGCTCTTGCTCGGCTGTTGAATAGCTGGTATTTAGATAATAACTAAAGACGCTACCATACATAGGGTTTTCGGCTGAATAATAGGCATCACCTTGGAACCCAGCACGGCTAAAGCCATAAGGTGACTGTTGGATATACATATCTGCGGTTTTAATCGGGAATAAGGTGGCCTCCTGTGCTGCCACATCACTTGCTTTGGTGCGTAGCGGTGAATAATCATCCAAAATATAAATACCACGACCAAAGGTGCCCACCACCAAATCACTTTCGCGGGCCTGGATTTCCAAGTCACGAATAGCGATCACGGGGAAGTTGCCTTTCATTTGGGTCCAGCTGTCACCGCCATTTTGGCTAACAAACAGGCCAAACTCGGTTCCCACAAACAAAAGGTTTGGATCAACATGGTCTTCCACAATGGTGTGGGCCGTGCCACGCTCTGGTAAATTATTACTAATCACCGACCAACTGCGCCCTGCATTGGTGGTCTTTAAGACATAAGGCTTCAAGTCACCATATTTATGGGCGTCAACCACCGCATAAAAAGTATCTTTATCATGCTGCGAGGCTTGAATATCCTGCACCAAGGTTAACCCCGGCACACCACGCACATCATCTTCCAAATCAGTTTTGCGCCATGTTTGTCCACCATCTTGACTAACCTGAATAAGGCCATCATCAGTGCCAATCATCAACAACCCTTCTTGGAACGGGCTTTCAGCAATGGTTACAATAGAATGCCAAATGGATGTAGACGAGTTTTTCGCTACCGCATCAACCGACCATACTCGCCCCATTACATCAAGCGTGTTTCGATCAACCTCAGGCTTGGTCAAATCACCAGAAATGGCGGTCCATGTATTACCCTGATCATCAGAGCGGAAGATTTTTTCTGCAGCATAATATAAGCGTTTATTATTATGCGGGCTGATAAGAACTGGCGCGTTCCAGTTCCAACGATAGGCCAACTCACCCGGTTTTGGCAGTGGTGTGATATAAACCTTTTCACCTGTTGTCATGTCAATACGACCAAGGTTGCCATATTGCGATTGTGAATAAACAATGTTGGGGTTTTCAGGATCAACCACGGTTTCAAAGCCGTCACCACCCCATGTTATGGTCCAATCACTGTTGGCAATACCATGCACGGTTTTGGTGCCTGATGGGCCTCCCAAGCTGTAGTTATCCTGCGTACCACCATACACATTATAGAAAGGCTCGGCATTATCAGCATGTACTTTATAAAACTGCGTCAGCGATAAATTACGAATATGACGCCAGTTTTGCCCACGGTCCCAGCTTTCATAAATACCGCCATCATTCCCTGTGATCAGGTGGTCTGTATTGGCGGGATCAATGAACAAAGCGTGCTCATCAACGTGTTTCGAGCGGGCACTTAAATTGGTCCAGGTTTTACCACCATCTTCAGACACCTTCATATAAGTGTCCATGGTATAAACGCGGTCTGGGTTTTTAGGGTCAACCACCAACTCGTTATAATATTGCGGGCTGGATGAAACATAATCAGATTGCTTTTTCCATGTCACACCAAAATCATCACTGCGGTAGATGCCTTCTGAACGGTCATCCCCTTCAATGATGGTGTATAAAATGTTTGGATGGCTTGGTGCTTGTGTTAGGCCAATACGGCCCAATGTACCAGATGGCAAACCCGATGTGACCTTCGTCCATGTTTTGCCACCATCAGTACTGCGATGTACACCACTGCCGGGGCCACCATTGACCAAGGTCCAAATTTTACGTTGGCGTTGATAGGTAGTTGCCACCAACATATCGGGATTATCAGGATGCATGACCAATTCGTTGGCGCCCGTATGTTCATCAACGGTTAGAACAGGGTTCCATGTTTGGCCTCCATCGGTGGTTTTATAAACACCACGCTCACCACCACTATTCCAAAGTGGGCCTTGGGCAGAAACATAAACAATGTCGCTGTTGGTTGGGTGCACATCAATGTCGCCAATATGCTCAGATTGTTTTAGCCCCACATTTTTAAAACTTTTACCACCATCGATGGATTTATAAACCCCATCACCGTATGACACAGAACGCTGGCTGTTGTTTTCGCCTGTTCCCACCCAAATGGTGTTGGGGTCTTGTGGGTCAAGCACAATACGGCCAATGGAATAACTACCGTAATTATCAAAAATAGGCTTCCATGTGTCACCGTTATTTTCGGTCAACCAAATACCGCCCGATGCCGTGGCCGCGAAATAACGGTCCCATCCACGCGGGTCCATGGCAAAATCACTAATTCGGCCCGATGTTAAAGCTGGTCCCATGTTGCGCAGCTTCATACCACCAAAAACGGCAGATACTTGATTGTCACCGTCTTTCTTTGATTGAAGAGCGGCAGCATCATAAACCATAAATGATGATGCGATGATGGTGGCCCCCATTAGGCCTTTGAGAATGTGACTCATTAAGTCCTCCCTATCGGTAATGTTTTTTATTTGATTATAAGAAAATTCTGACAATACACAAAACGCCTAAAAACCAAGTAATGGTTCTAAGGGCAGCCATATCGACGGCATATAAAGCGCCATAAACAAAACGCGTGATAATAAAATAAAGTGCATATTGATCAAGCATCGCCTGGTCTTTACCCACCATTTGACCAATGATAATGGCAGCAGCAAAAAGCGGAAAAATTTCAAAGCTGTTTTGGTGGGCCCAATACATGCGTTTGCGCCAATCATCCTCAGGCAGGTTTTCGCAATAAACCCGGGGTTTATTATTGTCATATTCTTTGATGCGATTTTTTGCCATCACCACAAATAGATAAGGCATTGCGCCAGCAATCAGTACCATCCACAAAGCTTGTGTCATAAATTCTCCCTCCCCAGAAAATCATGTTTGACCGGTGTGTAAAGCCTAGGACGGTTTCCCTTAAATGGAAAGCAAAAAGTCTAATAAATGCCTGCTTAATTAGGCATCCATTACGACAAAACTACACGCCAATTTGACGAGCAAAAAAATCCAGTCACATTTATTTGCCGTAGTACTAAGACAAATAGATAAACTCAGGAGAATCGATATGTTTATGAAAAACATAAAATCTTTAGTATCGATGTTAGTATTGAGTGTTAGTTTTATTATCCCCGCTAGCGCCATGGACCACCATGGTAAAAAAATGAAAGGCAACGCCAAAGCAGATATCGTTCAAACCGCTTCTGCTGCCGGGTCTTTCAACACATTGGTTGCTGCTGTAAAAGCCGCTGGCTTGGTTGGAACCTTAAAATCAGACGGTCCATTCACCGTTTTTGCGCCAACGGATGAGGCCTTTGCGGCCCTACCAGAAGGCACCGTTGAAAACCTTTTAAAACCTGAAAACAAAGATCAATTAATTGCTGTTTTAACCTACCACGTCATCCCTGGCAAAGTGATGTCGGGTGACATTGCGGGCAAAGCCTTAGAAGTAAAAACCGTACAAGGCAGCACTGTAAACATTAACGCCACCAGCGGCGTCATGGTTGATGGTGCCAGCGTAGTGAAGGCCGACATTGACACCAGCAATGGTGTTATCCATGTGATTGATAAGGTGATTTTACCCTAGATATCCCCACCCTTATCTTACTCACAAAAACGGTGCAAGAGCCCCCATCTTGCGCCGTTTTCTTTCGATTACGTTATCTTAAAACAATATCGCGGTACATGGGTGCTAATTTGGCTAATAGCTTGTTTTGCGCCCTAAAGGCGACGCCTTCTTTTTCCATTGCAACCTGCAGCAATTCAATAAGCGCATTATATTCCATCATCGTAATGCCATGGGTTTTGTGAGATTCTTTCATATCTCGCCCTGTATAATCACATGGGCCACCTAGGATATAACAAATCTGCTCTTTCAGGGTGCGACGCAGGCGTACCAAATCAGTGGCACGAAAAATCCCCTCTATGCGTTCGTCTTTCGAAGATAAATCAATCAAGTCATCAACGATACGGCTGATACCGTCCATGCCACCAAACTGATGATAGACAGTATCATCGGTCATCGGCGTTGCCCCTGCATTGTCATTGCTTTGCACATAAGGGTCAACAGGCTTTTCTCCTGCGGGAACGGGCTGGTTTTGCTGTTTCGATAGTTCGATGGCAAAAGCCGTTTGATTTACCATCAGCACAGATGCCGTAACAAGCGCACATAATGTGACCATCTTCATATATAAAGCAGCTTTTATTGTCGGTGCCTGTTTCATCGTCTTTCCCCTAAAAACCTAATTGAACGGTGGCATATAAGCCTTTTTGGTTGGCGATAGTGGCAACATCCCCGACCATGCCATAAGCCAGTGTCACCGTGGCATAGGGATTAATGGCATAGGCCGCGAATATATCCATCCAATCATCTTCTTTAGCAAAGGCCAGCTTATTAGGCTTAAAGCGATATTCAGCCCCAACCAACAAGCGCTTGGTCACTAAATATCCAACGGAAAACTCAGGTTGAAGCGAGGCTTTATCACCAAACCCTAAAATACCCGTTTGATGGGCCTTGGTATAACGCAAGGTGGCATTGACCAAAAGCGACTGTGACAATATTAATTTCGTTGCCGAAACATAGACGTCCACACCTTCATCATTGGTTGCCCCTAGGGCCGCAACCAAATCACCACGATTGCTTTTTTTATACTGCACACCTAAGGCCACCTGCGGCATCCAAGTGTCTTGATCCAACACGGCATTGCCTGCCAATCGAACCTTAGCACCTACCACATCCACAGAAAAGGTATAGCCCTCACCCAAACCAAGGGCGGTGCCGATGTCTTGGGTATCAAAGTCTTGTCTTGTGTAAGAAAGTTCAAAGCGGTCATAAAAGCCAGCAGCAGCACCATATGTTCGCAGTTGATAATCGCTTAACATTACATGAGTATAATGGGCGCTACCACCAATGCCACGATTTGTCTCGTTTCCGGTGATTAAGGCCCAGGGTGTTAGACCACCGCCACCAGAACCTTCAAAAGTCGAAATACCTCGTGTAAGAAGTAGCTTACCGCCTGTTTCAATTTGTTGTGCATGTGATAAAGACGGCACCATCAAAAGCGATGCTGACACCATCGCCATTGAAAAAATCCCTCGTTTGACCATAAAATATGGCTCCCTCAAAGTTGTAACGTGCCATACTCTAGACCATACAAATTAGCACACCCTATTTTCCTCAAGAAAAGCTTACCATAAGACATTTACACATGCATTCATTTTATACTTGAAATAATTAGGGCCATAAACGAATAAGGGGTCGGCTTCTTTTAAGAAACCAACCCCTTATCATGGTCGGAGTGGCGGGATTTGAACCCACGACCCCTTCACCCCCAGTAAAGTGCGCTACCAGGCTGCGCTACACTCCGACGCAATATTCATTAAGGGCAAGCCCTTAAAGACGCGCGACTATAACGCTGGCTTTTGGGCCTTGCAAGTGTCTTTTTGAAGGAATTTTTTAGAGGGTTTATGAAATGACTTATTTAATCTGGCAGGTTCGAGACAATTTTCTTTAAGGCCCGCATTTCTTGCATCAAAACACCCAGCAATTCACGGGCAACAGCTTTGCCCTCACCGCCCAAATTGGCGGTTTGATCACTGCCTTGCAATTCAGGAAAACCAACCGCGCCGCCGCTTTCCTCAGCACGGTGCCAAACATCAATGGTGGTTTTAATACCATGCTCTTTAAACAGCTTTTGCACACCTTTAATAGTATAACCTTCAACATAAAGGAAAAAGCGAATGGCTTTAATAACCTCGATATCATCAGGACGGTAATAGCGGCGGTTACCAACGCGTTTCATTGGTTTTATTTGTGAAAACTTGGTTTCCCAAAAGCGCAAAACATGCTGCGGCACATCAATAATATCAGCCGCTTCACTGATGGTTCTAAAGGCGCTGGCCGATTTCCCTCCACGGCGACTGCTTTTTGTCGTTTCAGGACTAGCCATTGCTCGGTAAACCTCAGTCAAAGATTAAAATTAGCCAATAATAAAAGGGACGATTAACGACCACCCATTTTAGCGTTGATCACGTCTTTCATCACTTGTGATGGCTTAAAGCTTAGGACCTTGCGAGGCTCAATAGGCACCTCTTCCCCAGTTTTAGGGTTGCGACCAATGCGGCCACCTTTTTGACGTACAACAAAGCTACCAAAAGAGGAAATTTTTACATTGTCGCCAGTTGCCAAAGCATCTGAAATTTCACCCAAAATTGATTCAACCAATTCAGCTGATTCATTCCGAGATAAGCCAACCTCTTCGTAAACTGCTTCGGTTAAATCCGCACGTGTTAAAGTATTCGACATCGCAAATCCCCAATTAAAAAGTGATATGCCTTAAGGTACATAGTTGGATAAAGTGCGTCAATATCAAAGGGATAAGAGTCGTTCTTCATGCTAGAAAAACTCGAAAACATGGTTAATTATCGCCTGATTGGTAAAAAATTCCGCGATTTCAGGGATTTACCATCGGATTAAGCTGGCCCCCCACGTGAAACCACCGCCCATTCCTTCTAAAATGATTAAATCGCCTTTAGCGATTCGCCCTTCTTTCAAGGCATGGTTCAAAGCCAAGGGTACTGACGCGGCAGACGTATTTGCATGCTCTTGCACGGTGACAACAACCTTTTCCTTGGGGATACCAAACTTCTTAACAGTGGCGTCTAAAATGCGCTTATTGGCCTGATGCGGCACTACCAAATCAATGTCATCGGGCGATAAATTAACCCCGTTCAAAACCTCAGCAAAGGCATCAGCCAAGTTGACCACCGCATGGCGAAAAACTTCACGCCCTAGCATACGAACATGGCCAACTGTTTGGGTCGATGATGCACCGCCATCAGTTTGCAATAAATGATGCTTGGTACCATCGGAATAAAGGCAGGAATTGAGAATACCACGGTCATCAGTGGTCCCATCCCCCTCAGCTGCTTCAAGAATAACAGCTCCTGCGCCATCACCAAACAAAACGCAGGTGGTGCGGTCTTCCCAATCAAGAATACGTGAAAAAGTCTCAGCACCAATAACCATCACCCGCTTGACCATGCCTGATTTAATATACATGTCAGCGGTGGTAATTGCATAAATGAACCCCGTGCAAACAGCCTGTAGGTCAAAGGCGAAGCCTCCTTGCATGCCAATCGCTGCCTGTACTTTAACGGCGGTGGCTGGAAAGGTTTCATCGGGTGTTGCTGTGGCTAAGATAATGGCATCAATGTCGCTGCCCATTAAACCAGCGTCGTCAAGGGCACGACTTGCCGCTAAAATAGCGAGATCCGATGTTTTTTGATGATCAGCCGCAATATGTCTGCGCTCAATACCCGTGCGCTCACGAATCCATTGATCAGAGGTATCAACGATGGCTTCTAGGTCTTTATTAGTGACAACACGGTCAGGCAAATAAGCGCCGCTACCAATCACAGTGGATCGTATCATAGCTGTTCCTCGCATTTGATTGGGCCTTTTAACATGCCCTTTTAGCTGTTTAGTTTAAGATGCCGCAGTGGCGTTAGAGTTATCATCAGAAATGTCGTCATCATTCTTATGACCAGAGTCATCTTGAACTTCTTCTAATTCTTTTAAAATTAGTTTGGGCAAATCATTTTGTGCCATGCCAACGGCCACTTTAATAGCATTTGCAAAACCCTTAGCGTTTGTGCCGCCATGGCTTTTAACCACCAATCCATTTAATCCTAAGAAAACCGCGCCATTATGATTGTTCGGATCTAAATGCTCTTTAAGTAAAGATAGCCCCGGCTTACTAACTAAATAGCCCAGTTTTGTGCGCACAGATTGCTCAAAAGAACGCTTCAATAAAGTGGTGATGAGATGCGCTGTCCCCTCAGCCGTTTTAAGGGCCACATTGCCCGTAAAACCATCAGTGACAATCACTTGCACCTGGCCATGAACCAAATCATGACCTTCCACATAACCGACAAAGTCCATATGTTCGGTTTCGTGGTCTTTAAGGTATGCAGCGGCTTCCTTAACGGTTTCATTTCCTTTTAAGTCTTCAACGCCAACATTCAACAAGGCCACTTTCGGGCGATCATGACCCAAAATTGCACGAGCAAAGGCAGATCCCATAACCGCAAATTGCACCAAATTTTGAACATCACATTCAACATTTGCGCCTAAATCCAACATCACCGTTTCGCCCTCAAGCGTAGGAATACGGGTGGCAAGAGCAGGACGATCAATGCCAGGCATCATGCGCAATATAATTTTAGACAAGGCCATCATCGCGCCAGTGTTTCCAGCGGAAACAGCAACATCTGCCTCGCCTTCTTTCACAGCTTCAACCGCAAGGCCCATGCTAGACTTGCGACCTTTACGCACCGCTTGAGATGGTTTTTCTTGTGATCCAATAGCAATATCGGTGTGAACCACGCGGGTATTATTTGCCAAACTTGGATGGGCTTTTAACTCTTCAAGGATGACCGCTTCATCCCCAAACAAAACAAATTCTGCATTTGGAAACTGGGCTTTAGCCAAAGATACTCCCTCAAGCACCATTGGTGTCCCTTCATCGCCACCCATTGCATCAATTGCTATTCTTAACTGCGTCATAGAAACGCCTTCTCACCTTAATTTACGAACACTTTTTATGAGTTATCTTTTATGTGGTTTGTTTTATATGTCACAAACTCTTCTTTGATTTTAGTCCAAAGAACAGCAGGCTACAATAAAGCATTACCTGTGAAGCGCAAGATTATTTCTTTAAGTCTTTCAAGGCCGCAAAAGGGTTACTGGCCTCTTTCACCTCTTCCTCAGTTTTGATGTCAACTCCCGCCGGCGTCGACATTTCGCTGATATCAACCCCTTCAGAACGTGGGAAAGGGTTTAGCCCTGTGGCCAAATATTGCGCAAAAATTTCCGCAACATCTACCTTACCATCTAGGCTATACTCAATGTCATCTTCCTCAAGCATCTCCTCTTCATCAAGGGGCTGGTCTTCAGGCTCTTCACCAACATGAATAATAATCTCAAAATCTTCATCAATGGTTTCAGAAACTGGCTGGCCTGAGATGACACACGCTTGGTCAACCACAGCATGGTAAGAGGCTGTCATTTTATAATCATCCCCCCATGGGTTTATGGTCATTGATCCATTAAATTTATGAACGGCAATAACATCAAAGCGCTCTGCCAATGCACTGCGCTGGGTATCATCAGCGTCAAATTGCCATTGATTGTTTTTATTATCTTCCAGAACATTATAGATATGACTAAAATCAGACATAAAACTTCCTTACTTTGCACCAGATTGATGAACGGGCACTGTCGGCAAATCTGCCGCTAACAATTGATCCAACGTTGTTTGTTTTAAAAGATCATAAGCTGTAAGCGTATAGATCTTAAGCGTTTCTATCAAGGTTGGATCAACTGGCGCATCACGAAAAATATTGCGCTTCAAGGCCGCAGCTAATTGACTATGGTCTTGATCATCCAAGGCTTTATCATAAGCCATGAAACGCCCCATAAAAGCGGCAGACATTTTTTTTACATGTTTGCCAACTGATAAATCCCCAACACCCATTTCACGTAAGTTGCGATCCATATCAGTCGCAAAAACTGAGGCAACTTCATCGGCAAAATCGTCTTGACCTTGTTCTTTTTTTACTCGACGTAACACCAAAAATAAATGCAAACTCAAAACATCAAAACGGCCATCAACGGTATCAGGAATTTGACAAGCCTGAAACAAATCAGCATTTCTGGACATATCCACAATAGCTGAATAAAGCGCCAAAGCCTGTACTTTTTGTTGTCTTTTTTTACGTCCGAATGGGAACCAATCCATATTTAAGCCCTTATTTGTTTTTTTTACCTATATCTGGGTCGTTCTTCATTGACAGCGACCCTGAGCAATGCCATTTTGCTGCCCGAATTGTTCTTTAAAGAAACTTGATATGGCCCTTATATAAGCCCTAACCATATTAAGTAAAAGCGGATTATACATTTTGACACAGCAAATGAATAAAAAAAGCATCCTCACCAGCAAAAAAGCCTTAGCGATTGGCACCTTAATGGCTTCAACTTTAATCGCTGGCTGCACAACAGAACGTCAAATCCGTGGTTTTGTGATTAAAGAAGACTTGGTGCAGGCTGTAACCCCAGGCCTTGATAATATGGTCAGTGTTATTGATGTTATTGGCTCACCTTCTGTACGCAGCACGTTCGATCAAAACACATGGTATTATATTTCATCAAACAAAGAACGTAAGGCCTTCTTCACAGAAGAGCCTGTTAAGCAAACCGTGATGGTGGTTCAATTTGATGACCGCGGTATTGTTGACAAAATTAGCCGCTATGACCTTAGCCACGCCCGTTCGTTTGAACCAAACACCAACAGAACCCCAACCCGTGGGCGTGAGCTTGGTTTCTTTGAGCAAATCTTTGGTAATATTGGTCGCTTCGCCGGTCCTAACGGTCCGCAACAAGGCAATGCGCCAATCCCTCAATAAGATTAGGCATAGTAAACCTACAAAATGGCGCTTCTTCAGCGCCATTTTTATTGGGCTGGTCTCAACGTAAATTTTGGTGGATTTAAAATAGTCGGAAAAGGTATGGTCCAACCAAAAGTAACATAGCCCATAAGCAAAAGAACTGGGTAAATAATCTCTATCGTCATATAATCGACAAATAACCATAGTGCAGCCCACACCAATAAAGTCCAAAAGACTTCTACCCTTTTACTAGCCAGCAAAGAATAATGGCTTGTTGGTACAATATGATATTCCGCCCCACAGCCAAGACAGCTAACATGGGTGATATGATCATCCCCAGCAACGGTAACAATTGATTGGCTGGGCTCAAAGTTATGTGCTTGGCACTTTGGACACCAATGGTTTTTATTAAAGCTCTCTAAATTCATGGGCACAATATAAGAAGCTTTAAACGAATGTCTAGTCAGAGAATTGAGAAACCCACATGTTCTCCCTCAATCTGCCAATTCATAGGTAATAGTGGTCACCACTCTTACTTTTTTCAACATTTCCCCTGCCACTCCCCTGTGAGCGAAGGCATTGGAAGATAAAATTTGAAACACTCCCTGATTGGCGCGGCGTATTTTGCCAACTTCACTGCCTGAATCAATGGCAAACTCTTGCGCCGCTTTCCTCGCATTTTGCGTTGCCATCGCGACCATTTCTGGCTTTATCGTGTTTAACAAGGAATATTGATATTGCACCAAAACACTGGCATTTAAGCCCTGCAGCGACACTTGCTCAATATTCTGGC
>CAKZLM010000062.1 GCA_937126915.1 uncultured Alphaproteobacteria bacterium
ATATGCTTTCCTTCTCTCATTCTTTCTGTATTTCTCATCACCACGCAAGCCTAACATGTGGCAAATGGCATAGGATAGATCAGCCCTGTTTAGGGTATAGAAATGGAAGTCTTCTACACCGCCCTCAGCCAACTTAGTGACCATTTCAGCGGCCACCATCGCCGCCACCAACTGGCGGGTTTTGGGATCTTCATCCAAGCCTTCAAACATGTGCGCCATCCATTCAGGAATTTTGGTACCACAAGCCCCTGCAAATCGTTTCAGGGTAGTGAAATTGGTCACCGGCAAAATGCCGGGTACAATGGGCACATCAATACCAAAACTTTGGGCGTGATCCAAAAAGCGGAAATAATCATCCACATCAAAGAAAAATTGCGTAATGGCACGGTTGGCACCAGCATCAATTTTGCGTTTTAAGTTTTCTAAATCTGCGGTCAGGTTCAAGCTGTCAGGATGTTTTTCAGGATAGGCTGCCACTGAAATATCAAAATCATGCAAGTCTTTAAGCCCCTTCACCAAATCTTCTGCATTTTCATAACCACCGGGGTGAGGGGTATAACCATCGCTTCCCTCTGGCGCATCACCACGTAAAGCAACAATGTGGCGAACCCCTGCTTGCCAATAGGCATCAGCCACCTCATTAACCTCTTCTTTGGTGGCAGAAACACAGGTTAAATGGGCCGCAGGCGGCACCGACGTTTCTTTTGCCAGTCGCGCCACAATATCATGGGTGCGGTGACGGGTTGACCCACCAGCGCCATAGGTCACCGACATAAAAGCGGGGTTTAAAGGCGCCAAGCGCTCAACCGCCTTCCATAAAGAAACCGTCATTTCCTCGGTTTTTGGAGGGAAGAACTCAAACGACACATTCACAGATTTATTGCGAAGTAATTTATAAGTAGAAACTGACATGATTGATCCAAACTCACTAAGAAGACTTTACCAAATGCCAAATTACGACGGTTAGTTCACCACCTTCTAAATGTTGTACATTTTTAATTTGAAGGCCAGCATTCGCACCCCATCTTGAAATATCATCATCATCAAAACCTAACCGACGATGAGCATGTTGATCGCGCATAAACTCAAGTTGGTGTGGTGCAAAGTCTATAATGACCAAATTTGCATTCTTTTTTATGACCCTAGATGCCTCACGAATAACCGCATCTGGATCATCTGCATAATGCAACACTTGATGCAACAGAACCAAATCATGGGCTTCATTTGAACTGGATAAATTATACATATCACCAACCCGCACTTGGCAATTTGACATCGCCTTGTCAGCTATAAGGGTGCGTGCAATTCCCAACATATCTCTGCTTAAATCAATACCCGTTGCCTGATCAACAATTGGCGATAAAAGCTCCAACATACGGCCTGTGCCCGTGCCAATATCAAGGACGCTTTTCACGGCTAATGGCTTGATGGTATCAACAATAGCTGCCTCAACATCGGTTTCTGAGACATAAAGCGAGCGAATCTCATTCCATTTCTCAGCGATGTTCTCAAAATATTTAGACGCCTCCTCGCGGCGTTGTTTTCTAATTTCAGCTAACTTTTCTTGATCCCTTAAATACAGGTCATCATCGGTAGGAATTAGGTCAAATATTGTCTTGCCATATCGCCCTTCTTGGCCCTTATCGGTTAATCGAAAGAAGGCCCAAGTCCCCTCTGAAAAGCGCTCGATAATACCCGCTTCCATCATCAATTTTAAATGACGAGAAACCCGTGGCTGACTTTGCCCCAAAATATGGGTTAATTCTGTCACAGTCAGCTCACCGTGTCCCAATAAAGCTAGCAGTCTTAGTCGTGTGGGTTCGCCAGCGGCCCTTAGGGCAGATAATAGTTTTTCCATTTCTAAGAATCCCTTCTGCCGAAATATATAAAGATATATTTATATATTGTAAACACATGATCTATGCCACAAGAAATTTTTCTCCTCACAAGGGCTTCAGTGAAACATGCCAGCATCACTTATCATTTAATAATCCCCTCCAATTCAGCTAGATAAATATTCTTCTTGTTTTTGCCTTAATCAACGCCTATTTAAGGAAACAATGAGATAAGCTTTAAAGCAATTGTGCTGTTAGAAAGAACGTGAATGTTGGGTCTTGGACAATTTCATCATTTGGTCAAACGCCTTGTGCTGTTATCATTGCTGGCTGTCAGCATCAGTGCTTGTGCGACACGGCCACCTGAATCAGACCCCTTAGCGGTTGCTGAATATGAATCAGCCAATGACCCTTTTGAACCCGTTAACCGCACAATTTTTGGCTTTAACACCTTCATTGATAAAACTTTTGTCCGACCGGCATCGCAGGTTTATACCGCCGTCACTCCTAATTTCATGGAACGCGGCGTAACCAATTTCTTGCATAACTTGGCTGAACCTTGGACCGCAACAAATCAGGTGCTGCAAGGTAAACCCCTTGAAGCGGGTGACACCCTTGGTCGCTTTTTGATCAACTCAACCGTTGGCATTCTTGGTCTGTGGGACCCGGCAAAGCATCTTGGTTTCATCCGCACAGAAGAAGACCTTGGACAAACATTAGCCGTTTGGGGTGTTGGCGAAGGACCCTACATTATGTTGCCGTTTTTTGGCCCATCCTCGCTGCGTGATACCGTTGGTTTTGGGGGTGACATCGTGCTTGATCCAATGGGTATGGCCATTCACCAACTCAATTTAGAAAATGACTTTCTTCTTGGCTTTGACCTAACCACCTATATCACCCGCGGCTTAGATGCCATTGACACCCGCGCTCGTTATTTCTCTATTATCGACGAGTTATATGAGGCTCAAGACCCTTACGTTATGGCCCGCAGCGCGTGGCGCCAAAACCGTAATTATGATATTGCCGATGGAAAAATCACCCCAACACAAGAAGAGGAAGATCTCTTCAACACTGAATTTGATGATTTGGAAATGTTTGAGGAAGAATCATCCAGTGAAAAGCCAAAGTGTGAGAAAAATAGCACCGACAAACGCTGTAAAAGCTAATTAGGCTGCGATACATTTCGACCTTATCAGATGCTTTTCTGCCCTTGAGTGTTCGCTTGTAATCATGATTTACTGCTGTAAGATACCCACATAAATTAGACAAGCGGGGGGATTTATTATGCTTAAATTAGTGCCATTATTTTTTATCATTGCCATTGGTTTAGGGCTTTCAGGTTGGATGGGCAATCCTCAAAACAAGGATATGGATGCCCTCAAACTACAAGCCATTGAAACCTTAGATAAACTTCACAAAGCCGAAGAAGCTGGCGACCTTGACGGTATTTTAGCGGTTTACAGCCCCAATGCATGGTTTTTAGGCACCGACAAAAGTGAAGCTTGGTCGATTAAAAACCTACCCGATGACTTAAAGAAAGCATTTGAAGCTGGTTGGGCCTTTGACCTTAAATCGCGCGAGGTTGGCGTGTCTGATCATGGCACAACTGCATGGTTCCGCGAAGAGGTATGGTTTGCGCCAACAGGTTACACCCTTCGCCCGACAGGCACCATGACCCGTATCAATGGCGAGTGGCGCATCATGCAATTGCATATGGGCACCCCCGTTCCAAATGATGTTCACAGCCCCTTTACCCAAATGACACAGGCCTATGATAATGGCGCAGAGGCTGAAAAAACCGCCATTGCTGGCGTTTTGGATAGCTTTCATTTAGCTGCCGCCAAGGCCGATGGCGAAACCTATTTTGGGCACTTTACTTCGGGCGGTGTGTTTGTAGGAACCGACGTTAAAGAACGTTGGACCGTGGATGAATTTAAAGCCTATGCCGAACCTTATTTTTCCAAAGGCCAAGGATGGGTTTATAGTGCTCGCACCCGCTGGATTGAGTTAACCCCTGGCATGAACACAGCGTGGTTTTTAGAGGTGTTGGATAGCAAAACATATGGCACAGCCCGGGGTGCAGGCACCATGGTGCGCGAGGGCGGCGTTTGGAAGGTGGCGCAATATGCCCTTACCTATCCCATGCCCAACGAATTTGCCGTAGAATTTACCGATAAAATTAAGGCGTTTGAAAAACAACAAGCTGGTCAGGAGTAAAAAGACATGATTGGTCATTCTAAAATCGACACCGAATTGGAGCGCCTAACGTCACTGACTTTTGCCCAAGAAAGCACACCCATTTCAAAAGCTGAATATGCGGCCCGCATTGAAAAAGCCCAAGGCTTAATGCAGGAACAAGGCATTGATGCTTTATACCTTAACGCAGGAACCAATCTTTATTATTTCACTGGCACTCGCTGGTATGCAAGTGAGCGTATGGTGGGCGCCCTTCTACCTGCTAATGGTTCGTTAGTTTACATCAGCCCCTTCTTTGAAATATCGACCCTAAAACAATTCATGGCTATCGAGGGTGACGTTAAAGGTTGGCAAGAACATGAGTGCCCTTATCAATTAACCGCTGACATTTTAAGGGGGCTTGGCATTCAAAAAGGCACCATTGCCATTGATGAATCCAGTTCGTTTTTTATCTCCAACGGCATTCGCAATGCTGCCCCTGATCACACTTATGTCGATGGGAAGTCTATTACCGCCACTTGTCGCATGATAAAAAGCGACCATGAAATTGCTTTAATGCAGGCCGCAAAAAACATCACCCTTGAGGTGCAAAAATCTGCCGCGGCGATCTTACATGAGGGCATCACCACCACCGAAGTGGCCAGCTTCATCAACCAAGCCCATATTGCGGCAGGGGCGCCGAAGGGTAATTATTTTGTCATTGTGCTTTTTGGTGAGGCCACCGCCTACCCCCACGGTGTGAAAGACCCTCAAACCCTTAAAAAAAACGATATGGTTCTTATTGATACCGGCTGTCAGGTTCATGATTATATTTCAGATATCACACGATCTTATGTTTATGGTACACCAAGTGATAAACAGCGCAGTGTTTGGAACCATGAAAAACAGGCACAAAAAATTGCCTTTAACGCAGCCCAACTTGATACCCCCTGCGGCATAGTTGATGTGGCAGCGCGTGACTATTTAGCCAGTGTCGGTTATGGCCCTGATTATCAAGTTCCGGGCCTGCCCCATCGCACTGGTCATGGTATAGGCTTAGACATTCATGAATGGCCTTATTTAGTGCGATCAGACCAAACACCGCTAAAAAAGGGCATGTGTTTTTCCAACGAACCGATGCTGTGTTTGTATGGCGAATTTGGTGTCCGCCTTGAAGACCATTTTTATATGACCGACCAAGGCCCTAAATGGTTTACCCAGCCATCACCCTCTATTGATCAACCCTTTTAAAGAAGATATCACAACACGATCACAAAGATTTTTAGAATTGTCCTTGCCAGCAACTGGGAAGATTGGCACACTATTTTCATATAATTTTTTTATAATAAATGTTGTTAACATGGTTGTGATAATCGGCCATTAAAAACTTCTTTGTCGGTGCATTGCGTCAATTAGAATAAATCCTGTTTGGTCAGGCGGAGATATTATGTCCAAAAAGAATTTTTTTCATGGCATTACCATTGTTGCTGCAAGTGTGGCACTTGCCGCCTGTGGGGGTGGATCCAGCTATAATGGAACACCATCTTACCCTAATTTTCAGCCCCCTGCACCGCCTCCGCCGCCTCCGCCGCCGCCTCCGCCGCCACCATCGCCAAATTACACGCCAGAAGATTTCCGCACGCAAGAATTTGAGGCCCAATATGGTCTTGCGTCTATTGGCGCTGAATATGCCTATGCCGAGGGTTATACCGGCGCCGGGGTCACGATTGGTTTTGTCGATTTCAACTTTGACCTTGATAGTGACGAGGTGAATTACACCGCCGCAAGCCGTGGCATTGACCCAGAAATGCTGGAATTATACGATATTCAAATAGGTGAGGACAATGATCCACCAGCAGAACCCCATGGTCATGCAGTTGCTGTTGTTGCAGCGGGCATTAAAAACCAAATGGACACCCATGGCGTTGCCTATGATTCCCCCGTTATTGCAGTGGACTATTTCAGCGGGGTCAACAAAACCATCGAGCAATCCAACGGCAATCGTTATCATGTCTCTAACCCCTATACCTATCTGGTTGAAAACGGTGCACGGGTTGTCAGCATTTCTATAGGATATGACGAAGAAGATATTATTGAAAACCCGCCAACCCGAAATCCCGATGGCAGCCCTTTAACAGATCGTTATATTGTTGATACGCCAGCATACGTTATTTATGGCAATGGGCTGTTAGTTGCCGCGGCAGGTAATGACAGTGACCCTGACCCGCAACTTTCACTCATAGATATGTATAATGATGTGATCACGCCCAACAATCTATTATCTGGTGGTGGCGGTTTTCTTGTGGTTGGTGCCGTTGATCAATCGAATAACTTGGCCGATTTTTCGGATAAAGCTGGCGTTTTAAAAGACCATTATGTTGTGGCCCCTGGTGTGCGCATCGTCGCCCCTTGGGAAACCGAAGATGATGGTCCCGGCCTTTATTATGTTGGTGGCACCAGCTTTGCCGCACCGCATGTGGCAGGCGCAGCAGCCATTATCATGCAAAAATGGCCATCCTTAAGCGCCAATCAAGTAGCACAAATCATCAAAGACACAGCCACCGACCTTGGTGACCCTGGGGTTGATGTGATTTATGGCCATGGCATGTTAAATCTGCGGGAAGCGATCAGCGCCCAAGGCGGCGTGCAAACATCGTCTTCCACCGCCACACCGGTTAAGCCCAACAGCGATATTGATATCACTGGCATTCGCTTAGGTGCTGCCTTTGGTGATGCCAGCATTTCGGGGTTGGACCGTGTTATGGGCCTTGATAAATATGGCCGTGATTTTTATTATAATGTCGCCGACAAAATTGTGAATGAGGCTGATTATGGCTTTGATTTAAAACAGCAAATGCAGGCCGCGCGACACTATAATGCCCATCAATGGCAACTGGGCCGCAGCACCAACATGACCCTTGGCTTTAGCGAGATTGAATTAAGCGAAACGGCTCTCTCAGCACAAAGCAATATGGTGCAGCATTTCACCAAACCCGCCAAAGTAAAGTCCTTACGTTTGGGCGGAAAAATTAGCCAAAACCTAACGTGGCAAGCGGGTATCAGCAGCAGTCTTCATTATGCCCTTAGAGGCCATTATGATGAAAGCCAAAACCGCCCCTATATGATGACTGATCAAGGCCAAGACACGCTTTTAGGTGGCAACGGCATTTGGGCCTTAAGCGATTATTATTTAAATGACAATCAACGGTTTAGCCTTGCCATCAATGTAGGGCAAGATCACGGTGTTAACCGCCATTTCTTGGCCCCTTTCCGCCAAGATACCACTAACCAATCAGCCATTGCAGCATGGTCAGTGATGGCAACAAACAGCACCCTCGCCCTGCAATTGGGTAACCTTTTGGAACGCGACACTTTGCTTGGATCGCGCTTTTCAGGTGGCTTAAAAATGGCTGATAAAACCAACACCAGCTTTGCGGGCTTGCGGGTTTGGCAAGGCCTGACTGAGCACTTATCCCTCAGCCTTGATGGTAAAGTGGGGTATAGCCAAATTGATGAAGTGGCAGGCAGTTTATTTTTAAGCATGCCAAATTTTGCCTCCACCCAATGGCAGGCGAATATTGCCCTTAAAAATGCCTTCCTTGATGGGGACAGCTTAATGCTAAGGGTTAGTCAGCCTTTACGGGTTGAAAACAGCTCCGCCTTAGTTGAGCAAGGAATTGGCTTGGACATTGAAACTGGCAATCCCTTGTATCAAACCAATCAAGTGTCTTTGTCACCAACGGGTCGTGAAGTGGCTTTTGAAGCGGGCTGGCAAAACAAGGTTTCTTTCTTAGGTCAACTGTGGACCCTAGAAGCCAACCTTGCTTACCGCCTAGATGCGGGCCACACCAAAGACCGCACCGATACGGCAGGCATGATTAGGGCTCGTTTACGCTTTTAGGCTCCGACAAAAACATGCACCAATACACCAAAATCCTTTCGTTTTATAGACTGGTCAAGGAAGGTGCCTGTCTTCGCTTAATGGCTGGTAACGACATCCCTTTTAACGACGGTGACGGCTTCCATTATTAAGAGCGATTGACAATGGCCTGATAATCTTTTCATATGGCATTTAAGTCATTTAGGGGGAATATGTCATGACCAAAAAGCATCGTTTTGAAACCGCAGCCATTCATGCGGGCCAAGAGGTTGATCCGCACACCGGCGCTATTAGCCAAGCCATTCATCCATCAACCACTTTTGAACGCGATTTAGACGGCGGCTATGAGCGAGGGTATCAATATACCCGCTCTGGCAATCCTAATCGGTCATCACTTGAAACCTGCATGACCGAGCTGGAAGGTGGTGCGGCGTCTGCGGCTTTTTCTTCCGGTATGGCAGCAGTATCAGCAGTGTTTCAATGCCTGAAACCCCATGACCATGTGATCGTCCCTGATGACATGTATTATGGCGTTAAAGTGCTGCATCAAACCATTTTTGATCGCTGGCAATTGGCGGTTAGCCCTGTGGACATGACAAATCTAAAAGCAGTGGAAGAGGCCATCAATAACAACACCCGCCTTATTTGGGCAGAAACCCCCTCAAACCCACAATTAAAAATTTGCGATATTGCGGCTCTTGCCTCCATCGCTAAACGACATGGCCTGATGTTGGGCTGTGATAACACATGGTCTACCCCTGTTATCACCCGCCCGCTAGAATTAGGCGCTGATATTGTTATGCATTCCAGCACCAAATATATTGGCGGGCATAGCGATGTCTTAGGCGGCATTGTCACGGTGAAAGAAGACAATGACTTTTTTGAAGAATTACGCAATGTACAAAAAGAAATTGGCGCGGTGCCATCGCCGTTTGACAGCTGGTTAACCCTGCGCGGATTGCAAACGCTGGCGTTGCGGGTTCGTGCCCACAGCCAAAATGCCGAACAATTGGTACAATGGTTAATTGATCACCCCAAGGTGGCAAAGGTGCATTATCCAAGCCTAGAAAGCCACCCGCAACATGATATTGCCCAGCGTCAAATGGCCCTAAATGGCGGTATGATTTCTTTTGAAACCAAGGGTGATGAACAAACCGCCATAAAACTCACCCATCATGTTGAGACCATAAAACGCGCCACCAGCTTAGGTGGCACCCATTCGCTGATTGAGCATCGTCGCTCTATTGAAGGGGATGACAGCACAACGCCGCCAACCTTAATTCGCATGTCGGTGGGGTTAGAGCATATTTTAGATATTATTGAAGACCTTGAACAAGCGTTTAATAAAATCTAAGATCATAGATGAACCGTATAGCGATAAAACAGAAGACACTTGAGGGGAAAATATCATGATCAAAACTTTCACAAAAGCCGCCTTAGCAGTTGCATGCGCCACAATGACCATGCCCGTTTTGTCGCTGCCTGCCAGTGCCCATATTGACCTTATTTCACCGAAACCTTTGGTCGGTGGTCGTGTTGATCGTGGTCGTGCCTTAAAGGTTCATCCTTTTGGAGCGCCGGGTGTTGACCCTGCAGAAGAACCATCAACCGAAGTTGAAAGCGGGTCAGTTCTTCAATTAGACCTAAATCATTATGTTTACCACCCGGGTGATATTGTCGTCCTATGGACCACTGACCCTGAAGGCAAAGACGTGATGCCCGCCATGACCATTCCATCAATGGATACACCCGTACCTCATAACAACTGGCTTGCAGGCATGACCGCACCATGTTCAGAAGAAACCGGTTGCAAGGTGGCCCGCACTGACATTCCGTTCAGCATGTGGGTAAAATTACCTGAGGTTAAGGGCGACATTTATCTAGTTGTGCGCCAAGTGATGCACGATAAATTCGATCAGATGGATAACGGTAGTGTTGGTTTAAGCCGTATTTATTATCACCAAACAGCAAAACTGACCCTGAAATAAATCAGGGTCAGTTCTAATATGGCTGACCAACCAATCATATGTTGAAAATATAAACCAGCTTTAATGGGCGATCATTGATTTGCGGGCCTTTTCAATAAATTTAAGGTCCTTAAGGGCAATGCCTTTGCCAGCCCCTTCACGGGCAAGCTCAATCATTTCTTTATAGCGCTTGGTGCGCCAGCATTCATAAAGTTGGGCATTAACCGCTTCCATTGGGGTATGAAAAAATTCTTTACCATCGGCTTCTGCCTGACAGGTTTTTAACTTCGCTGCGTCCAAGGTGTAGGACATTTTATTTCTCCTCACACTATTTAATTATTCTTATATTACAAAATACCACTCAATTATTAATAATTAGTAAACATGTAATGACTATAGCGCCATTAATCAATAGAACGCATAGGCAATTTGTCGCACCAATACAGCGGGTTACCGCAAAGTGGACAAATTAAACAATGAATGATGATTTCTTTTTAAAAATTGAATGAATTAGGGATTGCCTTTTTAATCAATCCTGATTATTGAATGCCTATCGGTGGGCCTGTAGCTCAGTTGGTTAGAGCCGGCCGCTCATAACGGCTTGGTCGGGGGTTCGAGTCCCTCCGGGCCCACCAATATCATTTTTATTAAGGCTTAAGGCTTTCTAATAGCCTCTAACAAAGCTTTATTGTCTGGCACATCGGCAAACACATCCCATTCGAGATAATATCCTTCAGGGTCATAAGCCACAAAGGTTCTAACCTTATTGCCTGTATTGCCCTCTTCACTTAAATGGTCCGATCGTATTTTAATCTGGGGGTGAGACTTCATATAATTAAACCAGCCCTCGATATTATCAGTTAGGATGGACAAGGTAACAGCTTTCATTTCTGTAAAACGATGCATGCCGCGCTGTTCGTCCACCGGACCAAAAAAGCCCGTGCCACCCATGGGATAAATTTTTGCCCAGCCCTGATCAACGATCAGATCAAAGCCCAAAATATTTTCATAAAAGTTTTGGATGTTTTCCATGTCTTTATAGTAGAACCACACAATGGTTGCCTTAAAGCCAAGGCCTTCGGGAACCTCTGAAGCACCCTCTTCTGGATAGAGGGTTTCAAAGCTGTCCAATACGGGCATGAGATGCTCATTTTCTGGATGCGGATTAAAGCGCTCAAACTCCAGCAAATAGCCCTCTGGGTCAACCGCTACAAACCCGTGATGCGGGCGACCTTCCACTGGATTATACTCTTTAGATCGAAGCTCAATTCCTGATGATGAGACATAATCCCACCAGCCGTCTAATTGATCTGTGACCAGCGCTATTGCCGTGGTTTTGGGTTCATCGGCATGGTGCATACCTTTGGCAGAATCCACCAAGGTAACAAAGGATTTTGGGGCCACTTGCATGATTTTAGCAAAGCCATAGTCAACCACCACCCGCAGCCCCAATTTATCGCGGTAAAAGGCAGTCGCAGCCTCAACATCTTTATAGTAGAAAAAAACGTTGGATGCTGTGGCACCAAACTCACTCATGGCATCAACATTCTGCTCTTCAGCTACAGCGCCATTGCTTGATGAAACTGGCATTGCCACCACCATTACGAACACCCCAATCATTGCTAATATCTTCTTCATAGAGCCCCCTCTCAATTTAAAGCAGCATGACACGACACTTGAGGAAATTCCAGAAGTTATTCTAGACTAACACGCCTCACATTTAGCGCCTAATTTTCTATAATTATAGCTTTATCACTTAATAATTTAGCCCTAGGCTATGAAAATAACAAACCTTGGAAAAGCGCTTAAAAGGTACTTTGTTGTTGTAGGTCACTCGTATAATAATCATTATTGGATAGGAAACTATCTTTATGGACCCTAGACTAGAAAAGCACGCGATTGACCGTTCGATATTTAGAACACAAAGCCATCGCTGTTCAAACCACCACGCTAAATGAAACAGCCCTAAAGGCAACCTATCATACATTAGTTGCTGATAAACCTGATGCCGTAACACATGCCATTGCTTTATTTATTGAACCGCCCTTTGGCAACATCGACCAACGCCAGCACTTAATCGGCTATGACCACCCACCAAGCGGCATGAGAACCGAAAAGCTCTATGATATTCCTGCTGGCTATTATGCCTATCATTCATCAACAGGTAGCATGGCAGATTTACAGCAATCCATGCTCTCTTTTCGAAAAAACCACCTTGACTCGTCGCCCTAAGAAAGTGCCTCAACATTATTTTTTGAACATGTCCCTTTAACCACTTTGCCATTCGACTATAGCGCAACAGAGCGCACACTTTATGTAAAAGTGCGCAAAAAACAGCAAGAATTGCACAGCTTTATTTTTTGTCTTTTCCTATATCTAAAATAAATTAGGAGAACACAATGATACGACCAGCGGTACAATATGGGCTCTATCCCACCCTTTTAGCCTGCACGTTTGGCTTTATTGCCTATACCATTCATTAAGATTGGGACTTAAAAAACGCCTTCATATGGTTTGCTTGAGTGCGCTTTACCCTCTTATTTGTCACTGAGTTTCTGCTCCCTGCTAAAGATGAATGGAAAATGACATGGCGGTCTTTTTGGCGTGACATTAAATATGGGTTAATAGTTATGGCGGTTTCGCGCTTGATGCGATTTTTTATTGTTCTATTGGCCCTTGACTTAGCTCCCATTAATCAATCTGGCCTACTATTTAATAGCAATTTATTTGTTGGGTTCATTTTAACCGCCCTGACGGCAGAGTTTTTACAATATTGGTTTCACCGCTTTTGTCATGAAGGTAAGGGCAAGCTAGGGCGTTGGTGTTGGCACATTCACGCTGCACACCATCTGCCAGCTAAAGTATATTTGGTTATGCACGGTGTTATGCATCCCTTTAATCAGATCATCTCCTTTTCCCTAATCCAACTTTCCCTTGTTGGCTTAGGAGCAAGCGCGCCATCTATTTTTATGGTCAACGCTTTGATGGGTTTTCACGGGTTAATATCTCATTTTAACGTTGATATTCTTGCTGGCTGGCTAAATTACATCTTCATCAGCACAGAATTGCACCGCTATCACCACAGTGCAAATTTAGATGAATCTAAAAATTATAGCGGCTTTTTAACCATCTGGGATTTGGTCTTTGGCACATTTTATTACCGCCCCAACCAACTGCCCTTAAAATTAGGTGTTACAGACCCTAAGAACTACCCTGAAAGCAATGATGTCGTGAAGGTTTTAGCGCTACCATTTAAAAAGTACACATAAAAAGAGGCACCAAAAGGTGCCTCTTTTAATAATGGTTAATGCGTTCTTTTATTTTTTCAAAGGCGTTAAGTCAAACACCAGCATACCCGCAATAAAGGCGGTGAGGAAAATATAAACATCCGTGCCACCGAGCGTAATAGCTGCCAACGCTGGCCCTGGGCATAAACCGACAAGCCCCCAACCAATGCCAAAGAATACCGCGCCCAACACCAAACGTTTGTCGATATGTCTGCCTTGTGGAATGTGGAAACAGACATCGAACACAGGCTTAGCCCGTTTGGTAATCACTTTATACCCTAGAAAAGTGAGCACCAAGGCACCCCCCATCACAAAAGCCAATGACGGGTCCCAATTGCCTAAAATATCGAGGAAAGAACGCACTTTTTGAGGATTAGTCATTTCTGCAACGGTTAAGCCAACGCCAAACACCACACCAGATATTAAAGCTGTTAAATTTTTCATCATCATGGCCTTACCCTCCCATCATCATATTCATGATGGCAACGGTGACCATGCCAGCAAACATGAAAGTCAACACCGCCACAAGCGAGCGAACCGATAGACGAGACAAGCCACAAACACCGTGTCCCGATGTGCATCCAGAACCAAGGCGGGTACCAAAACCCACCAACAGGCCACCGGCAATAATCAAACCTTTATTGTCGGTCATCACAAAATTGGGTTGTACCCCCATCACCATGGTATAGACAACCGGACCCGCAATTAATCCCAACACAAATGCAACGCGCCATAAGCGATCACCCGCATCGGCAAACACGGTGCCTGAAAATATGCCACTGATGCCTGCAATGCGGCCATTGAACATCATCAGCAATAAAGCTGATAAGCCAATAATCAAGCCGCCAATTAGGGCACTAATTGGTGTGAAATTTTCCATATTCTTCCCTCTTTTCCAAATTATCAGAATTAAAAGCGTTGATTGTCATTTCGCTAGACGAAACCTTAAAATCTTATATCATAATGGAACTGACTAATCAGTAACCCATAGCAATTTGTTTATTAGATAAACTTAATATACATTGATTCTATTAGATTTGACAAGGCCTATTTATTTCTATGTCCTTTAAAAGCATTACCATCCGCTTAGGCTCAAGAGCAAAACGTATCATCCAAGAACATGGGCTAAAACCTGACCTCTTTCATGTCATGCCAGCTGCTTCGGGTGGACCAAAATGGATCATTTTACATCAATTGGATAAAGTGCTGTTTCCTTGGCTCTTAAACCGCGACACTGACAATCCGCTTCACACCATTAGCTCATCCATTGGGGCATGGCGCATGACCTGCTTGGCGAATAAAGACCCAGTTGCAGCGCTAGATCGTTTTAAGCACCATTATTTTAATTTCCCCTTTAGCGATGGAGATGGACCCAGAGACATTACCGAAAACAGTTACCCCGTTTTGGCACACATTGCTGATGGTGCTTATGCTGACCAAGTTTTGAACAACCCAAAGGTTTTTAGCCATTATTTGGTGAACCTATCGCGCGGGCCCTTTCACAGCGAAAATAAAACCCTCCTCATTCCCTGCTTACTATCCCTTGCTGCGGCTAATTTTGTTTGCCGTAAAGCCATTGGATGGGGCTTCAAGCGCGCCTTATTTTATGATCCCCGCCAAAAACCACCCTTTTATGATGCCAATGACTTACCTATTGTTCATGTGCCCCTAGCAAAAGATAATTTGATGGATGCCATCGTTGCCACCAGTACCATCCCTGTAGTGATGACTGGGGTTAAAGACATTCCCGGGGGCCCCAAAGGAACTTATCGCGATGGTGGTTTAACCGATTATCATTTTGATATGGACTTTTTAGGTCACCGCTATCAAAGCCCACCCATAGATGTTCTTGACGATGATCACCGCTTAGTGATCTATCCTCACTTTATGGATCGCATTCATCCCGGTTGGTTTGATAAATATCGCCCCAACAGGCGCCCTCACCCAAAAAACTTAAGTGACATGGTTTTCATCGCCCCGAAGGATGATTGGATAAAAACACTGCCCGGTGCCAAAATTCCTGATCGCAAAGATTTTGAGACAATGTCGTGGGAAGAACGACTAATGCGCTGGGAGTTGGTTTTAGAGCAATCAAAAATCATGGCTGATGAGCTGAAAAATTGGTTAAACAGCCCTGATCCTATGAAAAAATGTCAAGACATGTGGTGATGGTCGCGATAAACTAACATTCGAGAGATTGTAAAGAGGGTGGGATATGAAAACGCAAAGCAGCACACCAAGTGCCAGACTGAAATTTATCTTGGCATCATTAGTGGGTATCATGTTTTTCCTGTTTCCCATTGAAGATGGCGGCAATTACACCATTGGCCTTGGTATTATCACTGATAAAGTAAAATATGCCGTTGCCGCTCAATTGCCCTTGATGATCACCTTAACCATTTGCCTAGCCTCCCTTTTAACCTTGGTTTATAGCGTGCGTCCCTTTGGCGGTGAAAAATGCGCGACGCTCTTTAAAACATCGCCTGTTTGGAATGGCCTTAGGTTATTAGGAGCGATCATTACCCTGATGGTATTTACCGCCACGGGGCCTGAAATGATCATTGGTGCAGGCACTGGTCAAACCATGTTTAAGGATTTGGCACCGACCATTTTTATTCTGTTCATCCTTGCTGGTATCGTCCTACCTTTTCTGACTGATTATGGCTTGATGGAATTTATTGGTACGCTATTAAGGCGGCCTTTTAAGGCGCTTTTTAAAGTGCCCGGCAGGTCAGCCGTTGATGCCGTTGCCAGCTGGATGGGGTCTGGCACCTTGGGCGTTGTTATCACCACACAGCAATATCAAAAAGGCTATTATAACCAGCGCGAAGCATCGGTTATTGCAACAAACTTTTCTGTTGTCTCAACGGCCTTTTGCCTAACCATTGCAGAAATTATTCGCATTGACCACATGTTCTTTAGCTATTATTTCGCGATTGTGGTTTGCGGCGTGTTCGCTGCCCTGATCATGCCACGCATCCCGCCTTTATCACGCCTTCCTGATCTATATATTGATGGGCATGTGGGCAGCATGCGTCATGATCCACCAACCGACAAAGCCATTTTAACCGTTGCCTTTGATAAGGCTATTGCCCGCGCAGAAAAAGCAACATCTGTGGTTGCTTCTGCCAAAGAAGGGTTGTTTTCAGGCATTCTCATTTGGGTAACGCTGCTGCCGTTAGTGATGGCTGTGGGTACCGTTGTGCTAATTGTTGCGGAATACACATCCTTTTTCACCCTTATTTCCACCCCCATTCAATGGCTGCTAGATGCTGTGGGCATTGCTGAGGCTGATAAAGCGGCACCCGGTTTCTTAGTCGGCTTTGCAGATCAATTTTTACCGCCCATTTTAGCGCAAGGCATAGAATCAGAAACCACACGCTTTCTGATTGGTATTATGGCGGTGACGCAATTAATTTACATGTCGGAAATTGGTGTTATTTTGCTGCAATCTGGCTTGCCTTTAAGCGTTGGGCGTTTGGCGATAATCTTTCTACAAAGAACCATTATCATCACCCCATTAGCGATCTATTTATCCTTCTACTTCACAACCTAAAACAAAGAGAGTTTGATGACCTTCACCATTCAACAAACCACCAAAAAAGATGCCGGTTTAATTTTACAGTTCATTCAAGACTTGGCTGATTATGAAAAACTGGCCCATGAGGCTGTTGCCACCCTTGAAGATATTGAAAACACCCTTTTTGGCGATAAAGCCTATGCGGAATGTGTCATTGCCTATGAGGGGGAAACAGCTGTTGGCTTTGCCCTATTTTTTCATAATTATTCAACCTTTTTAGGCAAGCCAGGGCTTTATTTGGAAGACTTATTTGTTAAGCCAGCGTACCGTGGCAAGGGCTATGGCAAGGCATTGCTAAGTCATTTAGCCAAGCTTGCGTTAGACCGTAAGTGTGGTAGGCTGGAATGGTCGGTGCTAGATTGGAATACCCCTGCCATTGATTTTTACAAAAGCATTGGGGCAGACCCGATGGATGGCTGGACCGTTAACCGAATGGATGTTGCCGCGATGCAAAACTTAATAAAACTGTAAAAATAAACGATTAAAAGAATATTGTTGGGTGACGTTAAAAGGTAAAAACAAAAATGACCAAAGTTTTAATTGTTGATGACAGCAAATTTAGCCTTCTTCTTCTAAAAGAAGGCCTGCAAAAACGCCAGCCTGAATGGCATATTACAGAATGCCAAGACCCAACCAAAGCAATGGGTATTCTGGCGCAAGCCCCTTATCAACTTGCCATTGTTGATTTTAACATGCCTGGCATAAACGGTATCAATTTATTGCGTGAAATGCGCCAAAAGCATGCTGATTTAAAACTCATCCTCTGCACCGCAAATGTTCAAGAAAGCATAAAGCATGAAGCCCGCGCCCTTGGGGTTGTTGGCATTGCCTATAAACCATTAAATGATGAAATTCTTGATCGCATAGCCTCGTTGTAAGAGGCCAAAGTTGAGAGGAGCCCTTTATGGCTGAACTTGATCCCCTAACAGAAGATGCCTTGATGGAACTATTTAACATCGGCGTTAGTCGGGCAGCCACATCGCTCTCAAGCTTGGCAAAGCGTGAAGTTAGCATTACACCGCCCAACATTAAATATCTTTCCCGTAACGAGATGATTGATTATGCCATAGAACATATTGGTGGCGAGGTCACTGCGATGGGGATTGAATTTGAAGGCAATGTCGATGGTCACATTCAATTACTATTAGCGCGGCAACAAGCACTACCTATTTCAAAGCTTATGTTGATGGCGCAAGGCCTAGAAATTAATGATAAGTCCATTTTACGAGAATCATTACTGGAAACTTCCAACATTCTTCTAAACGCCTGCCTTGGGTCACTTGCCAACTCCTTAAAAGTGCGGTTTGAAACGCAAGTTCCAAAACTGATCCCTTCGATTAAAAAACAAGACATAGCTCATGATTTTGATGATGATGATTTCTGCCTTGATTGGCAGTTTTCTGAAATATCTTTGGGAGTTCTGCTACAAATGGACCTAAGTATCCAAATTGACGATTTTAACGCCAAAATGATGATATACTTGGAATTGCCTTCCACCACCGTTTTTGAAGAACGTTTAAGCGCATTTGTCAAACGCTTAACGTCGTAAAACCAACTGTCAAACGTTTAAGACAGCGCCACGTGTTTGCCATTAAAACCCTGCTTGCATCAAGAGGCTTTTCTTGTAAATATACAAGTCTGTCTATTTTTATTCAAAAGGCGTTTTGGCTATGCCCTATCGATCAAAGAAAAAAGAAATTCTCATCACCACTGCCGAGGAATTGTTTTATCAAAACGGGTTTCACGCGGTGGGCATTGACTATATCATCGCCGAAAGCGGCGTCGCTAAAATGACACTGTATAAACATTTTAAATCAAAAGACGATTTGATCATGACCGTGTTAGAACACGCCAGCCAGCGTATCATCCAATGGTTAGAGCGTGAAACAGATCGCCTTAGTCTTACCGATGAAATGCGCATTGACGCGCTTTTTGATGCCCATGAACACTGGTTTCGTGAGCATCATTTTAAGGGCTGTTTATTTGCCCGCGCATGTGCGGAATACCCTGATCCTGAAATGCCAATCCACCAAATGGCCGAACGCCACTTTAGAAACGTGTTTCGGGTAGTAGAACGACAAGCCTCACTGGCCGGTGCAAAAGACCCCGCCAACACAGCAGAAAACATTATGGTGCTCTTAGAGGGGGCCAAAGCGCTTGCCTTTGCCGCCAGTGCGCCGATCGCCGCAAGGCGCGCCAAGCGGGTGGCAAAATCACTGCTTTAGAAAGCTGACTTATCCTGCCAAAACCTGATCACCCACAAAGGGGTTAGTAGCGCGTTCTTCAGCAAAAGTAGACATGGGGCCATGCCCTGGAATGAAGCGCACATCACCGCCCAACGGCCACAGTTTTTGAACAATTGAATCGATCAATTCCTGGGTATTGCCGCGCGGAAAATCAGTACGCCCAACACTGCCCTTAAAAAGAACATCGCCCACAATCGCTAATTTTTGTCCTTCATGATACAGCACCACATGACCCGGCGTATGGCCCGGACAATGAAACACATCAAGGGTTTCTTGACCAATAGTGAGCTGATCACCATCATTTAGAAATTGATCAGGGGCAAATGTCTTGGCCCAATTAAACTGGTACCTCGCACCGTCTTCTTCAAGGCGTGCAATCCAGAACATATCTTCTTCATGTGGGCCAATGATGGGAACACCTGTGCCATCTTTTAAGGTTTGCGCTGCACCACAATGATCAATATGACCATGGGTAATCCAGATGGCTTTTAAGGTAAGGCCTTCTCGGTCAAGGACGGTTTGAATTTTGTCCAGATCACCACCAGGATCAACAACCGCGGCTTCCATGGTTTGATCACACCATAAAACCGAACAATTTTGCTGAAACGGCGTTACCGGAACAATTTTAACTTTTAGCATCCAAATCTCCCATCTTTGATTGCTTGACGTAACAGATTCACATAAAAACCTCAAGCCAGAACCGCAGTGAGAGCATGACTAGCGCGCCTAACTTGCTGGCAACAAAGGTCTTTTAATACACCTTAAATTGGCTGTTAATTTATCCTTGATTATTCAAGACATTTTTACTAGACACATGCCCTATTCAGAAATGAACATAAAAAAATCTAAAAACAACCAAAATAAAAAAGCATTACTAAACGGAGCATCCCCATTAGACCGCTGTTTGTTTTAAAGTCACTGTTATTATTGTGTTTTGTTGCATCCACACCTTCCATGGCACAAGTGCGCCTTGTAACTGCTAACTTGCCACCCCACGCCATGAATGAGGGCAAGGAAGGCATTGCTGTGGCCATTTTGAAAGAAGCCGAAAAACATCTAACTTTTAAAAGCACCATTGAAACACGCACCATCAACCGTGCCTTGGTCACACCTCAGCATCATGAACGCAATACGCTGCTGTTTCCTGTTTCCCGCTCAAAAAAACGTGAAAAGGATTACCGTTGGATCGCTCCACTTTATGCTGTTGAATTTGCTTTTGCCCATAATCACCAAAAATTCAGCCTTGAAGAAGCCAAAAAGCTGGACATGATCGGTGTACGCCAAAACAGCATGTTTGAAGAGGTGCTTAAAAATTTAGGGTTCGATAATGTTTATTCAGGCTCGCCCAATCCTGAACAATTGGCCCATATGTTGGACCGTAAACGCCTTGATGCATGGTTCGGCGATGCAAGCCAACTAAAGTATATTTTAGACAAAAAACTAAATACCAAAACCTCCTTTAAAGTCTCTCATTCCGTTGGCGCATTTCCGACCTATTTAGCCGGCGATTCTCAAACAGATGAAACAATCATTGAGGCCTATCGCCAAGCTATTTTAACGGTTCAACAGAGTGACTTTTATAAAAAGCTAATAGCGGCCTACCCAATGGCACACCCCATCAGCCGCAACCACCCCTTGATGCCATAAAAAAAGCTGCCACACGTTAAGCATGGCAGCCATTTCAATGTTATTAATGGAAACCTTAGTTATCCAAGAAACTTCGCAATTTACGAGAGCGACTTGGGTGCTTAAGTTTGCGTAACGCTTTTGCTTCAATTTGGCGAATACGTTCACGGGTAACCGAGAACTGCTGACCAACCTCTTCTAGGGTGTGATCCGTGTTCATACCAATACCAAAGCGCATCCGAAGCACACGTTCCTCACGCGGGGTCAATGACGCCAACACGCGGGTCGTGGTTTCACGCAAGTTAAGGTGAATAGCCGCATCCAAAGGAATAATGGCATTTTTGTCTTCAATAAAGTCACCTAAATGGCTGTCTTCCTCATCCCCAATAGGTGTTTCCAGCGAAATTGGCTCTTTAGCGATTTTCATCACCTTGCGCACTTTTTCAAGCGGCATTGATAAACGCTCTGCCAATTCCTCAGGGGTGGCTTCGCGGCCAATTTCATGCAGCATTTGGCGACCCGTACGAACCAGTTTGTTAATCGTTTCAATCATATGAACTGGAATACGAATGGTGCGTGCTTGGTCTGCAATTGAGCGGGTAATCGCCTGACGGATCCACCATGTTGCATAGGTCGAGAATTTATAACCGCGCCGATATTCAAACTTATCAACCGCTTTCATCAAGCCAATGTTACCCTCTTGAATAAGATCAAGGAATTGTAGGCCACGGTTGGTATATTTTTTAGCGATTGAGATAACCAAACGAAGGTTGGCTTCCACCATTTCTTTCTTAGCAATTCGGGCTTCTTTTTCACCCTTTTGCACCATATGAACAACGCGGCGGAACTCACCTACAGCCATGCCCGCTTTTTGGGCAACTTCGGCTATTTGGTCACGCATATTGTTAATCGATTCAGCTTCTTTGCTGGTAAAATCAGCCCAGCCACGACCCGGCAATTTAGAAACCCGCTCAAGCCATTCATGCTCAAGCTCGTTACCTAAAAACTCATCCAAGAAAGCTTTACGGCTAATTTTATAGCGCTCTGCCAAACGTAACATCTTACCTGACAGGCTAACCATACGACGGTTCATACCATACAATTGGTCTACCAATTCTTCGATTCGGTTACCATTAATGTGCATGGATGATACCAATTCAACCAATTCTTCTTTTAGCTTTTTAAAGCGGCGCTCTTGTGACGCGCTAATCGCCTCGCCTTTTTGGCCTAACTCAAAGCTTTGAACTTGAAGGCGGTTATATTTTTTATAGGTAGACGCAATCGACTTAAATTTCTCGATGGTTTCAGGCAATAAATTTTCTTCCATTGCCGCCAATGACATGTTGGCATGGGCCTCATCATCGTCTTCGTCGTCATCATCGTCTTCGCTGCTTTCACCCTCTTCGCCATCTTCATCATCAGATGATGGTTTTGACGTCACATTATCATCTTTTTTGGGGTCATCTTTTTTGGTCTCAGCCGTTTTTGACTCAGCTGCCTTAGACTCATCATTATTGTTTTCGCCATCACTGTCATCATCAAAGTCATCCGCATTTGGGCCTTTGCCTGATGTGGCATCTAGGTCGATAATGTCACGTAGTAAAATTTCGCCTTCTTCCAAGGCCTCTGCCCAGCTGATAATAGCTTGGAAGGTTAACGGGCTTTCGCATAAGCCATCAATCATGGTACCACGACCAGCCTCAATACGCTTAGCAATGGCAATTTCACCTTCGCGGCTTAAAAGCTCAACCCGGCCCATTTCGCGCAAATACATGCGCACGGGGTCATCGGTGCGATCGCTTTCAGGCTTTTTAGTAATAACCTCAAATTTTTCATCTTCGTCATCACCGTCGTCATTATCGCTTTCGTTATCGCTGTCATTAGAATCGCCATCTTTGTCATCTGGCTCATCACCCTCAATAACATTAATGCCCATGTCATTTAGCATGGTCATAATGTCTTCAATTTTTTCTGACGACATCTCGTCTTGAGGCAGGGTCTCGTTCAGCTCGTCATAAGAAATATAGCCACGCTTTTTGGCGCGGGCGATCATCTCTTTTACTTTTTTTGCTTCAGCATCCACCAGTGGGCTTTCGCCCTCACCGCCACCTTGTTGACCGCTGTCAGTAGGTTTCTTTGCCATAAAATCGATTTACCCTTCATTCCTAGAGTGATCACCTCTTTCGCTTATGCTAAAAGGTGATAGCGACCTTCTCTATGTGGTCATAACGCGCCCAGATGCAAGCCCATATCCGTCGATTTCAGACTCATTTCCAGCCGCATTTTCCAATTCTTCTTTCAATGCCTTCAGGCGTTCGAACCCCTCCTCAGTGAGGTTCTGGCTTACATCAAGCTCCACTTCCTTAAGCTGACGCATCAATTGGTGAATGCGGCGCTGTCGGTTCAAAACTTGAAGCCAACCTGTTTCGGCATCTTGCAAATTTGCATCGGGCCAGGCAAACCAATCTGGACGATGCGAATCAGACTGCGTTAATCGTATATAAAGCGACTCGTAGCCTTTTTCCAGTAAATGCTGACGAATCGTGTCAGAATCTAGTGAATCTAACTCAATTGCCAAAGCAACTATCTCATTTCTCAGCGAATCAAGGTCAGAATCGGCCATTTTGACCCCTTGAAAGTCATCCAAATGGGTCACCAACAGTTGCGGATGGTGAAGAATCGTCAAAATTAGCAATTCATCAAGCCGAATCGTTACCGATTCGGCACTCACGCTTTGCCCCAATCGTGTGCTCGATAAATTACCCTCTGCCGGGATAAGTCTGGATGCAGGGCCAAATTTTGATTTGCGCCCGCCACGGCCATAAGACCCAGTCCGCGTTGAACCACCCTTATAGGGTCCGGCCCCAGCTTGCCCGTTTTGCTTCTGCCATTGTGGGCGCAGCAATTCATTCAATCGACGGCGATAATCTTGCTGGTAAAAGGTTTTAACTTGCTCGTCTTCAATATCTGACAATTTTAAGAAGACCGATTTTTCAAAACCTGCCTTACGTTCTGGTGTATCAACCAAAACACCCTCGCTTAAGGTATCCCACAATAATTGCGCTAAGGGTTTGGCACTATTTAATAGATTTTGAAACGCAGCAGCCCCTTGCTGGCGCACCAAATCATCAGGATCCTGACCTTCTGGCATAATAACAAATTGCAGCGATTGTCCCGGCTGTATCATTGGTAAAGCCCGATCCAAAGCGCGCCCTGCGGCCCGAACACCAGCCTGGTCACCATCGAAACAAAGGAAAGGTTCGGGGACCACCTTCCACAAAATACGCAATTGATCCTCAGTCAGGGCGGTTCCAAGAGGTGCTACAGCCTGCTCGAATCCTGCTTGTGATAAGGCAATCACATCCATATAACCCTCAGCTACAATCAACTGACCCTTATCAAAGGCCGCTTTTCTGGCAAGGTGAAAATTATAAAGATTATGGCCCTTATGGAACAAAGGTGTTTCCGGTGAATTTAGATATTTTGCTTTGGCCTCTTTATCCATAGCGCGACCACCAAAGGCGATGATACGGCCTGCCCTGTCGGCAATAGGGAAAATGATACGGCCCCGAAACCGATCATACGTTTCGCCGCTATCAGGCTTAATTAACAAGCCTGCTTCAACCATTTGGTCTTCGGTAATATTGCGCGACAAAAGCGCCTGTTTTAAGGCCGTGCGCTGATCTGGCGCAAAACCAAGGCGAAACTTTGCTACCGTTTCAGGGGTTAAAGCGCGCCCCTTGATATAATCACGAGCAGCTTCTCCTGCCATGCCTTTCAACTGCCCCTCAAACCACACCGCAGCGGCTTCCATCACATCGTAAAGACTGGCGCGTTTTTCTTCGCGCTTGATGTCTTCTGGCGTCATTTGTGGCATTTGTAGGCCCGCCTCGCCTGCTAAACGCTCCACTGCCTCTGGAAAGGGCAGTCCCTCGGCATCGGTTAAAAAGCGAATCGCATCGCCATGGGCACCACAGCCAAAGCAATGATAAAAGCCTTTCTCTTCAACAACCGTGAAAGAGGGGGTTTTTTCATTATGAAAAGGGCATAGTCCAGAATGCTCACGCCCTTTTTTAATCAAGCGTACCTTGCGCCCCACCACGTCAACGATGGAAACGCGTTGCCTAATCTCATCCAAAAAGGTTGGCGGAAAACGCATGATTAAAACCTAATAATCCCGTCTATGAAAATTGCTTTTATCCAAGGCCAACATTCTGGCACATCAAAACATGCTTCGTCTATAAGATAAAGCGGCGATAAAAAAGGCCTACCATCCTTTAGGAAGGTAAGCCTTGCTGTAACGCTTTAGCTTAATTTAAGAAAGTCGCTCTTTCACCAAGCGAGACGCCATACCAAAATCCATGGTGCCAGCGTGCTGTGATTTTAAAATAGCCATCACCTTACCAATATCTTTCAAGCCACTGGCATCGGTTTCACCGATGGCACCATCAACAGCGTCTTTAATCTCGTCTTCATTCATTTGCTTTGGCAAAAAGCTTTGGATCACGTCAATCTCTTCACGCTCTTGCTCAGCCAACTCTGCACGCCCCGCTTCTTCATAAGCTTTAATGCTATCTTGGCGTTGTTTGACCATTTTAGATAATATACCCAAAACAATAGCATTATCATCCGCTTCGTTGTTTTCCTCAGTGCGGGCGGCAATATCCCGATCTTTAATCGCAGCTAGGATCAAACGAACCGTCGATAATGTGCGTTGATCTTTGTCACGCATGGCCTGTTTCATGGCTTCTTTTAATTGATCTCTTAACATTCTTAGTGGCCCCTTAAATGAATCAGAAACGACCATAATAGTCAAAAGCCTAACATTTGGCAACGATGTATTTTATCCGTAACCCATTGATTTTAAACAATATTTTTTCTACGCTTTTGCTTGACCTAGAGCGATGAATTGCCTATTGTCCGTTCAATTTAGGCCTGATTCAGGCCGCTTTTGACGACCTGACCTATATGCCTTTGTTGGCTTGGCTTTATCGCGACACTGTTCGCTTTTACTATCCCAAAGCCAGCCCTTCAAAAACAAAGGCTTACAGGTACCGACATAACAAATCTGACTGCTAAGGAATGATTTCTCAATGGATGAAAAACTGACCATGACCCCACCGCATAACGGCGTAACGGGGGCATTGATTCTGGCTGACGGAACCATATTTTGGGGTCGCGGCCTTGGCAAGGCGGGATCCGCTGTTGGTGAAGTTTGCTTTAACACAGCAATGACGGGCTATCAGGAAATAATGACTGACCCATCCTATGCTGGCCAATTAATCACTTTTACCTTCCCCCATGTTGGTAATGTCGGTTCCAATTCAGAAGACCATGAAACCAAGCAGCCTTTCGCGCTTGGTTTTATTTTGCGCGAAGACATTACAGACCCTTCGAACTACCGCGATGAAATGCATTTTAACCAATGGGCCGAAAATCATGGCTTGGTTGGTATTTGCGACATTGATACGCGCCGCCTAACCCGCTACATACGCGACAATGGCGCACCAAACGGTGTGGTTGTTCACAGCCCTGATGGCACGTTTGACATTCCTGCACTGATTAAAATGGCGCAAGACTGGCCCGGCCTAGTAGGCATGGACCTTGCCAAAGAGGTTTCTACCAAAGAAACCTATCAATGGACCGAAGGCCTGTGGGACTTGGGCCAAGGCTATGTTCCTTTAAAAGAAGAAAAATTTCATGTGGTTGCCGTTGACTACGGCATTAAACGCAACATCCTGCGTTGTTTGGTTTCGGTTGGCGCGCGCGTCACGGTGGTTCCTTGCGACACCAAAGCCGAAGACATTTTAGCGATGAACCCAGATGGCATTTTCCTAGCTAACGGCCCCGGTGACCCGGCTGCCACAGGCACCTATGCCATTGCCGAAATTCAAAAATTGTTAGACAGCAATAAACCGATCTTTGGTATTTGCCTAGGCCACCAATTGTTAGCCCTAGCCGCAGGTGGTAAGACTTACAAAATGCACCAAGGCCATCGCGGTGCCAACCACCCTGTAAAAGACTATAACACCAATAAAGTTGAGATCACCTCGATGAACCACGGTTTCAGTGTCGATGGTGACAGCTTGCCTGATCATGTTGAAGTGTCACATATCTCGTTGTTTGATAAAACCGTTTGTGGGTTGCAATGGAAAGATAAGCCGGTGTTCTCAGTACAGCATCACCCCGAAGCAAGCCCTGGCCCGCAAGATAGCCACTATCTATTTAAAAGATTCGCCGATTTGATGGAGAAAGCCTAAGTCATGCCTAAACGTAATGATATTAAAAGTATTCTGATTGTTGGTGCGGGTCCTATTATTATTGGGCAAGCGTGCGAATTTGACTATTCAGGAACACAGGCCTGTAAAGCCCTTAAAGAAGAAGGTTACCGCGTTATTTTGGTGAACAGCAACCCTGCCACCATCATGACCGATCCGGGCCTTGCAGATGCCACTTATATTGAGCCGATCACAGCCGAAGCGGTGGAAAAAATTATCGCGCTTGAACGCCCCGACGCCATTTTGCCAACAATGGGTGGTCAAACAGGTTTGAACACCGCCTTAACGCTGTCACATAAAGGTGTGTTGGAAAAATATAATGTTGAAATGATCGGCGCCACCAAGGAAGCCATCGACAAAGCCGAAGACCGCGAATTATTCCGAAAGGCCATGGAAAAAATTGGCCTTAACTGCCCAGCCAGCTTTATCTGTAATTCCATGGATGAAGCCGAAAAGGCGCTTGACCAAATTGGTCTGCCTGCCATTTTCCGCCCCAGCTACACCATGGGCGGCACGGGCGGCGGCATTGCCTATAACAAAGAAGAATTTATGGACATTTTGCAACTGGGTCTGGATGCCAGCCCAGTGAACGAAGTGTTGGTAGAACAAAGCGTTCTTGGCTGGAAAGAATATGAGATGGAAGTTGTGCGCGACAAAGCCGACAACTGCATCATTATTTGTTCGATCGAAAACCTTGATCCCATGGGCGTACATACCGGTGATAGTATCACCATGGCCCCCGCCCTAACCTTAACTGATAAAGAATATCAGATCATGCGTAACGCCTCGATTGCGGTTTTGCGTGAAATTGGCGTTGAAACCGGCGGCAGTAACGTTCAATTTGCCATCAACCCCGCCAATGGTGAAATGATTGTGATTGAGATGAACCCAAGGGTTTCACGCTCATCTGCTTTGGCATCAAAAGCAACGGGTTTCCCAATCGCGAAAATTGCCGCTAAATTGGCGGTTGGATACACGCTTGATGAACTGGATAACGACATTACAGGTGTTACCCCAGCATCTTTTGAGCCAACTATTGATTATGTGGTTACCAAAATTCCACGCTTTACCTTTGAAAAATTTGCTGGCACCGAGCCGATGCTTACCACCGCCATGAAATCGGTGGGTGAAGCTATGGCTATTGGTCGCAGCTTCCCTGAAAGCCTGCAAAAAGCGTTGCGCTCATTGGAAACCGACCTAAGCGGCTTGGATGATATTGCCATCGATGGTTATGATCCTGAAAGCGGCGATAAAGCACCGATTCTTTCAGCTCTTGGTCAACCAACACCAACACGACTGTTGGTGATTGCCCAAGCCATGCGTGAAGGCGTTGACCTTGATACCATTCACCGCATCACAAGTTTTGACCCCTGGTTCTTGGCACAGATTAAACGCATCATTGATGCTGAAGCCGATGTCAAAGCCAATGGCCTGCCAACCACCCAAGATGGCTTCTTGAAACTGAAAAAACTAGGCTTTTCCGACGCCCGCTTAGCCGCAGTAAGCGGTAAGACAGAGGCGGAAGTGACCGTCCTTCGCCATGGCTTAAAAGTACATCCTGTTTATAAGCGCATTGATACCTGTGCGGCAGAATTTGAGGCCAAAACACCTTATCTTTACAGCTGTTATGAAGAGCCAAGCTTAATCACTGATAGCAATGGTACGCGCTATGAAGCGGAAAACGATGCGCAACCAAGCGACCGTAAAAAGGTTATCATCCTTGGTGGTGGACCAAACCGTATTGGTCAAGGGATCGAGTTTGATTATTGCTGCTGTCATGCATGCTTTGCTATGAGCGAAGCTGACTATGAAAGCATCATGGTTAACTGTAACCCTGAAACAGTGTCAACCGATTATGACACATCTGACCGCTTATATTTTGAACCTTTGACGGCTGAAGATGTGATTGAGCTGATCCGTGGGGAACAATCGCGCGGTGAGGTTTTGGGCGTGATCGTTCAGTTTGGCGGCCAAACCCCGCTTAAATTGGCACAGGCCCTAGAAGATGCAAACATTCCAATCCTAGGCACCAGCCCAGACGCCATTGACTTGGCTGAGGACCGTGAGCGTTTCCAAACCCTGCTTTCAGAGCTAAACCTTAAACAACCTGAAAACGGCATTGCCCGCTCACACGAAGAAGCGCAAAAAGTGGCCGAAGAAATTGGCTTCCCCGTGTTACTTCGCCCTTCTTATGTTTTGGGTGGTCGCGCCATGGAAATTGTCCATGATATGAAAGGCTTAAACCGCTATATCAATGAAGCTGTGAAAGTATCTGGTGACAGCCCTGTTTTGGTTGATGGCTATCTTGACGGTGCCACCGAAATAGACGTTGACGCCCTTTGCGATGGCGAAAATGTTTTCGTCGCTGGCATTATGGAGCATATCGAAGAGGCTGGTATTCACTCAGGGGATAGCACCTGTTCATTGCCGCCATTTAGCCTGACAGAAGAAATTATTACGGAACTGAAACGACAAACTAATGAGTTGGCGTTAGCTCTTAACGTTAAGGGCCTAATGAATGTTCAGTATGCGGTGAAAAATGGCGAAGTTTACCTCATCGAGGTGAACCCGCGAGCCAGCCGTACCGTGCCATTTGTGGCTAAAGCCATCGGCCTACCCGTTGCTAAAATTGCCGCGCGTTTGATGGCTGGTGATAAATTATCTGACTTTGACTTGACCAGCAAATTAACCGGTAAATATGCGGTTAAAGCACCTGTGTTCCCGTTTGCACGCTTCCCAGGTGTTGATATTTTGCTTGGACCGGAAATGAAATCTACTGGCGAGGTTATGGGGCTGGATGATGACTTTGAAACCGCTTTCTTGAAGTCACAACAGGCCGCTGGCGTTAAATTACCAAAGTCGGGCATGGTATTTGTGTCGGTTAAAAGCAGTGACAAGCCTGCTGCCCTTGCCGCCTCAAAAGCATTGAGCGATCTAGGCTATAAAATCATCGCAACACGCGGCACAGCGCAATATTTGACAGAAAACGGTGTTGAGGCTGATAGCGTTTATAAAGTGATTGATGGCCAACGCCCACACGTGGTTGACTTGATGAAAGATAAAAAGATTGACCTTGTCTTCAACACAACCGAGGGCAAGCAATCAATCAAAGACAGCTATTCTCTACGCCGCACGGCCTTGATGGAGGGTATTCCTTATTATACCACCATGACCGGGATTAAGGCTGCTGTTGAAGCTTTGAAAACTTTAAGTAACGGAACACTTGAAGTTGGATCACTTCAACACTATTCTATGTAGGAAATAGATTCTCCCCGACAATCGGGAAGCACACTTGGGAGTGAGGGAAGCCTCGCTACCCAGATGTGCTTTTGACTGTTTATTGATTATTTGAACGCAGAAGTGAGTATGAAAAATGGAAAAAGCACCTATGTTGCTTTCGGGTCACCAAGCCCTTACAGCAGAACTTAAAAACCTTAAGTCTGTTGAGCGCCCAGCCGTGGTAAAGGCGATCGAAGAAGCCCGCGCCCATGGTGACTTGTCAGAAAATGCGGAATATCATGCCGCTAAGGAAAAACAAGGCCACATTGAAACCCGTATTATTGAATTAGAAAGCGCCATTAGCCGCGCCGAAGTGATTGACCCAACCAAATTATCGGGCGATCGCATTGTGTTTGGCGCGACCGTCACCTTATTGGATGAGGATGACGAAGAAGTGGTTTACCAAATTGTTGGTGAATTTGAATCAGACGTCAAATCGGGTCGCATCTCCTACAGTTCGCCTTTGGGACGCGCCCTTATCGGACGCTCATTAGGTGATGATGTTGAGGTAAAAACCCCTAAAGGCATCAAGTTTTACGAAGTTTCGGCGATCGAATTTAAGTAAAATCTTCACCTACAAAAAAACACGCATTAAAAAAGGCACGGTCAAAACTGATCGTGCCTTTTGGTGTTTTATAAGATCGAAAAACCCTAGTAATCAACAGGAACGCCAGGTTCTTTCTTAGAATTACGAATGGTCAGTGATGTTTTAACACTGTTCACATGCGGGGCAGAAACCAACTCTTTGGTTAAGAAGGTTTGGAACTCAGCCAAATCATGAGCGACAATTTTTAAGATAAAATCAATCTCACCATTCAGCATGTAACATTCGCGCACCAAAGGCCATTCGCTGGTTTTTTCTTCAAATTTTTGCAAGTCAGCTTCATTTTGGCTATCCAAACCAACCATTGCAAAAACCGTGATGCCAAAACCAAGGGCATCATTGTTTAAATCGGCATGATAACCACGAATGTAACCTTCTTCTTCAAGGGCACGAACACGACGCAGGCAAGGCGGCGCTGTAATCCCCACACGTTGGGCTAATTCAACATTGGTCATACGACCTTCATTTTGTAAATTTTGCAAAATTTTAATATCAACTGCATCAAGCTTCACGGGCCATCACCTTCTTATTTTTATGTGATTATTCAATCTGTGAAGATTCTGCTTTAGGCTAGAATCATCGGGTGAGCGATTTTTAACAGATAACGAAATATAATTCCACAAATTAATAGTTAACAAATGGTTTATGTCCTAATTATGTTATTCCATTGCGTCAAATTAAAGGCTTTTCATATATATAGTATGTGCTATAATTTTATCTACTAATCATCGGGCTGTCTAAATTTCTTTATTTAAGCGGCTTTTAGGGCAAATTAGGGGCGTTGCCGATTATGACAAAAGCAGAAACTCATCTTGCGGAATTGCTGAAAAAAGTCAGCAATCATTCCGATGGGTCTACTGGCTCGAATGATGCACAGAATGACAGCCAAAATGATCAAGAAAAACTGTTTCTAGCGTTGGCCAAAATGCTCACGAAGAATACTGCATCAAACGCCCCTAAGCAACCAGATCATGCGGGACCACCTGAAACAGGAAACAGTAAAATTTTATCAGATGTCATGGACAGTTTTCAGCAAGAAATTGAGGTTTCTGTGCGCCATGAAATGGCCAAGCAATTGGCCGCTGAAAAAAACCCACCCATTGATCTAGCCTTAAAACTTGCCCTCGATCAGGATTTAAATGTGGCGCGGCCTATTTTGGAAACGGTTAACTTCTCAGATGCTGAATTAATTCACATTATTGAGCACAGTGCCCACGATCATCATATGATCATCGCCAAACGCGGTGATCTTACCAAGCCTGTTTGGAAAGCATTAACTAGACAGCGCATGCAGGCTGAGCGGCATCGCTTTCAAAAAGCCACCCCACAAAACAATACGCCAAATCTAAAAAGTGCTGATATTGAAAAAATTTCTCATCATCGCCCCTCCATAACCCCTGACAGCCAAGAAGGGCTTGAAGACAGCCAGTCTCACACCTCTTCAGGGCATGTTATGGAAAAACTGGATAATAACAGTCCATCATTGCCCAGTTTTTTACTGGACGCTACGCCGCTAGACCCTGTCTTTGAAAAAAAAAACACGACCTGCAAAGCCAACAAAACCAGCAGCATAAAGGCCCCCATTATCATCAGGGTAAAACCGTTTTTCCACCACCCAATGATGTTCCCTTAGAAGATAAGGATGACACCGACGATTTGGTTGAGGCAATTTTACATCAAACCCCGGATCCAGAATTAACCGGCTTTGAAAGTCAACCTTCGTCTACGGCGAACAGCGCAAGATTTGGCAGTAAATATCAAGCCTTAAAAAATCGCAATCCATTGCAAACAGATGACAGCCAGCGCGATTTTGATGCGATTAAAAAAATTGCCGCACAAATGGCCCTGAAAGCAGGCACAGAACCAACTCCTAATCATGATGAAATCAATTGGCAGGATGAGGAAGATGCCCGCCAGTCAGCGGTTGCTGAAAAGGCCCTTCATCATGTGCGGGAGATCATCCAACGCGATGATGCTGATGACATTGATGATGTAGATGTTTTAGCCCATATGGCAGAGCAAAGCACAACAAAACACTATGACTTTGACGATAGCCTTAGTGACGTTATCGAAGACACCCCTTCATATCTATCACACCAAATGGAAAAACCGCGCCAACCCGGTAATAACCACTTTGACTTTGACGATGGCGCGGTTGCTGAGGGGGGGTGGCAGTTCAGAACGGACCGCGCGGGTCATTTAGATGAATTAGACCAAGCAGGCAGTGCCTATTTTGGCAAGGAAGCCGATGATCTTAAAGAAAAAGGCTTCTTCCAGAAACTGGCCAGCAATGAGACCGGTGCCCTAAATCAAACGGTCAGTCATCATCAACCCATCCGTGATATGGTTGTGCAAATTGAAGCGCCTGACGGTTCGCCACGACCTTGGAAATTACGCGCTAAGGCCCGCTTTAACCCACTTGACGGGAGATTTATTGGCTATGAGGGCACCGCCATGCCCGTTGACCCATCTGAGGTGGCAAGTGAATTAGAAAGCTCCTTTGCCCCCCCACAAGGGCAGTATCAATCGAACGGCCTTGGCGCAGTCAAGCCATCGCACTCTACAAGCAAGGCCTTGCTACAAAAGCTATTTTTGAAACATTTGTCAGAAACAACGGCCAATGCAACGCAACACCTGACAGGCCTAGCCACCAGTCTTTTAGAAGAAGCGCAACTAAGCCAAAACCGCAGCATAATGCAACAGGCCCTAGAGATTTTAGAGCAAAGCCGCACCGTGCATCATCAATTAGAAAATGTTGGCGTTTTAGAAAATACCATCGCCTCAGACCTAGCCCAAAAACGTGGTCGCAAATATGCTATCAAACGGGTGATGGAAGAGGTGTTGGATGAAGATGCTATCATCGAAGGTGAAGCAGCCCGATATTATATCGACCCCAGCGCAAATGCCTTAGAAACAAATTTTGATTCGGCCCTTCTTCGTAAAATCATCAGCCGCATGGTTTTAGTGGCTCGAAAATTTGGTAGCCGTGAAAGCGACCGCCTCATTAAAATCACCGCTAGCATCAGCGGGCATTTAATTATCCGCATTCCATTGGGCACGGTTGATCAATTATCTTGGTCAATTAATGACGTTTTATTTGACCCCGTTGCAGCCATGAAAGACGGATTAAAACGCCATGATAGCAATAACTTATCACGCATGGCAGCGTTTAGCTTATCAGCCATGAAACCTGCCGCGCAAAAAGCCGGCGCTGATATTAAAATCATCCGCACCAGTGGTAACATGCGTGAATTGATCTTAGACATTCAGTCTTAACTTTTGCCCCTGTCCAACAGCCAAATATTACACTTGCAGAATTCGCTCACTGCTTTACAAATCTTTGTGGTTTGAAAAACTAACCACATAAATAATGATAAAATAACGTATCTGTTTTGAGAGGAAAGAAAATGGAACTGATGGACGATTACGAATACGATTTCGACTTTGACAATGTGCCCAGCGTTTTGGTTGGACAGCAAGCGCCAGATTTTGTTGCTGCTGCTGTTATGCCTGATGATACCATTAATGAAGAGTTTTGCCTTTCTGAGCATATCGAAGGTAAATATGCCCTTCTTTTCTTCTACCCGTTAGATTTCACATTTGTTTGCCCATCAGAAATTATTGCCTTCAACAACCGTATTGCTAAGTTTAAAGAACTGGGCTGTGAAGTGATCGGTATTTCTGTTGATAGCCAATTTAGCCACCTAGCATGGAAAAACACCCCACGTGAAAAAGGCGGCTTGGGTGGTCTTGACTTCCCATTGGTTGCTGATTTGACCAAAGAAATTGGCTATAACTATGGCGTTCTTCGTGAAGATGGCGTGACCTTCCGTGGCAGCTTCTTGATTGACACCAAAGGTGAGGTTCGCCACCAAGTGGTTAACGACCTTCCATTAGGCCGTAATGTTGACGAAGCCATCCGCATGGTTGAAGCGCTTCAATTCCACGAAGAGCATGGTGAAGTTTGCCCTGCTGGCTGGAACAAAGGTGACGAGGGCATGACTGCCGATGGCGACGGTGTTGCTAGTTACTTAGCGAAAAACTCTGACAATCTATAATCTTACTGTGTGGGGTATGCGTATTAATACCATACCCCATACCAGATTCCCCCGATACCAGATTCCCTATGGGAAAAGACTCTAATTGGAGATAAGTGAATGAGTGAGCCAATTCACAGTAAAGTATTAATTATTGGATCAGGCCCTGCAGGATATACCGCAGCGGTTTATGCTGCGCGTGCCTCATTAGAGCCAATTATTGTGCAAGGCATGCAACCCGGTGGTCAGTTAACCATCACCACCGATGTTGAGAATTATCCGGGCTTTGCCGAAGCTATTCAAGGCCCATGGTTGATGGAACAAATGATGGAACAAGCCAAAAATGTTGGCACCCAAATCATTTCTGATTACATCAAGGAAGTAGACTTTGAAACCCGCCCGTTTAAAGCCATTGGCGACAGCGGTCAGGTTTATACCGGCGACACAGTTATTATAGCTACTGGCGCACAGGCTAAATGGTTGGGCTTGGAAACCGAAATGACCTACCAAGGCTTTGGTGTTTCTGCTTGTGCCACTTGTGATGGTTTCTTTTACCGCGGCAAGGAGGTTGCTGTGGTTGGTGGTGGTAACACCGCCGTTGAAGAAGCGTTGTTCCTAACCAACTTTGCGTCAAAAGTGACCCTTATCCACCGTCGTGACGAATTGCGTTCAGAAAAAATCTTGCAAGAACGCTTGTTCAAAAATGAAAAAGTGGAAATTTTGTGGGATACTGAATTGGATGAAATCTTAGGCGAGCAAGACCCACTTGGTGTTACTGGCCTGCGCTTAAAATCAACCAAAACAGGCGACCTATCAGAAATCAACGTAGATGGTGTGTTCATTGCCATTGGCCACAAACCTTCAACCGAGGTGTTCCGTGGCAAGGTGGATATGGATGAAAGCGGATATATCAAAAAAGCCCCTGACAGTACAGCCACCAACATCCCCGGTGTTTATGCCGCGGGGGACGTTTCTGACAAAATTTATCGCCAAGCAGTAACCGCTGCGGGTATGGGTTGTATGGCAGCTCTAGAGGCAGAAAAGTTTATTGCTGAACACGAAGGTTAAATCCTTGCTGTAATTTCTAAAATCAGGCCTTCCCAAGGGGAGGCCTTTTTTATATGCTGTTGACACATTAAGGCGCATAGGGGGCACCATCATGGATTGGGACAAATTACGGTTGTTTTATATCGTTGCTGATAGCGGCAGTTTCACCACCGCCAGCAATCGCCTTAACATGAGCCAATCGGCCCTAAGTCGGCAAATTAAAAGCCTGGAAGACTCTATCGGTGTTAGCCTCTTTACACGTCATGCCCGCGGTATCGTTTTAACCTCTGAGGGCGAAAAGCTTTTTAACACCGCCAATGATGTTTACCATAAAATTGAAGCCACCGAAGACAGCCTGCAAGAAGATAAAGAAAAGCCCATCGGGCGCTTACGGGTTACCACCACGGTCACCTTTGGGGCTTATTGGCTAACGCCGCGCTTAAAAGATTTTACCGATGCTTATCCTGGTATTGAGCTACAGCTTTTGCTATCTGATGATGATATGGACCTAGCCGCTGGCGACGCCGACATTGCCATTCGTTTCCACGCACCTGAACAGGCCGATTTGATCCAAAAATTTCTCACCCCCATTTATCATAATCTGTATTCAAGCCCTGATTATGTAAATGAAAAAGGCATGCCCACCACGGCAGAAGACCTCAATCATCATAACTTAATTGTTTATGGTGACTTAGCACCAACCGAGATTAAAAACGTCAACTGGGTTTTAAAACGTGGTGCTGGCAACTTTAAACGTCGCCCTTTGGTGGCGGTGAACAGTTTATTTGGCGTTTTAGAAGCAGTGCGCGCTGGTATGGGTATTGCCGCCTTGCCAGATTATTTGGTGCAACAAGACCAAAGCGTGGTGCGCATCCTACCCAATGAAGATGGCCCCGCATTTGAAGCCTATTTTGTTTATGCCAAAGAATTACGTGGTTCACCGCGTATCAATGCCTTTCGCGATTTTCTCTTGAAAAAAATTGACGAAGCCACCAAACAAAGTCTGAAATTTGATACCCGCGACGGGCAATAATCTGGCTTTGAAAAACAAAAAGGCTCATGAATCAAAGAGATATGCGTTTTGAGATGTTAACCTTTTATTAAATATGCAGAATATGCATATGTCCTATTCTGATTTAGCACTTTTATTGTGTGAAAAGAAACCCTATATACCAACCAAGCAAGCGGTCGGCAGCTGTATACCCCAATTTACACTGCCTTGGTCAGGTTCCGATACCCTCCCCCCCAACGCACCTTCGGGCCTGACACCGTTGCTTTTTTCATGGTTTTTCATAACGCATGAAACCTCCCTATATAAAACTTTGGCCGGGCTTTATGCCCGGTTTTCTTTTTT
>CAKZLM010000063.1 GCA_937126915.1 uncultured Alphaproteobacteria bacterium
ATCACCACTGAATATGAAGAAATTGAAGGTGCCAACCACTTCTTCGAAGGACAATTGGAAGAAATGGTGCGCCGCGTTAATGCCTATATGGACAAACGCATGGCAAGTGGCGAATAACCACTAATTGCCAAAGTTCTTAAGCTTTATGAAGCCTCCCACCGCACAGCGGTTGGGGGGCTTTTGTCGTTTTAGGGAATGTTATTGGCAAACCCAACAACGACCTAACTGCCATAAAAGCAAACCCTTCTGCCTCAACCAGATCAGCCTGATGGGGATAGGGTGCAACGGCGATGCCAGTTTCATCTGACAACCATTTTAACATCGTGGCATTATTGGCACCGCCGCCCACCACCAAAATGCTTTTAGGTTTTTCTGGCAAGTGTTTAAGGGCTTTCATCACAGCCATCACACTAAGCATGGTTAGGGTCGCTATTTGGTCAACAGCTGATAAGCCCTGCACAAGATCATAATAACGGTCAAAATGATGGCGATCTAGGGACTTAGGCGGAGCCACATCAAACCAAGAATCAGACATAAATTGCGCCATAACATCTTGGTTGATGGTGCCTTTTAGCGCCATTTGTCCGCCCTGATCATAGGGTTTTTGATAATGCGCCATCATCGCTTGGTCGATATAGGCATTGGCAGGGCCGCAATCAACGGCGATCAAATCATTTCACCCTGCCCCCTGTGGAATGAAGGTTAGGTTGCTAACACCGCCCATATTTAACAGCATGATGGGATAATCTTGCGCTTCATACGCCTGCGATTGGATCATTGCGTGGTGATAAATTGGCAATAAAGGTGCCCCCTCACCGCCCTTTGAGATGTCTTCTAGGCGAAACTGATCAATGACCGAAACACCCAACTGAGCAGCCAGCCAAGCGCCATCGCTTAATTGCCAAGTAACCCCCTTATGCGGCGCATGATAAAGCGTTTGTCCGTGAATACCAACAAGGTCAAAATAGCCATAACACATTGAATTTTCATCGCAATATTGATCAATCACACGCTTATAATAATGCATTAACGCCTGCGTGGCGCGATCAACATCGCCATGTATAAATATATCGTCATGGGCCTTGGCACGCTTCATCAGGTCAGCCAAAAGATGGCGAAAATCATCATCAAAGGGCAAAAACAAACCACCATGCTTTTCCAACACCTTGTGACCATCGGTTTTAAGGCAGGCAAGGTCAACCCCATCCATTGAGGTGCCACTCATCAATCCTAAGGCAACAAAATCGCGTTTTTCAGGCTTTGGCATATGGTTTTCCCTTGGCGTTTCTATCATGCTAAGGTATGAGATGCCTTCAATGATGACAAACCTTTTCTGAACAACAGGAATGTTTTATGACGCAGTATCAGTCTGAATTTTTGCAACACCTTGATGAACGTGGCTTTCTCCATCAATTAACCAATGCCGAAGCGGTTGATAAACAGCTGGCAACGGGTGCGCCAATGACCGCCTATATTGGTTTTGATTTAACCGCCCCGTCTTTGCATGTCGGGTCATTGTTGCAAATTATGTTATTGCGTCATTTTCAGCAATGCGGACATCGCCCTATCGTTTTAATGGGTGGCGGCACCACAAAGGTGGGCGACCCATCTGGCAAGGATGAAAGCCGTAAAATGCTGACCCAAGACGATATTGATTTTAATAAAGCCAATATCAAGAAAATCTTTGAGCAATTCTTGACCTTTGGCGATGGCCCTACCGATGCCATTATGGTTGATAATGCTGATTGGCTGGAAGACCTGTCTTACATTGACTTTTTGCGCGACATTGGCCCGCATTTCACCATCAATCGCATGATGACCTTTGACAGTGTGAAACTGCGTTTAGAGCGTGAACAACCGCTAACCTTTTTAGAATTTAACTATATGATCCTGCAGGCTTATGATTTTATGGAATTAAGCCGTCGTTTTGATTGTAAAATCCAATTAGGTGGTTCTGATCAATGGGGTAACATTGTCAACGGCATGGAATTAGCCCGCCGCATGGATGGCAAAGAATTGTTTGGTATTACCTCGCCCCTTATCACCACCGCGGATGGTGGTAAAATGGGTAAAACAGCCCAAGGTGCCGTTTGGTTGAACGAAGAGCAGTTAAGCCATTATGATTATTGGCAGTTCTGGCGTAACGTGCAAGATGCCGATGTCGGTCGTTTCTTGCGTTTATTTACTGAACTCCCTATGGATGAGATCAAACGCCTTGAAAGCCTTGAGGGTTCAGCGATCAATGACGCTAAGAAAATATTGGCTGATCATTGTACCGCCCTTTGTCGTGGTGAGGATGCCGCAAAAGCTGCAGCTGAAACCGCTATTAAAACCTTTGAACAGGGGCAATTAGGTGGCGATCTGCCAACCTTCAGCATTTCTGATGCTGATTTGGCGGCTGGTAAAGCAATATTGGATGTCTTTATGGATGCCAAGCTAGGCCAATCGAAAAAAGAAATTCGCCGTCTTATTGATCAAGGTGGCGCAAAGATTAACGATGTGGCTGTGGCTGATGCAAATGTTGCGGTCAATGAAACCACCTTTGATGGCGCTGATCAGATTAAACTATCGGCTGGTAAAAAACGCCACGCCATTTTAAAACGCGGCTAATCTCTGCCAAAATGCTGTAATTTAAAAGACAGACACCGACAAAATCGTGCCTGTCTTTTTGTTTCCAAAAATGCCGTGTTCCTAATTATCGTTTGATGGCTTTGTGGTATCTACCTTACCTTTTTTACCTTCGAAGAAGCCACGTAAGAAACCAGGCGCCAACGCCGCAGCAGCACTGGCAGAGACATTCGGGTTCGATGTAGGACCAGAAATTCGGTAAGGAATGGCAAACAGCCCCTCACCCTTACCACCAACCAAAAGGTTTCCGACCAGCGGAATGTTGGAGATAAGAGCATTTAACGCATAAGCTGGGATCACCACACCATTAATATTAACCTGCTTTAAATCACGGCTAAGTTGGCCTTCCATGGTAAATCCAATAGATGACCCATTAGCAATGGACTTTGGAAAGTCGATAACATCACTATTAATGGTAAAGGGTAATGCCAGTTGATTGAACGACATGCCACCATCGCTAAGCATTTTATCAATGTCTTGACCACGGGCTTGGGCAATGGCTTGCACTAAGCTGGATGATTTGACTAAACGAAAGTTTTCAATTTCTAATTCACCCGTGGCGGTTAAATCATCACCAACGCCTTGAATATCAGCATTTAACGCCATCACCCCACCTTGGGCGTTAATAAACAAGCCAGTAGCTAAAACAGCTCGACCAGCATCATCGGTGTTTAGGCGCAATTGTCGACCATTTTGATTACTTGTCAGATCAAAGCTTAACGCTCGGTTGGCTTCTGCCGCAGTAGTACCATTGGCAAATTTAGCAGACAATTGCGCTTTCGACCAATAATTACCCATATCTTCTGCCGACAAGCTGACGGTGTTTAAGACAACATCATTTAAGGCAACCATCCGATCAGCACTCATTTGAATTTTGAGCGGTGGCTGGTCTGATGACCCCGTGTTTGATAGCAAATCTTCCAAAAAAGGCCGCGCATCAAAGCTTTTTGCTGCAACTTTGACATCATACCCAGCAATATCTAATTGTTTCATTTCCAATGACAATTCATTGGCCTCAGTAACCAAATGCTGAATAGATAATTCTGATAAGGCATTGGCAACACGGTCAATCTTTGCAGAAGCAACAACCGAGAAATCCGCCGCTTCAACAGCAATATCATTAATAGATAATATTTCATCTGAAAAATTAAGGTTAAACGATGCCAAAGCGGGAATATTGGCTGGTTTCGACCAATTAGCAAAATCAACTGTCACAGGACTAGCGAATAAATTGGCCTCGCCCTTACCACGGACAATTTGCTCACCATTGCCCTCAAGTGATAAGCTGAACTCAACCCCGTCACCGACAATGCCTTCAAGGGGAACCCCAATGGCTTCAAGGTCAGAACCAGAAACATCACCACTGATGGTATAGTGAGTGCCGTAAACATTTGGGTCAGTCTCAAAACGTTGATGCCAAACCAAATCAAACGGAACTTCATTAATTTCAATTGGCCCCTTGCCAGTAAGGCCTTCATTGTTGATGCTAAGAGATAGTTCGCCATTGGTTAAATCACCATTGGCAATAACACCCTCAACACTAACATTTGTGGTATCTGCGCTAATGTCCATCTGAACATCGTCAAAAGTTAACTCTCTAGTTAAAGGGAAGTTTAACGTCACCATGGCATTGGCACTTCCACCCAAACGGGCCGCATTAACACCATATTTTTGCGACAAAGAAAGTGGCGGAAAGTTTAATACCTGAATAATATCGGGTATTTCACCACTGGCTTGCACCTCAATTGTGGCTTTAGCCCCCTCGGCAAAATCATACAAATAAACGCGTGAACTGCCTACCTCAACCTTGTTCAAGTCCCCCCCTTCAAGATAAATTTCTAAGTTTTGGGTGTTGACATAGCCGTTCCCTCTAGCCGCAGTGATCGCTGGCATAGGGCGCAAAAAATGCGCTTTTAAATCTTCAAACTGAAACTCAGCATTAAAGAAACGCTGCGGCTTTGGCATAACGCCTTTGTCTTCGGGGCGAATGTCAAGATTAACGCGACCTTCCCGAATAAGGCCACTTTCAAGATTATTAGCCACCCATGTGTGACCATTGGTGCCAAAACGCGCTGGCCACAAGCGGGGCAAATCTTTCACCGGCAATTGATTAACACGTATTACAAATTGGGCATCAGCCTCACGCCCACCAATGGGAAAAACAATTGACCCCTCTGATGTTACTTCGCCGCCACTAACCGATGTGAAAAAACTGTCTAAATTTAGCCGTGCTTGTTCAGGAACATAACTGCCACGCGCCGCAAGGGCCTCAATTTTTAGTGGCTCTTCATAAATTTGCGGAATATTCAACACCCCAATACCCGAAGACACATCATAACTTAAAAGCGAAATATCATTATTATCAATGATAACATTAATGGTGCCAAACAACGGCAAATCAGCAATTTTAAAAGGCTCTTCCATATTGACCGAGCGCGCCAAATTGGCAAAATGAATGTTATCAAAGTTTAACACAGCTACCATTTCACCACTTTCAACGATATCACTTTGAAATTTAAAACGGGCCTCTTTACCATCATTGGTTAGCGGCAGGTCGATGCTTATGGCTGCACCATAGGCTTGGCGGGTAATAGCAATATCTGAATCAGGAAATGACCAGCGGGTCGCTGAATGAACCTCATTCATCACCAGTGTCGCTTGTTGAATGCGCAAGCGCTTCAAATATCCAAGCGGGCCAATTTGATCAGGCTCGCGCAAAATGCGGCGGATCACTTTGACAATGCTATCATCACTAGGGGTGCTAACCGGTACAGGGAAAAGCGAGCCAGATGTTTCATCTTCATGCTCTAATACCATCTCAACAGATTGTGGGTTCAATTCAGCCGATAACAGTCTATAAAGCGCCTGTGCGTCCCATGAATAATCCATTTGGATACCAACCAGGTCAATCCGTGACGGGGCAAGCTTGCCTTCTTTTAAAGCGTCGATACTAAAGGCCATCGAAACTTCCGGAATATTCGCCTGCAGCGGATCATCCAACATACTAAGAGCTAAACCCTCAAGGCGCAGATCAATGCTGTTTTCAACATCATTCCAAACCACCTGAGAATCGTCATAATCTAATACCAAGTTAGGAAAGCGCGTGTTCACAGTGGTTAAAGCAACACTCATCAGCATGTTCGCTGAAACAGGGCCCATCATAAGCCGCCCGGCCACAACCGAAAGAACAAACAAAACCGCTGCACCAGACCATAGCACAATTTTTTTAAAACGATTTTTGGCTTTCACTTGCAAATTCCTGCCTAATAGTTTGATATGATTGCAAACAATTATTTCTAATAGTAACGCTTAATCATGACGCCAACAAGGCATTAAGGCAATTTAATGAGCCAGACAATTGATTTAACGCCTTTTCCCTATGACAATACCAAAAGCCAACAAATAGAAGGCTTTTGGCGTGATTATTTTGCCAATCTTGACGAAAATCATGGTGAAGTCTTTCAAAAACAAAACATCCTTTACCAACAGCACAAAGATTTTATTAAAACATTATGCGTCAACAGTCCCTATTTATTAGGCATTATCAAACGTCACCCTAATTGGCTGTTTGAGTTTTTAGAGGAACGCTCGGTTAAAAAGCTTGATAGCATATTAGAAACCATCAAGGTTGAAGCCCTAGAGCAGTTAAACCTGCAAGAAGCATCTGCATATTTACGTCTACAAAAATCTCGAATAGCGCTTTTATTAGCGATGGGTGATGTCGAAAAATCCTATAAATTAGGAACAATCACCAGCGGCCTTAGCAGATTTGCCGACTTATGCCTTGATATATTGCTGTGCTTTATCGTGCATAATCGCATGCGCCGCGGGGATTTGGAATGGCCAAAGGGCGAGGAACAGCCACCTTGTGTTGATCTGGTTAGGAATTGTGGCCTTACAATATTAGCACTTGGTAAGCTTGGGGGGTTTGAGCTAAATTATTCCAGCGATATTGATCTAATTGTGCTGTATGACAGCCAACGCGTGCCAGACACAGGCAAGCGTATGTTGGGCGATTTGTGTGTTCGTATCACCCGTGATTTGGTCCGTGCCATGGAAGATCACAGTGCTTTCGGCTATATTTTCAGAACCGACCTGCGCTTAAGGCCTGATCCTGGGTCAACCCCCCTCGCCCTTTCGGTTATTGCCGCCGAAAATTATTATCAAACCATTGGTCAAACATGGGAACGGTCAGCCTTTATCAAAGCCCGACCCTGCGCTGGTGATTTGAAAGTGGGCTTTCAGTTTCTTGAATTTATGATCCCCTTCATATGGCGTAAAAACATGGATTTCACAGCCCTTGAAGACATTCAAAACATGAAAAACATGATTCATGAACATCATCACCATGAAGAGTATAAACTGGCAGGGTATGATGTGAAACTTGGTCATGGCGGCATTAGAGAAATAGAGTTTTTTGCCCAAATGCATCAACTGATCCTTGGTGGACGCGATTATAACCTTAGAACCATCGCGACGCTGGATACGCTTAGCATTTTAAAATCAAACGCCATTATAACGGCAGAGACACATCGAAACCTAAGGCAGGCTTATCATTTTTTACGCACCCTTGAACACCGCATTCAAATGATCAATGACGAACAAAGTCACAAAGTCCCCGAAGACACTGATCATATAAAACGTTTATCTGCCTTCATGGGCTTTAAAACCGTTGCTGATTTTGACGATACTCTAAATGGCACCATCAAAACGGTTCATGAAATTTATCAATCCATGCTAACTGAAAAAGGCATGAATAGCGATCAGGACGATGATAAAAATATCTCATTGGATCGGCTTAAAGAACTTGGCTATGAAAGCCCTGACATTGCCTTTGAAACCATAAAACGCTGGCAATCAGGGCGCTATAAGGCCCTTCGAACCGAACGGGCTAGACGGTTTTTGGGGCAATCGCTGGTTCCCCTAATCGGGGCCTTAGCCAAAGCCGACGAACCCGATAAAAGTTTATCGCGGTTTGATAATTTCATAGCCAACTTGCCCCAGGGTGTTCAAATTTTTGCCCTTTTCCATGCAAATCAGTGGCTGTTTGATGTGATCTCGCGCATTATGAGCCTGTCGCCACGCCTTGCTGATCATTTGGCAAGAAAGCCACACTTGTTTGATGCTGTCCTTGACCCGGGTTTCTTTACTGCGCTGCCAGATAAAGCCGCTTTAAAGCATAATTTAGAGCTAACCCTTAAGCGCTGCAGCAGCTATGAAGATGTCTTAGATACCTGCAGAAGGTGGGTTCACAATCACCAATTTAACATTGGTGTTCAGCTTATCGAAGGCATCATTTCGGTAACTGAGGCCAATCTTAAATTCACCGAAATAGCCGACATTACCCTTGAATGCTTGCTGCCACGGGTAACCAATAATTACCAAGACCGTTATGGCGCTTTTGAGAGTGGTGAATTAGCCGTTATCGCCATGGGATCATATGGCGGCAAATCTCTGACCTTCACCTCTGACCTTGATTTAATCATGTTGTATGATGCCCCAGAGGAAGGTTTAAGCGAAAAAGGCCATTCAGCCAGCCAATATTATTCAAGGCTGGGCCAGCATATCATTACCGCCCTAACCGCCCTAACCGCAGAGGGACAGCTTTATGATGTTGATATGCGCCTTAGGCCCTCAGGGCGCAAAGGCCCTTTGGTTGTAACCTTAGAGACCTTTGACAGCTACCAACATCAAGACGCTTGGGCGTTTGAACATATGGCCCTAACCAGAGCAAGGATTGTTTCTGCCAGCGCCCCTTTTGCTGGCCGCATACAAGACAGCACCAATTCCGTTTTAAAAATGCCACGCGACAAAAAGCGCTTTCCCCGCCCCATTTTAGACCTCCGTGAAAAGGTTGATCTTGAATATGGCTCATCCGATGTGTGGGCAGTAAAATATGTTCGTGGCGGCTTGGTCGATGCAGAATTTATCATTCAATATTTACTGCTTAAACATGGTGACAAAAGAACGCCTCCTTTTGTTATTGGGCACGAAAAAGCCTTACAAGAACTCATCCAATTGGGTGTTTTAAGCGAACAAGATGGTAATAAACTAAACAAGGCAGCGAAATTACTTTCTTATGTGATGAATATCTTGCGTCTTTGTTATGAAACTAAATCCAAAGACCGTAATTATTCCAATGAGTTAATTAAGCTGTTGTGTAAAACAACATCAACCAAAGATAAAAATGATTTGGTGAAACAACTTGAACAAGCGCAAGAATTTGTTTACGCCCTGTTTCAGCATACAATCAATGAATAATTGGAGGAAACCATGAGCCTTAACGTTGGCGATAAAGCCCCACAATTTACCCTACCCCGTGATGGCGGCAGCACAGTTAGCACTGATGATTATGCTGGTAAAAACATGGTGGTTTATTTTTACCCAAAAGACAGCACCCCGGGCTGCACAACCGAGGCCAAAGATTTTACTGCCCTTATCAATGACTTTGACGCTGCCAACACGGTGGTGATTGGCATTTCAAAAGACAGCGTAAAACGTCATGATAATTTTGTTCAAAAACAAAACCTTAAAGTCATTTTGGGGGCTGACGAAGATGGTATGGTTTGTGAAGCCTATAATGTGTGGCAATTGAAAAAGTTTATGGGCCGTGAATATATGGGTATTGTGCGCGCCACTTTCCTGATTGATGGCCAGGGCATTATTCAGCATATTTGGCCAAAGGTAAAAGTAAAAGGCCACGCTGCTGAGGTTTTGGAAAAAGCCCAAGCTTTATCTTAAGCCACAGTTAAAGCGCAAATAAAAACCACTAAACAAAAAAGATAGAGACGCAAAATGTCCCTGCCTGCCAGCACTATTGCACAAGCAGCGTGTCTTGTTTTAAAGACCGCCAATGCCAATGAAAAGGCCGCCAAAAGTCTTGCGATGGCCGATTTGTGGTTGCAGGGGCATTTGTCTTTTGAGTTTGATCAAACACCACCACCCCGTCCTGCGCGACCTGAAGAACCCGTTCTGCTTGACCCTGGTAAAATGCCACGCAGGCGCAAGGCTGGTAATAGCCAAAACCGAGCCGCTCTAATGCACGCCGTTGCCCATATTGAACTGAACGCCATTGATTTAGCATGGGATATCGTTGCCCGTTTTGGTTCCGAAATGCCACGCGACTTTACCGACGATTGGGTTGTTGTTGGACAAGATGAAGCCAGACATTTTAGCATGATCAATAAGCGCTTGGAAGATTATGGCATCACCTACGGCGACCTTCCTGCCCATGATGGCTTATGGCAGGCTTCGGAAGATACCGCTGATAAGCTTTTGGCGCGATTAGCCATTGTGCCAATGGTGCTGGAAGCGCGCGGCCTGGATGTAACCCCTGCGATGATTGAACGTTTTATTAAGTTTGGCGACCAAGAAAGCGCTGATATCTTAAAAGTGATATACAAAGAAGAGGT
>CAKZLM010000064.1 GCA_937126915.1 uncultured Alphaproteobacteria bacterium
TGCCCATTCAAATCACTAAAACCGTTGGCTTAAAAGCCCATGGTCAAACCCCGCTTGATGTAAAAACCATCCAAACCATGCTGAACAATCTAAAGGACAAGCGCAATAGACCATTTTATCAAGGCCGCATTGATGGAAAATGCGGTCCCAAGACTTTGTTCGCGATTGAAGAATGCCAAGGATGTTACAACATTCGCCCTACAGGCAGGATTGAGCCAAACAGCACCACTTTCAAACGTATGTGCCAAAAGCTTCCAAGGCCAGTTATGGTTAAGCTAGAAGAGCAACAGGAAAAAACAAAATCCAATAACAGTTGCTCCTCCTCATCAAATTCCTCGACAAGCGATCAGCAGAATGACGTACCACCGCAAGCTTCAGGAAACATCTATAACGCAAGTGCTATTGTGGCCTCCAATAAGAAATTGGCAAGAGATATTGTCCAAACATGGCCCTTACCTAAAAAGGAGGCGATTGAGTTAGCGCGCTTGGTCGAGCGGGCTGGCGGTGATACCCCAATTCCTCTTAAAGACTTTGGTAAACTAACCGTTAAAATTGAAGATGATGGCGGCTTTCGAGTTAAGTTTTCCATTCCTCCTCAATTTTATCAACACAATACTTATTTATCAACACAATACTTATTTCCGCGCTGCCTTGGTCGAAAAGGTCAATGAAAGTTTCGCTGGTTCCAGCATCTGGCAAATTCGCAGTGCAGATAATCTCCTATTTTACTCATCCATCAAACACAGTGTTTTTGCCAGAATTGGTAACTTATCCGCAGAAGACAAAAAAGTTATCAAGTTACCTGCCAACGCGAGCTTGGTGCAGGAGCAATGTGCAGTTGCAGCCGTCAAGGTGATTAAGGAGAAGAAGAAAGTGCTTACTAGGGAGCTTCAAAATGATATTGCCAGTACTAGCATGGCAGTCGCGGAAGGTATTTGGAATGACTTGTTAGAAAACACAACAGAACTGAAGACTCACTTTGCTAAAGAAGCCAGAATTGTAACAGCTCATTTTAAAGCAATGGAGATTATATATACTTCAGGTAAAATTATTGTGAGTGGCGACGGTACTGTTAAAGAAGAAGTCGTTGTGGCAGAAGTTTCTTCATTCTTAGGAGCTTGGCTGATTGAGGCTGCAGGGAGAGGAATTGTCAGAGGTGGCGCTACAATTGTTGCCGTGAGTGCTTCAACTGCGGTGGGGACACTAGCAGTTGTTGTTGGCACTGCTTTTCTTTTGATGTATATTTGGTATGATTGGGATAAATGGGTGGCAGAAAACGCTCCTGAATTTTGGGAGCGTATTAAAGATGGTACCATTCTAACATATCTTGAAAGAGTTGGGGCAATAACTAAGTTGAAAAAGCTGGTAAGAGATTGGGAGCGTGACATGAAAGATAGTTTGGAAGAGATGATAGCCCCAAAAATTGAACATGCGATTGAGGACTATGTCGAACTCCATGCAAAAGGCACTATCTCAGAAGGGATGATGGTCACAAACTGGATTGATCGGTATATAAATATATTCTTACGTGCAGCAGGTATACCGATTTTCAATGAAAAGTAAACTTTCACCTTTATCTCTCCTTATCATTCATACTATGGTCTGATGAGGAGGGGTAAGCTTATGGAAGAAAATTGCCAAAAAAACATCGTTTATAAAAAATCATGGATTAAGCCTTTCCTATTGGTGCTTATGTCGCTTATTGTAATTTATTTTTGTCTATTTGCTCTTTCAATTGATGATTCCCCTAAAGTGTTTATTTTTATAATGCTTTTCTGCATCATCATCGTGTTTTTATTACCTTATATAAACCGTTTAATTTCACCGACCTTTCTATGCATCAACAACCAAGGCATCAACTATTCTGGCATTGAGATAGAATGGAAGGATATTCACGAGATAATCATGAACCCTGTGCCTGGAATATTGCTTGTTGCAGATAAAATTCATATTGTTTATGGGGATAAAAAAGTTAAACGTTTGATGTATTATTTTAATCGTAAAAAAACGCATCAGAAAATAAACATAGATGGGTATTATCTAAGAGGTTCCATCTGGGACATTTATGAAACCTTGCAAAAATATCATCAGAAATATCATAAAGAATAGCTCCTATAATGGTTCCCGGTGTTTCGCATCACATCACCTAACATAGCGTGCGGCGCTTGAAAGTATTCAAGAAAGACTGTGAGAAAGTTGAGGTCATTATCAGCAGGGAGGCCAAAATATGAAAAACAGTATACTGTCCCCAGTTTTCCCAGATTTCAAAAGCTTCCAAAGACAGTCTTGGTTTGGCTCGAAGAGCAACAGGAAAAAGCAAAGCCTAATATTAGTACCTCAACATTTTTAAAATCCTCGACAAGCGATCAACAAAATGACGTACAATCTCAAGCGTCAGGAAACATTTATAGCGCTAGTGCTATTGTGGCCTCCAATAAAAAATTGGCAAAAGATATTATCCAAACATGGCCGATCCCAAAAAAGAGGCAATTGAGTTAGCGCGGTTGGTTGAGCGGGCTAGTATGAATGCCTTATGTCTAATTGTCTTGTTGGGGGTTTAGGGGTGAGTCTCAGATAGGTCTTGTCTAGAACGATCATGTTACTTAGCACCACGAATTTTCAAAGTTTTTAAGTTTCTTGTCATTTCCCTCTTGACGGATGGGGGGCAGGGGATTAAATAGGCGCCCACTGCCTTTGTGGCGGGTGTAGCTCAGTTGGTTAGAGCGCCAGATTGTGATTCTGGATGTCGCCGGTTCAAATCCGGTCACTCGCCCCATTTTCCTCCTCTTGGTGGTTTTGGTAACAAAATTTGCCGCAAAAAGGGGATGAAAACTGTGTGACTGTTAGGCCCACATGCCGTTTTTGAAAAGAAAAGGCAAAAAAAGTGACTTTGATGCTTTTTTATGCTGGTTTTTTTGAAAACACCTGTGCTATAGGGGGCCAACTCAGAATTTCACGGGGCCCTGATTGGGGGTCTTTTTTTTGAAATTCGGTGGAGTCATCTAAGGCCCAACAAGAGGAAAGCCGTTTCGGTTTGTGTTGGGAACTGGATGACAAAAAATGAGAATTCTGCGGGCGTGGCGAAATTGGTAGACGCGCTAGATTTAGGTTCTAGTATCCTTAGGATGTGAAGGTTCAAGTCCTTTCGCCCGCACCATTTTTTTAACAGTTAAATGAAACAGGCGGTATCCAATGAATATCGAACTTAAAAAGAACGAGGGCCTTTCTCGCGAATATAGCGTGGTTGTTCCTGCTGCTGACGTTGACGCAAAAGTTGACGAAGAATTAGGCGCCATTAAAGGTCAAATTAACATGCCGGGTTTCCGCCCTGGTAAAGCCCCGATCAGCCTTTTGAAAAAAACCCATGGCAAAGCCATTCGTGGTCGTGTGCTTGAAAACCTTATCACCAGCACGTTAGAAAACCTTTATAAAGACGAAGACATTAAGCCTGCTATGCAGCCTAAGTTGGACGTTCAGTCTTTTGAAGAAGACGGTGATCTTGAGTTTTCTTTTGAATTAGAAATTTTGCCAGAAATTACGGCACCTGATTTCTCTAAATTAAAGTTAGAGCGTATGGTTGTTGAAGTTGCTGATAAAACCGTTGATGAAGAAGTTGCTAACCTTGCCAAAGGTCAGAAAAGCTTCAAAAAAGCCGCCAAAACTCACAAAGCCAAAAACGGTGATGCCGTATTGATGGACTTTGTTGGTAAAGTTGACGGTGTTGAGTTTGACGGTGGTAAAGGTGAAGGCCATCAACTAGAGCTTGGCTCTAACACTTTCATTCCAGGTTTTGAAGAGCAGTTGGTTGGTGCCAAAGCGGGTGACGAAGTTACTGTTAAAGTAACATTCCCTGCTGAATATCACTCTGCTGACTTGGCCGGTAAAGACGCTGAGTTTGATTGTACCGTTCATGAAGTTCGCAAGCCTGAAGACACCAAAGTGGACGATGACTTTGCTAAGAACATGGGCCTTGAAAGTCTTGATTCATTAAAAGAAGCGATCAAAGGTCAATTGGCTCAACAGCATGAAGGTTTAAGTGCCGCCGTATTGAAGCGTGGCTTGCTAGATGCTTTGGCTGCTGAGGTTGATTTCCCTGTGCCTGCTGGCATGGTTGATTTGGAATTCCGTCAAATTTGGGAACAAATCAAAATGGATGCCATCCGTTCTGGTGAAGCCAAGCCTGAAGACTTTGAAGGTAAAGAAGGCCCTGAAGACGACGCAGAAGCTGCTGAATATAAAAGCATTGCCGAGCGCCGTGTTCGTTTAGGACTATTGCTTTCAGAAGTTGGTCAACAACGTGACGTTCAAATCACCCAAGAGGAAGTGAACCGTCGCTTGATGCAAGAAGCGTCTCGCTATCCGGGCCAAGAGCAACAAGTTTTTGAATATTACAAAAACAATGAAAATGCTTTGGCTTCTCTTCGTGCACCAATTTACGAAGAAAAAGTATGTGAGTTGATCTTGAGCGAAGCTAAAGTGACTGAGAAAAAAGCCACTTTGGAAGAGCTAGAGGCGGCCTTTAATGCTGCTGAAGAAGACGAGGTTGAAGAAACCAAGAAAAAGTCTAGCAAGAAAAAAGCTCCTGCAAAGAAAGCTGCGGCTAAGAAAGCGCCAGCAAAAAAAGCCGCTGCGAAAAAAGACGACGCTAAAAAAGCGCCGGCTAAAAAAGCTGCGGCCAAAAAGCCTGCTGCGAAGAAGCCTGCAGCTAAAAAAGCGCCAGCTAAGAAAAAAGCTGCAGATAAATAAGCAACTTTTTCGACCTAATTTGAACGGGACGGGTTTAAAACAACCTGTCCCGTTTTTATATGGAAATATGATCTGATCAGCGATAAGCTGAAAAGCGAATCAAGGGGGGCAGGGATATCTGCCATTCTTTCACTAAATGACAATTAACAATAAAAGATAATGGAATTTCGGTATGAGTGATTATTTAGACGTTTATAACAGTACGTTGGTGCCAATGGTGGTGGAGCAAACCAACCGTGGTGAACGCTCGTTTGATATTTATTCACGTCTATTAAAAGAGCGCATCATTTTCTTAACAGGACAAGTAAACGATACCGTGGCCAGCTTGGTAACGGCGCAATTATTATTTCTTGAGGCTGACAATCCCAAGAAAGACATTGCACTATATATTAACTCGCCCGGTGGTGTCGTAACCTCAGGCTTGGCGATTTATGATACCATGCAATATATCCGCCCCAAAGTAGCAACCATTTGCATTGGTCAGGCTTGTTCTATGGGGTCATTATTGTTGTGTGCGGGCGAGGAAGGTATGCGTTACAGTACGCCTAATTCACGGATCATGGTTCACCAACCATCAGGCGGTGCTCAGGGCCAAGCCAGTGATATTCAAATTCAAGCAGAAGAGATTTTAAAGCTTCGTAAGCGCTTGAATGAAATTTATGTCAAACACACGGGCCAAACCATTAAGGCCATCGAGAAAGCCTTGGATCGTGACAATTATATGAGCCCAGACGAGGCAAAATCTTTTGGGTTGATTGATGAGATTTATGAAAAACGTCCAGGTAGTGACGACTCAGAAAAATAATCGGTTGTTTTGATCTTAAATTAAATTAAGTAAGCTAAAAAAGGTGAGGGACGGGCTATTTTCACGGCTGGTCCCTCTTTTTTCACCTTAGTTTGTTAAAAAACAGGGTTAAGAAGCAGAAAAAAGCACTAATCTGCTTGAAAATATCATATTCCCCATCATTTACTCTTGTAAGAGACAAACATGAAGGGCTACGATAGAAACGATTCAACGGAAAATTGGTAAGAAATACATGACTAAAGATAACCAAAGCGATAGCAAAAATACCCTTTACTGTTCTTTCTGCGGCAAAAGCCAGCATGAAGTGCGTAAATTAATCGCTGGCCCCACAGTGTTTATTTGTGACGAGTGCGTCGATTTGTGCACCGACATTATTAAAGAAGAGAACAAAAATAATGTTGTCAAGGGTGGCGAAGGTGTTCCTGCCCCAAAAGAAATTCTGTCGGTGCTTGATGATTATGTCATTTGTCAGTATCAAGCCAAGCGCGTTCTAAGCGTGGCGGTGCATAACCATTACAAACGTATTGAACATGGCAATGCGGACAAAGCCGATGTTGAACTATCGAAATCAAACATTTTGGTTGTTGGCCCCACTGGTTGCGGTAAAACGCTTTTGGCGCAAACCCTAGCACGCATTTTGGATGTGCCTTTCACCATGGCTGATGCCACCACCTTAACCGAAGCGGGTTATGTGGGGGAAGATGTTGAAAATATCATCTTAAAACTGTTGCAAGCAGCTGACTATAATGTTGAACGCGCCCAACGTGGCATTGTTTACATTGATGAGGTTGATAAAATTAGCCGCAAGTCTGATAATCCATCCATTACCCGTGATGTGTCGGGTGAGGGTGTTCAGCAGGCGCTGTTGAAAATTATGGAAGGCACCGTTGCCAGTGTGCCGCCTCAAGGGGGCCGCAAGCACCCGCAGCAAGAGTTTTTGCAGGTTGATACCACCAACATTCTCTTCATTTGTGGTGGTGCCTTTGCTGGTATTGATAAGATCATTTCTGATCGCCATGAAAACAAATCTATTGGCTTTGGTGCCCGTGTTGAAGCGCCAGATGAACGCCGCGTTGGTGATATTCTAAATTCTATGGAACCAGAAGATCTCTTGAAATTTGGTTTGATCCCTGAATTCGTTGGTCGCTTGCCTGTTCTGGCAACCTTGGAGGACTTGGATCAAGATGCTTTGATCAAAATTTTGACGCAGCCGAAAAATGCTTTGGTTAAGCAGTATGAGCGGTTGTTCCAAATGGAAGACACCAAGCTATCTTTTACTGAAGATGCCCTGCAAAAAATTGCAAAACGCGCCATTGAGCGTAAAACCGGTGCCCGTGGCTTGCGCTCAATTCTTGAGGCAACTTTGCTTGATACCATGTTTGAATTGCCATCTTTAGAAGGCGTTGAAGAAGTTGTGATCAACAAGGAAGTTGTCGATGGTGATGCTAAGCCATTGTATATCTATGCAAAATCTAAAGAGGAGGCAAGCTGACCTTCTTTAAGCTAACTCTGGGGGGAGGAACCGATCGTGTCTTGAGGAAAGATCATATCAGGTTCAAGCATAAAGAAGTGCCTTCTCGCTCTTGCGGCATTTATAGGTAATCACCATATAAAAATGACGCACAAACAAACATGAGAATCATCTCACAATAACATTTGAACGACGAGTGATGACTATGGAACAAATCTATCCAGTTCTACCCTTAAGAGACATTGTTGTTTTTCCACACATGATTGTGCCTCTTTTTGTTGGCCGCGAAAAATCTGTCAAAGCCTTGGAAGAGGTGATGAAGGAAGACAAGCAAATCTTGCTCGTTGCGCAACGTAATCCAGGCGATGACGACCCAACACCTGAAGATATTTATGATGTGGGCACCATCGCCACTGTGTTGCAACTGTTAAAATTACCTGATGGTACAGTGAAAGTATTGGTTGAGGGGGTAAAACGGGCAAAGATAGTTGAATTTACACCACGCCAAGATTTCTTTGAAGCGATGTCTGTGGTTGTGGGTGAAGATGAAGAGATTACCGAAGAGGTTGAGGCTTTATCACGCACGGTTGTGACCCAGTTCGATTCGTATGTGAAATTAAACAAAAAAGTCCCGCCTGAAGTGCTTGTTTCTATCGGTCAGATTGATGATCCGCGCAAATTGGTTGATACAATAGCCTCGCATTTAGCCCTGAAAATTGCCGATAAGCAAAACTTGCTGCAAACCCTAAGCGTGCGTGAGAGATTAGAGCTGGTTTATGCTGCGATGGAAGGCGAAATTGGTGTTCTTCAAGTTGAAAAACGCATTCGGGGCCGTGTGAAACGGCAGATGGAAAAAACCCAGCGTGAATATTATTTGAATGAGCAATTAAAAGCCATTCAAAAGGAGCTGGGTGAGGGCGAAGATGGCCGTGATGAGCTCAATGAATTAGAAGACAAAATTAAAAAGACCAAGCTTTCTAAAGAGGCGCGTGAAAAGTGCGACGCTGAATTGAAAAAGCTTAAGTCTATGTCGCCAATGTCGGCTGAGGCGACGGTTGTGCGTAACTATCTGGATTGGATGTTAAATATCCCTTGGGGTAAATCCTCTCGGGTTAAAAAAGATATTATCCGTGCCCAAAAGATCTTGGACCAAGATCACTATGGCTTGGAAAAAGTGAAAGAGCGCATCATTGAATATCTAGCCGTACAGCAACGTATTAATAAAATTAAAGGCCCCATTCTTTGTTTGGTTGGCCCGCCAGGTGTTGGTAAAACCTCACTTGGAAAATCTATTGCTAAGGCCACAGGGCGCGAATTTATTCGTTTCTCGCTGGGTGGTGTGCGTGATGAGGCTGAAATTCGTGGGCATCGTCGCACTTACATCGGGTCGATGCCCGGTAAAGTTATCCAAAATATGAAAAAAGCCGGCAAGGAAAATCCGTTGTTCCTGTTGGATGAGATTGACAAAATGGGTCAAGACTTCCGTGGTGATCCTGCATCGGCTTTGCTAGAGGTTTTGGACCCTGAACAAAATAATAAGTTCAATGATCACTATCTTGAAATTGATTATGACTTGTCGAAAGTAATGTTTGTGACCACGGCTAACAGCCTGAACATGCCACAACCATTGTTGGATCGTATGGAGATTATTAATCTTTCTGGTTATACCGAAGATGAAAAGGTTGAAATTTCTAAGCGCCACTTGATTACAAAGCAGATAAAAGATCATGGCTTAAAAGAGCATGAATGGTCTATTTCTGAAGGAGCCTTGCGTGATTTGATCCGTTATTACACCCGTGAAGCCGGGGTGCGTAAGTTAGAACAAACAATTGCCAGCCTTATTCGTAAGGCAACCAAGGAAATTGTTGAAGGTTCCACAGACAGTGTGAAAGTAACCGCGCAAAATCTTGGTAAATATGCTGGTGTTCGTAAATATCGCTATGGCCAAGCGGAAACCGAAGACCAAGTGGGTGTAACCACAGGTCTTGCTTGGACCAGTGTTGGTGGTGACATTCTTTCTATTGAAGCTGTGACGGTTCCTGGTAAAGGCATGGTGAAACAAACTGGTAAGCTGGGCGATGTGATGAAAGAATCAATCGAAGCGGCGCGTAGCTTTGTGCATTCACGCTGTATCGACTTTGGTATTTCGCCTAATTATTTCAAAAGCCGTGATATTCACATCCACGTTCCTGAAGGGGCGACACCAAAGGATGGTCCATCGGCGGGTATTGCCATGGTAACATCTATTGTTAGTGTTTTAACAGGTGTTGCTATTCGCAAAGACATCGCAATGACCGGTGAGGTGACATTGCGCGGTCACGTTCTACCTATTGGTGGATTGAAGGAAAAATTATTAGCAGCTCTTCGTTCTGGTATTAAAACAGTGTTGATTCCTATTGATAATGAAAAAGACCTTGCTGAAATACCTGATAAGGTGAAAAAGGGCTTGGAAATTATCCCGGTGAAAATGGTTGATGACGTTTTAAAACATGCTTTGGTCGAGGAATTGATTCCCATTGAATGGGATGAAGAAGCTGAAAATTTGAAAGCAATTGGTGATGAAAATGGCCCAGATGGAGAATCTGGGGTGTTAAGACACTAAAAAAAAGTGTCGTCAAGTGAAAAAAACTTGGAAAACCGCCATTTTTGGCGGTTTTTCTCTTTGACAAACCAAAATAATTTCCTAAACTCATTCCTATTAGGAAAACAACTGACAGTCTTGATTCTAACATTTCGTTATTGTGGGGGCTGTCCATAAAGGGGGTTTTATCGTGAATAAAAACGACCTTATCGCTAGCGTAGCAGACGCTGCTGGATTATCTAAAGCTGACGCAGGTAAAGCTGTTGATGGCGTATTCTCTTCAATCACTGGTGCTTTGTCTTCTGGTGACGAAGTTCGCTTGGTAGGTTTCGGTACTTTTTCTGTAGCTAATCGTGCAGCAACAACTGGCCGTAACCCGCGCACTGGCGAAACCATTCAAATTCCTGCTTCTAAACAACCTAAGTTTAAAGCTGGTAAAGCATTGAAAGATGCTGTGAACGGTTAATCTTAGATTTACTAATCTTATTAAAAAGGCACTTATGGTTTCATAGGTGCCTTTTTTAATGCTCTAAATGCGCCTAATATGGGGCTTTATTTACAAAATTTTGTCTGGGAATAGGGTTTTTAACATATTGTTTTTATTCAATTATTTAAAATAATGAAAAAAAATCATAAAAAGTGAAAATTAAGTCTAGACAAAGTGCCAATGTACGCCTAAAAAGAGCGCCGTTCGGAACGAATGGGCGATTAGCTCAGTTGGTAGAGCATCTCGTTTACACCGAGAGGGTCGGCAGTTCGAGCCTGTCATCGCCCACCATTCCGCCGAAAGCACCCATGCGGGGGTGTAGCTCAGTTGGTTAGAGCACTGGCCTGTCACGCCAGGGGCCGCGGGTTCGAGTCCCGTCACTCCCGCCATTATGTCCTTATCTATCCGTTGTTCTTATATATTCCAGCAAGACACATATTTCGCTCTTAATGCAGCGAATCAAATCACCTTGGTATTCCTCAACAGATACTATCAATTAACTTTAGTTTCATTTTCAGAGCATTTTTTTGTTTTCTTTATGGGGCATAGTGTCGCGATTAATTTTGGTTATCTTTAGGGGTATAAAGGCTCTAAAAAGTCTCCACTAAATTTTGTATAAAAAGCTCATAACTAACGAATTTTGTTGGAAAATAAGGGTAATTGGGCTAAGTGTTAGGGGAGAACTGAGGCTGGACTGTAATGAGGTGTAGGCGGTATCTAAAAAATACAGCATTTTTTATGAGAATTTTTTTACGCTCATAAATGACTTTTTTATGGTCTAAACTTTGAATGAGGGGTGGTAATTTGTTCCCATGCGTGCTATCGCCACGTCAAATTATCACATGATTGTCCGATATTTTACTATTGGGTGAAATGTTGCGGGGCAATCTAAAACATACCAATGCGGATATAATCTATGGACGCTTTGCTATCTGAATATTTTCCGATTCTGATCTTTTTAGGAATCGCGATTGTCATGTCAGCCGCCTTTGTTGGGTTGGCCGTCTTAATTGCCAAACAAAACCCCGATCAAGAAAAACTATCGGCATACGAATGTGGCTTTGAAGCCTTTTCTGACAGCCGTGGTAAGTTTGATGTGCGTTTCTATTTGGTTGCCATTCTATTCATCATTTTTGACCTTGAGGTGGCGTTCTTGTTCCCTTGGGTGGTGTCGTTAGATGCCATTGGTCCTTATGGTTTCTGGTCAATGATGGTGTTCTTGGGTGTGTTAACCGTTGGGTTTGTTTACGAATGGCGTAAAGGAGCTTTGGAATGGGAGTAGATAATAAAATCCAGCCGGGCAAGTCTATGCCGATTAATCCGTTGGCAGAAGACCCATATTTCAAAGGCCTAAACGAAGAGCTAACCGAAAAGGGCTTTGTTGTGACCAGCGTGGATAATTTGATCCAGTGGTCTCGTACGGGGTCGCTTTGGTGGATGACATTTGGTTTGGCGTGTTGTGCTGTTGAAATGATGCATTCATCCATGCCGCGTTATGACCTTGAGCGTTTCGGCATCGCACCTCGTGCAAGTCCTCGCCAATCAGACGTCATGATCGTTGCAGGTACATTGACCAATAAAATGGCTCCCGCGTTGCGTAAGGTTTATGACCAAATGTCTGAACCGCGTTATGTGATCTCAATGGGATCATGCGCTAATGGTGGTGGCTATTATCACTATTCTTATTCTGTTGTGCGCGGTTGTGACCGTGTGGTTCCGGTTGACATTTATGTGCCGGGATGCCCACCAACCGCTGAGGCTTTATTATATGGCTTTATGCAATTGCAGAAGAAGATTCGTCGTACCGGCACGCTGGTTCGCTAATTTTTGTCTTTAACGACAATTAAGAGTATAGATATATGAATAACGAGCTTAAAAAACTGGCTGACTATATCTCAACCCAAATGGATAACTTGGTTATTTCAACCGAGGTTGCCCACGGTGAGTTGACTATTGTTGCCCGTGCAGACAAGATCGTCCAGTTCCTGACTTTTTTACGAGATGATCTTGAATGTCAGTGCCAAACTTTGGTGGATGTTTGCGGTGTTGACTACCCTGAGCGTGCCAAGCGTTTTGACGTGGTATACCACTTGTTGAGCTATACCAAAAACCATCGCCTACGGGTGAAGATTGAAACCGATGCGCAAACCCCTGTTGATAGTGTGGTAAGCGTTTATAACTCGGCCAATTGGTTTGAGCGTGAAGCATGGGATATGTATGGCATTTTGTTCAACAATCACCCCGATCTTCGTCGTATTTTGACCGATTATGGCTTCCAAGGTCACCCGCTTCGTAAAGACTTCCCGTTAACGGGCTTTGTTGAGGTTCGCTATTCTGAGGAAGAAGAGCGTGTGGTTTATGAACCTGTTGAATTGCGCCAAGATTTCCGCTCATTTGACTTTATGTCGCCGTGGGAAGGGACCGATTATAAATTACCTGGCGACGAAAAAGCCGACGCAGAAGAGGGGGCTAACTAATGTCTGAAGTTGATATTAAAAATTATAGCCTCAATTTTGGTCCACAGCACCCGGCAGCGCACGGCGTGCTTCGTCTGATTCTTGAGTTAGACGGTGAAGTGATTGATCGTGCTGATCCGCACATTGGTCTTCTGCACCGTGGTACTGAAAAATTAATCGAATATAAAACATATTTACAAGCGGTTCCTTATTTTGACCGTTTAGATTATGTGGCACCAATGAACCAAGAGCATGCCTTTGCCTTGGCCGTTGAAAAATTAATGAACATTGAAGTGCCAGAGCGCGGCCAATATATCCGTGTTCTATATTCTGAAATTGGTCGTGTTTTGAACCACATTTTGAACTTAACCACACACGCCATGGACGTTGGTGCCATGACGCCAATTTTGTGGCAGTTTGAAGAGCGTGAAATTCTAATGGAATTTTATGAGCGCGTTTGTGGTGCGCGTATGCACGCGGCTTATTTCCGTCCTGGTGGTGTTCACCAAGATATGCCTGCTGGTTTGGCAGAAGATATCATGGCATGGACCGAGCGTTATCCTGCCACCTTGAAGGAAATGGAAGACCTTCTTCTAGGCAACCGTATCTTTAAGCAGCGTAATGTGAACATTGGTGTTGCAACCGCTGAAGAAGCCATGGATATGGGTTTTTCGGGTGCCATGTTGCGTGGTTCTGGTGTGCCGTGGGATTTGCGTAAATCGCAACCTTATGACGTTTACGATAAAATGGACTTTGACATTGTAACCGGTAAGCACGGTGACTGTTATGACCGTTTTGTGCTTCGCTGTGAGGAAATTCGTCAATCATTGCGTATCATTCGTCAGTGTATTGAGGAAATGCCAACGGGCCCGGTTACCTCTGATGACCGTAAAGTATCACCCCCTAAGCGCGGTGAAATGAAACGTTCAATGGAAGCGATGATTCACCATTTTAAACTTTACACTGAAGGCTACAAGGTGCCTGAGGGTGAGGCTTATGCCGCTGTAGAGGCGCCAAAGGGTGAGTTTGGTGTGTATCTGGTATCAGATGGCAGTAATAAGCCTTATCGCTGTAAAATTCGTGCCCCTGGGTTTGTTCACATGTCAGCCATGGACTTTTTGTGTCGTGGTCACATGTTGGCAGATGCGCCAGCGGTATTGGGATCAATGGATATTGTGTTTGGTGAGGTGGACCGATGACAGGTGCAGCATTAAAAAGCACGGAAACATTTGAATTTACGCCTGAAAATAATGAATGGGCGCAAGGTCAAATTAAAAAATACCCTGAGGGTAAGCAAGCAAGTGCTGTCATGCCTTTATTGCATCGTGCGCAGGAACAAAATAATGGCTGGTTATCAACCGCTGCCATTGAATATGTTGCTGACTATTTAGACATGCCCAAAATGCGGGTGATGGAGGTTGCTACCTTCTATACCATGTATAACCACAAACCAGTGGGCAAGCATGTGATTGAAATTTGCACGACCACCCCATGTTGGTTGCGTGGCTCAGACGATATTGTGGCCGCCGCAACAGATGAGTTGGGTGTCAAAATGGGTCAAACCACTGACGATGGTGAGTTTACCTTGCTTGAGGTTGAGTGTGCGGGTGCCTGCGTAAACGCGCCTGTTTGTGCCATTCATAAAGAATATTATGAAGATTTAACGCCTGATAGCATGCGTCAGATCATCAAAGATTTAAAAGCCGGCAAAGAGTTGAAAGCTGGTCCACAAAATGGTCGCCATCGCAGTGAACCATTAGGTGGGCCAACCACTTTGGCTGACTTTGTGAAAGCGGAAGGATAGGAAAGACGATGTTGCAAGATAAAGATCGTATTTTTACCAATCTTTACGGATTTCAGTCCTTTGGCTTGAAAGCGGCGAAAGCCCGTGGTGATTGGGATGGAACCAAGGCTTTGCTTGAAAAGGGTAAAGACTGGATCATCTCTGAAATGAAAGACAGTGGCCTGCGTGGTCGTGGCGGTGCGGGTTTCCCCACTGGCCTTAAATGGTCTTTCATGCCTAAAGAAAATCCTGATGGTGGCCCAAGCTACCTTGTGGTTAACGCCGATGAAGGTGAGCCGGGAACCTGTAAAGACCGTGAAATTATGCGTCATGACCCTCATAAATTAATCGAGGGTTGCTTGATCGCTGGTTTCGCCATGAATGCTTCTGCGGCTTATATTTATATCCGTGGTGAATTTCATGAAGAAGCAGACGCTCTAGAAGTGGCCATTGAGGAAGCTTATGCTGATGGTTTGATCGGGAAAAACGCTTGTAAGTCTGGTTATGACCTTGACGTTTACGTTCATCGCGGCGCTGGTGCTTATATCTGTGGTGAAGAAACCGCATTGATTGAAAGCTTAGAAGGTAAAAAAGGCCAGCCTCGCTTGAAGCCGCCATTCCCTGCGAATGTGGGTGTTTGGGGTCGTCCAACCACGGTAAACAATGTTGAATCAATTGCTGTGGCACCGACCATTTTGCGTCGTGGTGCTAGTTGGTTCTCAGGCCTTGGTCGCCCGAACAACACCGGCACCAAGCTTTTCTGTATTTCTGGTCACGTTAACAATCCTTGTAACGTGGAAGAAGAAATGGGTATTCCTCTTAAAGAATTGATCGAAAAGCATTGCGGCGGCGTTCGCGGTGGTTGGGATAATCTTATGGCGGTTATTCCCGGTGGTTCTTCGGTTCCTGTGTTGCCAAAAGACATTTGCGACACCGTGTTGATGGACTTTGACAGCCTGCGCGATGTGCAGTCTGGCCTTGGTACAGCGGCAGTGATTGTGATGGACAAGTCAACCGATATCGTTCGGGCTATTACCCGCCTTTCTGCTTTTTATAAGCATGAAAGCTGTGGTCAATGTACGCCATGTCGTGAAGGCACTGGCTGGATGTGGCGCATGATGGAGCGTTTATGCGCGGGTAATGCCGAACTAGAAGAAATTGATATGTTGCTTGATGTCTCTAAAAAGATTGAGGGCCACACTATTTGTGCGCTTGGTGATGCCGCTGCGTGGCCTATTCAGGGCTTGATGCGTCATTTCCGAGGTGAAGTTGAACAACGGATCGCAGACTATAAGTCTCGCGTCGCGGCTGAGTAAGATAGGGGAAGAAATAGATGCCAACGCTTACTGTAAACGGCCAAGAAGTTACGGTTGAAGACGGCGCAACAGTTTTGCAAGCTTGTGAAGCTGCTGGTGCTGAAATTCCGCGCTTCTGTTATCATGAACGCCTATCAATTGCGGGTAACTGTCGCATGTGTTTGGTTGAGATGGAAAAAGCACCGAAGCCAATTGCTTCATGCGCCATGCCTGCTGGTGATGGCATGGTTATCCATACTGACACAGAATATGTGAAAAAAGCCCGTGAAGGTGTGATGGAATTTTTGCTGATCAACCACCCGCTTGATTGTCCTATCTGTGACCAAGGCGGCGAGTGTGATTTGCAAGACCAATCTGTGGCTTATGGTACCGGTGAAAGCCGTTATCAAGAGAATAAACGCGCTGTTAATGATAAAGACATTGGCCCGTTAATCTCGACCACCATGACCCGTTGCATTCACTGCATGCGCTGTGTACGCTTCTCTACCGAAGTGGCAGGCTTTCAGGAAATGGGATCCATTTGGCGCGGTGAACACACTGAGGTAACCACTTATTTAGAAGGCTTATTAGACAGCGAAATGTCTGGTAACGTGATTGATTTGTGCCCTGTGGGTGCGTTGACATCAAAACCCTATGCCTTCACCGCCCGTTCGTGGGAGCTGAAAAAAGTTGAAACTGTTGACGTAATGGATGCGGTTGGTTCTAACATTCGCCTTGATACCCGTGGTAACGAAGTTATGCGCGTGTTGCCCGTGTTGAATGAAGAAATTAACGAAGAGTGGATTTCTGATAAAACCCGCTTCCATTATGATGGTTTGAAAAAGCGTCGTTTGGATCGTCCTTACGTTCGTAAAAGTGGCAAATTGCAAGCTGTTGAGTGGGGCGACGCCTTCTTAGCCATGCAAAAAGCACTAAAAGGCGTTAAGGGTGATCAAATTGCTGCTGTTGTTGGCCCAATGGCAGACATGGAAAGCATGTTTGCCCTTAAGGGTTTGTTAAACAGCATGGGATCTGAGAAAATTGAAAGTCGCCTTTGTGGTGCTGAAATTGATACCAAAGTTCGGGCAAGCTATTTGTTCAATACCACCATTGAAGGCATTGAGCAGGCTGACTATTGCTTGATCATTGGTGCCAACCCACGTTTAGAGGCAACCTTGGTAAACAGCCGTTTGCGTAAAGCGGTTGTTGAAAATGGCTTGGCTGTCGCTAATGTTGGCCCTGAACTTGATTTAACCTTTAGTGTTAATGAGTTAGGGGATGATCCTAAAGTGCTTGAAAGTATTCTTTCTGGTGATCATGATGCTGCTAAGGCGCTGAAAAAAGCTAAGAAACCAATGCTTATTTTAGGTGAGGGTGCGCTGCGACATAAATCTGGTAAGGCGATTTTGGCCCATGCCCGTGACATTGCTGATACTTATGGTTTGATCGCTGACGGTTGGAACGGCTTTAACGTCCTTCATTCTGCCGCAAGCCAAGTGGGTGCTCTTGATTTGGGACTCACTGTTGAGGGTAACATGGCGGCACTTCGTGATGATGCAGCGAACATTAAAGTGTTCTTTAACCTTGGTGAGGATGACACTGATTTGTCGGCCTTTAATAAGTCTTTCAAGATTTATATCGGCAGCCATGGTGATGCAGGTGCGGCAAGTGCTGATGTTGTGTTGCCGGGCTCTGCTTATTCAGAAAAGTCAGGCACCTACATTAATATGGAAGGGCGTGTTCAGCGCTCTGCTAAGGCAGTGTTCGCACCGGGTGCTGCCCGCGAAGACTGGAGCATTTTCCGCGCCTTTTCTGAGGTGATCGGCAATGCCTTGCCTTATAATGATTTAAATGAACTTCGCAAACATATGGCTGATGTTTGTCCGCATGTGATGACGTTGGATGTTGCGCCAACGGCTGAGTGGAATAAATTTGGCCGTAAAGCTAAGATTGCAGGTGAAGCATTGAGTGTGGGCGGTGATAATTATTATCGCAGCAACCCAATTGCCCGCGCATCAAAAATTTTAGCGGATTGTGAAAATGCCCGCAACGGCATCATCGAGGAGGCTACGGGAACAAATGGATAGTTGGTTTTATTCAGTCTTTGAATTTCTGTTTGCTGGTTGGCTTCCGGAAATTTTGCACACACCAGTTTGGATTGTGATGCTGATCTTGGCAATTGTGTTGCCATTGTTGATCGCGGTTGCTTTCTCGGTGTATTTTGACCGTAAAATTTGGGCAGCGATGCAAATGCGCCGTGGTCCAAACGTGGTTGGCCCGTTTGGTTTACTGCAATCGTTCGCAGATGGCTTGAAATTATTCTTAAAAGAAACAATTGTACCATCACAAGCAAACAAAGGCATCTTCATCCTAGCGCCTATGTTGACCTTCATTCTAGCCCTTATTGGTTGGGCGGTTATTCCGTTCGATGCCAAAATGGTGCTGTCTGACATTAACGTAGGTGTTTTATACATTTTTGCCATTTCATCTTTGGGTGTTTACGGCATTATCATGTCAGGGTGGGCGTCAAATTCTCGCTATGCCTTCTTAGGGTCGCTTCGTTCTGCGGCACAAATGGTGTCTTACGAGGTATCCATTGGTTTTGTCTTGGTAACCGTGTTGGTGTGGGTTGGCTCGCTAAACCTGACTGATGTGGTTGAGGCACAAGCTGGTGGCATTCAAAATTGGTTCGTGTTGTCACACTTGCCAATGTTTGTGATCTTTTTGATCAGCGCCTTGGCTGAAACCAACCGTCCGCCTTTTGATTTACCAGAGGCAGAGGCAGAATTGGTTGCAGGTTATCAGGTTGAATATTCATCAATGGCGTTTGCGCTGTTTTTCCTAGGTGAATATGCCAACATCTTGTTGATGTGTGCTTTGATGAGCATTCTATTCTTGGGTGGTTGGTATGCACCATTCCCGTTCTTGGAGTTTATTCCGGGTTGGGCATGGATGTTTATCAAAATCGCCTTCTTCTTCTTCGTGTTTGCTTGGGTTAAAGCAACAGTGCCGCGTTATCGCTATGACCAGTTGATGCGTCTTGGTTGGAAAGTGTTCTTACCATTGTCATTGGCTGCTGTGGTGATTTACTCAGGCATCAAAGTCTATTTATTCTAAGGGTGGATAGGGGAATATCACTATGACTGGTTTGATAAGATCTGCGAAAAGCCTTCTGTTGCTAGAATTTCTAGCGGGCATGTGGCTGACGTTGAAATATTTCTTCCGCCCGAAAGCCACGCTTAACTACCCTTATGAAAAAGGTCCGTTAAGCCCACGCTTTAGAGGTGAGCATGCACTACGTCGTTATCCTAATGGGGAAGAGCGTTGCATTGCGTGTAAATTGTGTGAGGCGATTTGCCCTGCACAAGCCATCACTATTGAGGCAGAACCGCGTGAAGATGGCAGCCGCCGCACCACACGTTACGACATTGACATGACCAAATGTATTTATTGTGGTTTTTGTCAAGAAGCGTGCCCGGTGGACGCCATTGTTGAGGGGCCAAACTTTGAGTTTGCCACCGAAACACGGGAAGAGTTGATGTATAACAAAGAGAAACTGTTGGAAAATGGCGCGCGTTGGGAACGTGAAATCGCGCAAAATATTGCAGCAGATGCGCCTTATCGCTAGGCACAAAAGGGAACGGAGAAAGAGAGCATCATGATTGAAGCATTAGCATTCTATCTGTTTGCAGGGATTACCGTCTTTTCTGGTTTTATGGTGATTTCATCAAAAAACCCGGTTCATTCGGTTTTGTTCCTGATTTTGGCCTTTTTTAATTCTGCCGGATTGTTTGTTTTGTTAGGGGCTGAGTTCCTAGCAATGATCCTTGTGGTGGTTTATGTGGGCGCAGTGGCGGTATTATTCCTGTTTGTGGTAATGATGCTGGATATTAATTTTACCGAGTTGCGTCAGGGCGTTTTACAGTATCTGCCCATTGGAGCGTTGATCGGTATCGTATTGGCCCTTGAATTGGTCTTTGTTGTAACATCAGGTGCGTTTGATCCTGCCAGCCTTGGTGCGGCGGTTCAGCACGCGACCCCTGCGGTTAATGATGTTAACAACACCGATGCGTTGGGTCGGTTAATCTATACAGATTATATTTATGTGTTCCAGGCCGCTGGCTTGGTGCTGTTTGTTGCCATGGTTGGCGCCATCGTTTTGACTCACCGCCGTCGTGCTGGTGTGAAACGTCAAGACATTGGCGAGCAATTGGCGCGTACAGCAGGTGACGCAATTGAGGTGAAAAGTGTTGAAAGTGGCAAGGGCATATAACCCGCGCCTGATGATAGCAAACTAAGGTATCGAATATTATGGAAATCGGACTTGGACATTATCTGACGGTTGCGGCAATCCTGTTTACCATCGGGATTTTCGGCATCTTCCTAAATCGGAAGAACGTCATTGTAATTTTGATGTCAATTGAATTGATGTTGTTGGCTGTGAATATCAACTTGGTGGCTTTCTCAAGCTATCTGCATGATATGGTTGGTCAAATCTTTGCCCTGTTTGTGCTTACCGTTGCGGCTGCTGAGGCGGCAATTGGTCTAGCCATTCTGGTTATTTACTTCCGTAACCGCAAAACCATCGCGGTTGACGATGTAAACATGATGAAAGGGTAGGGCTATGATGTATAAAGCAATTGTTTTCTTACCCCTTATCGGCTTTTTGATCGCTGGCTTGTTTGGCAATCAAATTGGTAAAAAAGCTAGCCAGATTGTAACCTCAGGCTTGTTGGTTATTTCTGCTCTTTTATCATGGGTGGTTTTCTTTGACGTTGCCTTAGGCGGTAATGTTCACAATGTCACCGTTGCAACTTGGGTGTCATCAGGTGATTTAAACTTTAACTGGGCTTTGAAGATTGACACCTTAACCGCCATTATGTTGGTGGTGGTGAACACCGTGTCGTCTTTAGTGCATATTTATTCTGTTGGCTATATGAGCCACGACCCACACAACCCACGCTTCTTTGCTTATTTGTCGCTGTTTACCTTCGCTATGTTGATGTTGGTAACCTCTGACAATTTGGTGCAAATGTTCTTTGGCTGGGAAGGTGTTGGTGTTGCCTCATACCTATTGATTGGTTTCTGGTACAAAAAACCATCTGCCAATGCCGCGGCGATTAAGGCCTTCGTGGTCAACCGTGTCGGTGACTTTGGCTTTACCCTAGGTATATTGGCGTCCTTCTTGGTATTTGATAGCGTTCAATTCTCAGAAATTTTCCCTCAGGTTGAGGGCATGGCGGGTAAAACCTTTAGCTTCCTTGGTGCTGAGTTTGACATTATGACCACCATCTGTGTGTTGCTATTTGTTGGTGCCATGGGTAAATCAGCCCAACTTGGCCTGCACACATGGCTACCTGATGCGATGGAGGGGCCAACCCCCGTATCAGCACTGATCCACGCAGCAACGATGGTAACCGCCGGTGTGTTCTTGGTGGTGCGTACATCGCCAATGTTTGAATTTGCCCCTGATGCCTTGACTTTGGTGACAATTGTTGGTGCCACCACGGCCTTCTTTGCGGCAAGCGTTGGTTTGGTACAAAACGACATTAAACGCGTGATTGCGTATTCTACCTGTTCACAGCTTGGTTATATGTTCTTTGCAGCGGGTGTGTCGGCTTATGGCGCGGCGATCTTCCACTTGTTTACACACGCATTCTTTAAGGCGATGTTGTTCCTAGGTGCAGGTTCTGTTATTCACGCCAGCTCTGACGAGCAAGACATGCGTAATATGGGTGGACTTAGAAAACAAATTCCTTTGACCTATACCATTATGATGATTGGTACCTTGGCGATTACTGGTTTCCCAATGCTTTCTGGTTATTTCTCGAAAGATATGATCATTGAAAGTGCCTTTGCGGCGGGAACGGGCGCTGGTAACTATGCCTTCATTATGGGTGTGGTTGCGGCTTTGATGACCAGCTTCTATAGCTGGCGTTTGATCCATATGACCTTCCATGGCAAAAGCCGTGCTTCACAAGAAGTGCAAGATCATGTGCATGAAAGTCCACCTGTGATGACCATTCCATTGATCATCTTGGCTGTTGGAGCTTTGGCTGCTGGTGGTGTGTTCTATGGTTATTTCGTTGGTGATAACTATGCAACCTTCTGGAAAGATGCCATTTTCTTAGTTGGTGACAATGTTATGGAAGCGGCCCGTCAGGTTCCTGCCATCGTTGTGTACGCGCCAATGATTGCGATGATTGTTGGTTTCTTGTTTGCTTACCTTTTCTATATCCGTAAGCCGCACTTACCATCTGAAATGGCTAAAAACCACAAAGGGTTATATAACTTCTTATTGAACAAATGGTACTTTGATGAATTGTATCACTTCATCTTTGTGCGCCCTTGTTTCTGGCTGGGTCGTGTGTTCTGGAAAAAAGGCGATGGCGCTTTGATTGATGGCTTTGGTCCTGATGGGGTTTCTGCCATGGTAATGCGCATTGCTGCCAAAGTACGCACCCTTCAAACAGGCCTGATCTATCACTATGCCTTTGCCATGGTGATCGGTGTTGCCTTTATCGTTACTTATTTCTTTATTACCACACAAGGGGGACACTAAGTCATGGCGATGAGTGAAATGCCTTTGTTAAGTTGGCTATTGATCATTCCTCTAATCGGGGCTTTGTTCATTTTATTCCAACCCAATGACAGTGAAATTGGCAAGCGCAATGCCCGTTTGGTGGCGTTCTTTGTGACCATTGTTAACTTCGTTGTTAGTCTGGCCTTGTGGGCTGGTTTTGATGAAACCACCGCTGACTTCCAATTTGTTGAGCATATGCCATGGATTGGCAATAACATTGCTTATCATTTGGGGGTTGATGGTATCTCGGTCTTATTTGTTATTTTGACCACCTTCATCATGCCTTTCTGTATTGTGGCCAGCTGGAACAGCGTTGAAAAGCGCGTTAAAGAATATATGGTGGCATTCTTGGTGCTTGAAACACTGATGATTGGTGTGTTCGTTTCCTTGGATATCTTCTTATTCTATATCTTCTTTGAAGCGGTCTTGATCCCAATGTTCTTGATCATTGGTATTTGGGGTGGTCCACGTCGTATTTACGCCAGCTATAAATTGTTCCTATACACCTTGTTAGGGTCAGTGTTGATGTTGGTGGCTGTATTGTACATGTACAATGTGGCGGATACGTCTAGCATTCCTGAATTGATGACCTATTATTTCAATGCCGATGTTCAAACATGGTTGTGGTTGGCTTTCTTTGCATCTTTTGCGGTGAAAATGCCAATGTGGCCTGTTCACACATGGTTGCCAGATGCTCACGTTGAGGCCCCAACCGCTGGTTCGGTTATCTTGGCAGGTGTGTTGTTGAAAATGGGTGGTTATGGCTTCCTACGCTTTAGCTTGCCGATGTTCCCCATCGCCAGCCATGAATTGGCGTGGTTGATCTTTGCTTTAAGCCTAATCGCCGTCGTTTACACATCGCTTATTGCTTTGGCTCAGGAAGATATGAAAAAGCTTATCGCTTATTCATCTGTGGCGCATATGGGCTTTGTGACCATCGGTATTTTCGCTTTTAACGTTCAAGGTATTGAAGGTGCGATCTACCAAATGCTTAGCCATGGTATCGTATCAGGTGCCTTATTCTTGTGTGTCGGGGTTGTTTATGACCGCTTACACACACGTGAAATATCGCGTTATGGCGGCTTGGTTAACAATATGCCGCTTTATGCCCGTGTTTTCATGATCATGATGTTGGCGTCTGTTGGTTTGCCAGGTACATCCGGTTTCGTTGGTGAGTTTTTGGTTTTCGTGGGTGTTTATGAAGCATCCAGCACAGTTGCTTTCATTGCCCTTTCAGGTGTGATCCTTGGTGCAGCCTACATGCTTTACCTATACCGCCGCATTGTGTTTGGTGAATTGGATAAAGACGATACAGCTAAGATGAAAGACATGGACCCTCGTGAGCGCCTCATGTTTGCACCTTTGGTTGTGATGGTGTTCTGGATGGGTGTTTATCCGCCAACCTTCTTAAACAGCATGGAAGTTTCTGTGGAAAACTTAATCGAACGATTTAATTCACGGGTTGAGCAGCATGCCCAATCTGTTGGTGCAGGAGAGTAAGTATGAACATGACATCTGTACCTAATTTAATTCCGGTTCTGCCTGAGATTATTTTGGCCTTGGGTGCCATGGCTTGGTTGATGCTGGGTGTTATCAAACGTGACAGCGACACAACGGGTGTTGTTTCTACCCTCAGCATTGCAACGCTTTTGGGCGCTTTGGTAGCGGTTGTTATGGTGACCGATGGTGACCAAACTGTTGTGACCATGAACGGCATGTTCATCATGGATCCATTTGCCTCTTTCATTAAAGTGTTGATCCTTGTGGGTGCCGCAGCAACCTTGATGGTTGCTCGCCCGTTTATGACCATGCACCACCTAAACCGATTTGAGTTTCCAGCCATGGTATTGCTTGCCACATTGGGCATGTTGATGATGGTTAGCTCAAACGACTTCCTAAGCCTATATATGGGACTTGAGTTGCAATCTCTAAGCCTCTATGTCTTGGCAGCGTTTTCGCGTGATCGTGCCCGTTCTACCGAGGCTGGCTTGAAATACTTCGTTCTAGGTGCCCTGTCGTCTGGTACGTTGCTTTATGGTATTTCGTTGATTTACGGGTTCTCTGGCAACATTGAATACAGCGTGGTTGCCACTTTGGGCGAGGGCGATGCGCCTATCGGCCTGGTGATTGGTTTGGTATTTGTTTTGGCTGGTTTGTCCTTCAAGATCAGCGCTGTTCCGTTCCACATGTGGACACCTGATGTTTATGAAGGTGCGCCAACGCCTGTGTCGGCCTTTTTTGCTGCGGCACCAAAGGTGGCGGCCTTTGCCTTGTTGATGCGTGTGCTGTTTGATTCTTTCCCATCTTTGGGTGATGAATGGCGCCAAATTGTGATCTTAATGTCTGTTTTATCCATGTTTATCGGTGCGTTTGTAGCCTTGATGCAAACCAATCTAAAACGATTGATGGCATACAGCTCTATCGGTCATGTGGGTTATGCCTTATTGGGTGTGGCTGCTGGCACGTCTGAAGGTGTACAAGGTGTGTTGGTTTATCTAGCAATTTACCTAACCATGTCATTGGGTGCTTTTGCGGTGATTTTAAACCTACGCCACAAAGACGGTATCACTGAAGAAATTGCTGATCTGGCTGGATTGATGAAAACCCGTCCAGGGTTGGCCATTTGCATGGGCATTTTTATGTTCTCATTGGCAGGTATTCCACCAATGGCAGGCTTTATGGGTAAGCTTTATGTCTTTATGGCAGCTGTTGATGCTGGCCTAATTACCCTTGCTGTTATTGGTGTGGTTACCAGTGTTGTTGGTGCGGTTTATTATCTCCGCATTGTAAAAGTGATGTTTATGGACGATCCTAAACTAGATTTTGTTGAAACTGATGGCCGTGCTGCTAGTATGGTTTTGACGGTTTCTGCTGTGTTTAACAGCCCAGTTTTCTGGATTGTTGCATCGCCAATTTTAGCATGGGCAGGATGGGCAGCAGCATCATTAGTAGGATAAGAGTGAAATAAATGTTGGCTTCTGATTTTTTTGTGCCGAAAGGGTATGACGTTAAACTGTTGGAAACAGTGGATAGTACGAATGAAGAAGCAAAACGACATTATGAAAAAAATGGCGCGACTGACCCGACGTGGTTTGTCGCGCTTTCTCAATCTGCGGGGCATGGTCGTCGTGGTCGTGAATGGGTATCACAGGAAGGTAATATGTTTGCCAGCCTTTTGGTTTGTCCCAATGTGCGAGCACAAAAGGCCGCGGAATTAAGTTTCATTACCAGCCTTGCGGTTTCTGATGCCATTAAAAACCTCTCAGGCATTGGTATGCAGGAAATTAATGTGAAATGGCCCAATGATGTTTTAATCGATGGGAAAAAGGTTGCGGGAATTTTACTTGAAGCTGTCGGTAATCCTGAAAACCCGTCGATTATTGTGGGGGTAGGGGTTAATGTGGCGCATCACCCTGATGATGTTAACTATCCAACTAATGATCTGCAACGTATTGGTGGGTTCAAATATTTGCCGTCGGATGTTTTTGTTCGCATGGCTGAGGCCTTTGAATTTTTCTATAAATTTTGGCAAGCCTATGGTTTTGCTTCCGTTAAGCGCTTATGGATGGCTGAGGCTTACGGCGTTGGTAAAACCATTACTGTTAACCTGCCGTCTGGTTCAGTTGAAGGTGTTTTTGAAGATTTGTCTGATGATGGTGGCCTTGTGTTGAAAAAGCCCGATGGCAACCAAGAAATTATTTATGCTGGTGATGTGTTTTTTAATTTATAAGCCCTATAACCACCGCAACATCATAACAAGGGACAAGACATGCTTTTAGCCATTGATGTTGGTAATACCAATTTGGTTTTTGCGATTGTTGATCAACAACAGATCCGTCACCAATGGCGCATTTCTACCAATGACCGAAGAACAGCCGATGAATATGGCGTTTGGTTAAGTGAGTTATTGGGTCTTGAAAATGTTGATCAGAATGAAATTGATGGTGTGATTATTTCCAGCGTGGTGCCCGCCACCAATCGTGCATTAGAAGATTTGTGTCAAAAGTATCTCAAACAAACCCCGCTGTGGGTTGGTGACATGAAAACCAAATTAGGTATTGATATTTTGGTACACAACCCGTCAGAAGTGGGTGCTGATCGCTTGGTTAATGTTGTAGCAGCCTATGAGAAATATCAAAAGGCGGCGATTATTCTTGATTTTGGCACCGCCACTACCCTCGATGTTATGAGTGATGAAGGCGCTTATTTGGGTGGAATTATTTGCCCTGGTATTAATTTATCCTTAAAGGCACTGTATGATGCGTCTGCCAAGTTACCGATGATTTCTATTGAAGAGCCGAAACATAAAACCATTATTGGCAAGTCAACGGTTGAAGCTATGTCTTCAGGTATTTATTGGGGCTATATCGCCATGATCGAAGGCTTGGTTCAGCGGTTAAAGGCGGAACATGGAGAAATGCCGGTCATTGCCACTGGGGGCTTGTCTTCGGTTATTGCCAAAAAGGCTAACATCATTAATCATGTTGAACCAGAATTAACGGTGCTGGGATTAAAAGCCATTTGGCAAATGAATAAGTCATAGAAAGATAAAAAAACTAAATGAAAAAATATAATGAAAACAATGATCTATTGTTTTGTCCCCTAGGTGGTTCTGGCGAAATTGGTATGAACTTAAACCTTTACTGTAGTGAAGGTAAATGGTTGATGGTCGATTTGGGTATGACCTTTGCCAATGACTATTACCCAGGCATTGACCTGTTGTACCCCGATCCAAGCTTTATTGAACAGCGCCGTGACAAATTGGTGGGAATTATCCTAACCCACGGTCATGAAGATCATATTGGTGCCGTTGCACAATTGTGGCCTTCTCTACGTGCGCCTATTTATGCGACCCCATTTACGATGGAGTTGGTTAAAGAAAAATTAGCCGAGCAGGGGCTGTTAGAACAAGCTGATTTGCATGTTATTCCTATGGGCGGAACAGTTGACCTGCCTGCCTTTAAGGTTTCATGGGTGCCGTTGGCTCATTCCATTGCTGAGGGCAACGCCGTTAAAATTGACACCAAGCACGGTGTTTTATTCCACACGGGTGACTGGAAGTTGGATGATCGTCCGTTAATTGGTGAACCTACGCCGGGCCATGAATTGGCAAAGTTAGGCCAGCAAGGCGTTTTGGCGATGGTTGGCGACTCGACCAATGTCTTTAACCCTAATGTTTCTGGTTCTGAAGGGGAGGTGCGTGATAATCTGATCGGCTTGGTGGCAGAGCAAAAGGGACGGGTTGTTGCTTCCACATTTGCATCCAACGTGGCGCGGTTAGAAACATTGGGCGAGGTGGCTAAGGCCTGCGGTCGCCATGTGGCACTTTTGGGGCGCTCAATGGACCGCATATCAAAAGCCGCAAAAGCCACGGGCTATTTAGAAGACTTCCCGCCCATTATTCATGAAGATGATATTGATAATATCCCCAAAGACAAATTGATGATCATTTGCACTGGCTGCCAAGGTGAAAGCCGCGCCGCCCTTAGCCGCTTGGTCAATGATGATTTTCACTTTGCCTCGCTTTCGCCCAATGATACGGTGATTTTATCATCAAAAATCATTCCGGGGAATGAGTTAACCATTGGTCGATTGATCAATCAAATGGTCGATCAGGGTCTAAAGGTAATAACGGAAAAAGATGCCTTTGTGCATGTGTCTGGTCATCCGGGCCAGCCTGAACTGGCGGATATGTATGATTGGATTAGACCACATATTGCCATTCCTGTTCACGGCGAAGCCCGCCACCTTGAACGCCACAAGGCCTTTGCCCTTGATAGCGGGGTTAAGCATGCCCATGCGCCGCGCAATGGTCAAATTATTCGCCTAAGTTACGAGAAAGGGGCCGAAGTTGTTGGTGAAGCACCAATTGGCCTGCTTGCCCTTGATGGCAGTCGTTTGGTGCAGGCAGATGGACCATCAATTAATGAACGCCGCCGCCTTCAGCACAATGGTATCGCTATGATATCGCTTGCAATGAATAAGCGTGGCGATTTGGTCAGTGACCCGATTGTGTCGATCCATGGTATTCCGGGCTGGCATCATGATGATGATTTATTTGATTTAATTCTTGATATTATTGATCGTGTGCTAGAGCGTGCAACACGAAACCAACTAAAGCAAGATTATGCCTTATCCGAGAGCATTCGTATAAAGGTTAGAAAACTAATTCGGGAAACCACCCGTAAAAATGCTCAAGTGATTGTTCATTTACAAAGAATTGACGGAGAGTAAATCCATGATTGGACGTTTAAACCATGTAGCCATTGCTGTACCTGACCTAGAGGCTGCTGTGGCGCAATACCGCGATACCCTTGGTGCTGATGTATCAGACCCGATTGATCTTCCTGATCATGGAGTAACCACGGTTTTTGTCAATTTGCCTAACACCAAAATCGAATTGTTGCTGCCTTTGGGCGAAAACAGCCCGATCCAAGGCTTTTTAAACAAAAATTCCTCGGGTGGTATTCACCATGTTTGTTATGAAGTTGATGATATTTTGGCAGCGCGTGATAAACTAGTCGCAGATGGTATGCGCATTTTGGGCAGTGGTGAGCCTAAAACGGGAGCCCATGGCAAGCCTGTTTTGTTCTTACATCCAAAAGATTTTAGCGGTACGTTGGTTGAACTGGAAGAGGTTTAAACATGGATATTGTGGCAGGGGTCGTTATTTTTTTGGTTTCATGGTGGATGGTTTTATTCACGCTGTTGCCTGTGGGGGTTCGCTCTCAAGAAGAAGCGGGCGATGATATTGAACCGGGCACTGAACGTGGCGCCCCTGTAAAACCAATGTTGCTGAAAAAAATGATCGGTGCCACCATTGGCGCAACCGTGATTACCCTGCTGTTCCATTTTGCGTTTGAATATAACTGGGTTCAATTGTCTTAAAGGGCATCGAGATTAAAAGGCTGCAGCTTTTAGTCTTAAGTGCTGGCTAACACATCATAAAACTGGCCACCGGACATAAAAAAAGCAGGGCGCTGTTTCAGGCCCTGCTTTTCGCGTTTTACCGCTTTTCTCACATGCTGCGTCAATTATATTTTCTTTACAGCATTTTCTCCCCCATGTGGTCCTCCCTTAACTTTGGCCACATGCAGCAGAACATCTATCGATCACTGCTTGCAGCCTTTTTCTAGCCACATTTCGCGCATTTGTCATTAACCTTTTCGTAAGGATTTGATTTTACATCTACGATCTGCTTATTTTGTGGTATTAAAGCCACATTCGATAGAACTTGCACTTCTTATTCCTTCTATGCAAAAAGGTGATTGCTCTTTTGGGTCTAGTTTGGCAAAAAAGCGAGTAAGCAAGTTTATATAAACACAATTTTGGGAAGTTCGGCATGAAGCTGTCACGTTATTTTTTACCCACCATTAAAGAAAACCCTGCAGAGGCACAAATTGCCTCACATCGATTGATGTTGCGCGCTGGGTTAATTCGTCAATCCAGTGCGGGTATTTATTCATGGTTACCGCTTGGTTTACAGGTGTTGAAAAAAATTGAACAAATTGTTCGTGAAGAACAAGTGCGTGCGGGTGCCCAAGAATTGTTGATGCCGACCATCCAATCGGCAGACCTTTGGCGTGAAAGTGGTCGTTATGATGATTATGGTCGTGAAATGTTACGTATTACCGATCGTCACGAACGTGATATGCTTTATGGCCCAACCAATGAAGAATTAATCACTGATATTTTTCGCTCTAACGTTAAATCCTATAAGGACTTGCCGTTAAATCTGTTTCACATTCAATGGAAATTCCGTGATGAGATTAGACCGCGTTTCGGGGTGATGCGTGGACGTGAGTTTTTGATGAAAGATAACTATTCTTTCGATATTGACGAGGCTAGTGCGCGCCATTCTTATAACGCTATGTTTATCGCTTATTTGCGCACCTTTGCCCGCATGGGGTTAAAGGCAATTCCAATGCGCGCTGACACAGGCCCTATTGGGGGTGATTTAAGTCATGAATTTATCGTGGTGGCCCCAACGGGCGAAAGCGAAGTTTTCTATCATAAATCGTTTGATGATCTGGATGTCATGTCTGAAACCAGCGATGTTAATTTTGACGGTGACCTACAGCCTCTTGTTGACCGTTGGACAGCGGAATATGCCGCGACAGACGAAATGCATGATGCCACTGCTTGTGATGTACCTGAGGCCGAACTGATTAATGGTCGCGGTATTGAAGTTGGTCATATTTTCTTCTTTGGGGATAAATATTCCACCCCCATGGGTGCTTTGGTACAAGATAACACAGGCCAGAAAATTCCTGCCCAAATGGGATCATACGGCATTGGTGTGTCGCGCTTGGTGGGCGCTATTATTGAAGCCAGCCATGATGATGACGGCATCATTTGGCCTGAGGCGGTGGCACCGTTTAAGGTGGGCATCATTAACCTTCGCCATGGTGATGAAGGAACCACGGGTGTGTGTGATGACCTTTATGCCAAGTTACAAGCCGCTGGTGTTGAGGTTTTATATGATGACCGTGATGAGCGCGCCGGATCGAAGTTTTCAAACATGGACTTAATTGGTGTTCCATGGCAGATTGTTATTGGACCACGCGGCGTGAAAAACGGAATGGCCGAATTAAAATGCCGCGCAACCGGTGAAAAGTCTGAGGTATCTTTGGATACCGTGCTTGATCAATTTATTGGATAAGAAAAGCCAATTCACCAATATGCAAGGGGGATGCGTTTAACATGGTTTCAGCCTTTGAATGGGATGTTGCATCACGCTATCTTCGCGCCCGCAAAGGGGATCGATTCATTTCGATCATCGCGGGCTTTTCGTTGGTTGGCATTTGTTTGGGTGTTGCGGTGTTGATCATTGTGATGTCTGTGATGAATGGCTTTCGTGAAGAATTGGTTGATCGCATGTTGGGCACCAACGGTCATGCTTGGGTTTCAGGCTATGGTGGTAAACTGGAAAATTACCAAGACCTGAAAGCTGCGATTGATCAATTAGAAGGGGTAAAAACCAGCCATCCTGTTGTTCAAGAGGGGGCCATGGTCATGCATAATGGCCGCAATGATGGTGCCTTGGTTCGCGGTATGGAAATTGACACCTTCATTAATCACGACATGATTAAGGACAATGTGACCGCAGGGACATTAGAAGATTTTGAACTGGTTAACAGCATTGCCCTTGGCAGCCGTCTTGCGCGCCGTTTGGGGCTGGAAGTGGGGGATACCGTTACCTTGCTAAGTGGTAATGGCGCCAGTACCCCCTTTGGCACGGCACCTCGTATGGCAGGTTTTACTCTTGTTGCCACCTTTGAGGTGGGTATCTATGAATTTGATAATAATTTGGTGTTTTTGCCGTTAGAAGATGCACAGCGCTATTTCAAAATGGGTGACACCGTTACAGGTATTGAAGTTTTTACCGAAGACCCTGAATTAATTGATAGCATCACCCCGCAAATGGCTGAAATTGTCCGTGGTCAGGGTGTGGTCAGCGACTGGCGCATGCAAAACGCTTCCTTTTATGCCGCGCTTGAGGTTGAGCGTAATGTGATGTTCTTAATCCTAACGCTGATCATCATCATTGCTGCCTTTAATGTGATCACCAGTTTAATCATGATGGTGAAAGAAAAATCACGTGATATTGCTATTTTGCGAACCATGGGTGCAGGGCAGGGCAGCATCATGCGTATTTTTATGATTGCAGGGGCATCTGTGGGTGTCATCGGTACGGGTCTAGGGTTTTTGTTGGGGGTTTTAATCATTGCTAACTTGCAAACCATTCAAGGCTGGATAGAAGCCATGACGGGGGCTGAATTATGGAACCCTGAAATTCGCTTTTTAACCGAAATTCCAGCCAGCATGGACGTGGCTGAGGTGATGTTGGTGATCGCTATGTCGCTTGCTTTATCCTTCATCGCTACGCTTTACCCATCGTGGCGCGCCAGCCGTATCGACCCTGTTGAAACCTTGAGGTATGAATGATGAGTGCGGTATTAAGTATAGAAGATATTCATCAAACCTTTTACCAAGGTGAAACCGCGATTGAGGTTTTAAAGGGCATTACCCTTGCCGTTCAGGCAGGTGAGGTTGTTGGTTTGGTCGGGCAATCGGGTTCGGGTAAGTCAACGCTATTACACATTGCAGGCTTGTTAGAACGCCCTGAAAAAGGCCAGATCAGCATAAACGGTAAAGCCATTACAAGTAATCGTGATGGAGCGCGCACGCGTGAGCGTTTATCGCATATTGGTTTTGTTTATCAATTTCATCATTTGCTGCCAGAATTTACCGCCCTTGAAAATGTTATTATGCCGCAACGCATTGCCAACCAAACATGGGAAAAGGCAGAAGAGCGAGGATTGTTGTTATTGGATAAGATGGGCTTGTCAAACCGTTTGGATCATATTCCTGCGGAACTGTCCGGTGGTGAGCAGCAACGGGTGGCGATTGCCCGCGCTCTTGCCAATAAACCGACGCTTTTGTTAGCTGACGAACCAACAGGTAATTTGGATGAGAAAACATCCAACATAGTGATGGATGAATTGATCAGCCTTTCCCATGATACAGGCGTTGGAGCGCTGATCGCGACCCATAATATGGATTTGGCAGACCGTATGGATCGCTGCTTTACCTTGACCGATGGCAAGCTAAGTGCTCGTTAATTCTAACACATTGTTATCTCTGTGAAATAATGTTATTCTTTGTGTGTGGAAACATGCGAGGGGAGAGCATTATGACTGACTTATCATCATTAAATTGGCTAGCAATTCTTGTGGCGGCCTTTGCACACATGGTTATTGCAGGTATTTGGTATGGCCCTATTTTCGGGCAGGCGTGGATGGATGAAAATGGCTTTAAGGCGGAAGACCTTGCTGATAACAGCAAGGGGGCGATGTTACGCAGCACCATTTCTTATTTTATTCTTGCTTTAGGCATGGCCTATTTAATGCCGGCCATGGGGTTAAGTGGTTGGTTTAATGGAGCCTATATGGGCGCTGCTATGGCTGTTTTTATTCATGGAACAGCGGGTTATCCCAATTATACCTTTGAGATGAAAAGCAATAAATTATTTTTCATCCATTTAGGCAATTCTGTGCTTGGCATGGCGGCAATGGGTGCTATTCTAGGGGCAATGTAATCAACCCCTAACCGTTGCTTAAGGAGAGATCAGCCCATGGCTGATAACCCATTGTTTGTGCATTTGGCTGTTCACACGGCTTATTCTTTATCAGAAGGCGCTATTCACGTTAAAGCACTGCCTGCCTTATGTCAGGAAATGGGCATGCCTGCTGTGGCGATGTCTGATACGAACAACATGTTTGCGGGGTTAGAGTTTTCTGAAACCCTTAAGGGGCAGGGAATTCAACCCATTGTGGGGGTGACACTTTCTTTTAAAAACCCATATAAGCACGTTGATCCGGGATCTGTTAAGGCACAGGAATTTGATCAAATTCGCCTTTATGCGCAAAATGATCCCGGTTACCGCAATTTGATGGTTTTGGTCTCCCGTGCTCACCTTGATTCGGCTGATATGGAAGACCCGCATATCACCCTTGATGATTTGAAAGAATTATCATCTGACTTAATTTTTTTAAGTGGCGGCACTCATGGTCCCTTATCCAGTCTTTTATTGGCAGGCGAGGTTGCAGATGCACTATCGTTGGCGCTGGACTTTAAAGCCGTTTTTGGGGACCGCTTTTATATTGAATTACATCGCCATGGATTAGATATACAAAAGGCTGTGGAAGAAGACCTGCTTGATATAGCCTTTGACAGAGACATTCCTATCGTTGCCACCAATGATGTCTATTTCAAAGATGAAGCCATGTTTGAGGCCCACGATGCGCTACTTTGCATTGCATCGGGCCGTTATGTGATGGAAGAAGACCGCCGTAAGCTAACCCGCAATCACAATTTTAAAACTGCGGCAGAAATGGTTGAGTTGTTTAAAGACCTTCCAGAGGCTATTGAAAACTCAGTGAATATTGCAAGGCGTTGTGGCTTTGGTGTCGAGAAAATTGACCCCATTTTGCCAAACTTTGCCGCAGGAAGTGATATTTCTGAGGCTGAGATGTTGCGCCTAGAAGCGGAAAAGGGATTAGAAGAACGCTTAGAAGCGCATGTCTTTACTGATGAGATGGATGAGGCTAAGCGCGCAGAGGTCAGAAAGGAATATGATGACCGCCTAACTTATGAGTTAGGCATTATCAATCAAATGGGTTTCCCTGGATACTTTCTAATCGTTGCTGACTTTATTCAATGGTCAAAAGATAATGATATTCCTGTAGGGCCAGGCCGTGGTTCTGGTGCGGGCTCAGTGGTGGCATGGGTTTTGAAAATTACAGATCTGGACCCGTTGCGTTTTGGCTTACTATTTGAGCGTTTCTTGAACCCTGAACGTGTTTCCATGCCTGACTTTGATATCGATTTTTGTCAGGAAAAGCGTGATCGCACCATTCGTTATGTGCAGGAAAAATATGGTCATGATCAAGTGGCGCAAATCATCACCTTTGGTAAACTACAAGCGCGGGCTGTGTTGCGTGATGTTGGCCGGGTTATGCAAATGTCTTATAACGCCACGGATAAACTTTGTAAGCTTATTCCCGGTGATGCGGCTAATCAGGTATCACTGGCTGATGCGCTGGAACAAGAACCAAAATTAAAGTGGGAACGCGAGAATGACGAGTTAACAGGCCAAGTTATTGATCGCGCCTTAAAGCTGGAAGGTTTATTCCGCCATGCCTCAACCCACGCGGCGGGTGTGGTGATTGGCGACAGGCGCCTTGATAAGTTGGTGCCGCTATACCGCGATCCGCGCTCAGACATGCCTGTAACCCAGTTTAACATGAAATGGGTTGAGCAAGCAGGCCTCGTAAAGTTTGACTTTTTGGGGTTAAAGACCCTTACCGTTATTCAAAAAGCCGTGGATTTTGTGGCTGAACGCGGCATCCATTTGGACATGGAAAAAGTACCGTTGGATGATCCACGCACCTTCGAGATGTTATCAGCTGGTGATACCGCTGGTGTTTTCCAGCTGGAAAGTGCTGGCATGCGTCAGGTTCTAAAGGGGCTTAAGCCTAACCAGTTTGAAGATATTATCGCGGTGGTGGCGCTGTATCGCCCCGGTCCGATGGACATGATCCCAACATACATTAACCGTAAGCATGGCCTTGAAGAGCCTGATTATCTGCACCCTTGGTTAGAGCCCATATTGAAAGAGACTTATGGTGTGATGATCTATCAAGAGCAGGTTATGCAAATTGCTCAGATCTTGGCGGGATATAGCCTTGGCGGTGCAGATTTATTACGCCGTGCCATGGGTAAGAAAATTGCCGCTGAAATGGAAGCGCAGCGTGATATCTTTACCAAGGGTGCTGAGGAAAAAGGCGTTGATCCGGCTGTGGCAGGGGATATTTTTGACCGTGTGCAGAAATTTGCCAGTTATGGCTTTAACAAGTCACACGCCGCTGCTTATGCTCTAGTTTCCTACCACACGGCTTATTTGAAGGCTAATTACCCAGTTGAGTTTATGGCCGCAATTATGTCGTTGGATTTGAATAACACGGATAAATTAGCGTTTTTCAAAAAAGAATTACAGGCCATGAAGATTGACCTGTTAACGCCTGATGTTAATGAATCAAACGTGGTGTTTAAGGTTGAGCGTGATGAAAAACTAAAACCCACAGAAGATAACCGCCAACAAGGATTATCAGTGCGTTATGCCTTAGCGGCAATTAAATCTGTGGGTGAAAAGGCGATGGCCAGCATTGTTGCAGAACGTGAGGCCAATGGGCTTTATAAATCGCTCATAGATTTTGCTGAACGTATTGATGTCAAGGTGGTTAATAAGCGCTTGCTTGAAAATTTATCGGCGGCAGGGGCCTTTGACACCTTGGCAGAGAGCAGGGCACAGGCATATGAAGCAGTAGAAGTGATTATGCGCCACGCCCAAGACATGACTCGTGAGAGAGAAAGTGCTCAAGAAAGCCTGTTCGGCGGTGACGGTGGCGGCATTCAAAAACCACAAATGCCCGATGTTGATGATTGGTCGCAAAGTGATTTATTGGCCTATGAAAAAAAGGCGATTGGGTTTTATCTTTCCAGCCATCCCCTAGAGATTTACGAAAAAATTCTGACTAAACGCCAAGTTGTTCCTATTCCTGAGGCGTTGAATAATCCCAAATATTGGAGCAGCAAAGAAGGCCAGAAGCAGCAATGGGGCAAAGGTAAAAAAGGCCGTGGCGCCCCCAAACCTAACACGGTTCGTGTTGCTGGTGCAGTTGAGGGTTATTCCGTTAGACGCTCAAAGAAAACCAACAAGCCGTTTGCTTATTTATCGCTCACGGATCTTCATGGTGGTGTTGAAGCGCTGGTTTTCCGTGATATGTTGGAAGTGTGTGAAAAAGTGGTTGAAACGGGCAGTCCTGTAATTTGTGAGTTGGAATTGCAAAAACGTGATGATGATGACAGCTTGTTCATCAATGTGCGTGGTATCCAAGCCCTTGATGAGGTTGCAGCTAATACCGCCATTGACCTTGATATTTATCTAAAACCCGGCATTGCCCACAATGGCAAAGGCGCACATCCTGTTGAATCACTGCGTGATATCCTCAATAAATCATCTGGTGGTCGCAGTAAGGTGAGCCTTTATGTGCCGTTTGGTGATAATTCCCGTGAAGCGGTGATTGCTTTACCGGGCGGCTATAAATTAACGCCAGAATTAACATCTGCCATCACTGCAAGTCGTGCAGTGGCTGAGGTTGAGGAGCGTTAGATCAATGTCTGAAATGAAGAAGCCCAAAGAGATTGCTCCAGCAAAACTATCAGCCACACTTATTTTGATGCGGGACAGCAGCAATGGGCCTGAAATTTTGTTAACCGAGCGCCCGACCAATATGAGCTTTGCTGCTGGAAATGTCGTTTTTCCAGGGGGCAAGGTCGATAAAGCTGATTTTAAGGCTGCTGAAGCAATTGTCCAACAAAATAACCCGCTTGATGATATAGAGGATGCCGCGTGTCGTATTGCTGCCTTGCGAGAGCTAGAGGAGGAAACAGCATTAAGCATCGCGCAACAAAATCTTGAGCATATGGCTTATATGGCGCATTGGATAACCCCCATTGTGATGCCAAAGCGCTTTAGCACTCATTTTTATCTTTTTCCTTATGAGGGTAGCCAAACTGAGCAATTGGTTAGCCCTAATGAAGTTGTGCGGCTTTATTGGCAAACTGCCGAAGAGGCTCTAGCTAATTTGAGTGTTGGGAAGACCACCATGATGTTTCCAACCCGCCTAAATATTGAATTGATAGCACGGTTTTCAAAGGTGGAAGAGGCGTTGGCCTTTGCCCATGATCACCCTGTTGTTCCTGTTTTACCAGAGGTTTATAAACGAGATGGTTCGATTTGGGCGCGTATCCCTGAAGAAGCGGGGTATGGTGTTACCGAGTTTCCGCGTGATGATCTTATTATTGGTCATTAAGGTATTTTCCCTCAATAAAATTCACGCAAGAATAATACAATTACGTGCTAGTCGATGACTGATTCATAAAAATACGGGGAAAAGCGTTATTTTATTAGGCTTTTGGCTTTTTTTTCTTGCTCTTTCACTAAAAGCGGGGTAAGCACCCGCCATTGTAAACACACACAGGGCAAAGTCCATAAGGCAAATTCCTTTGGCCCACCGGTGTCTGATATCAGATACACGCCCTGTGGAGGATGAACCGGATAGGAGAATTAGACATGGCTCTTCCTGAGATTTCCATGCGTCAGCTGTTAGAAGCAGGCGTACACTTTGGTCACCAAAAACACCGTTGGAACCCACGCATGGCGCCTTTCATTTATGGTGCCCGTAACAATGTTCACATCGTTGACCTTAGCCAAACTGTTCCTGCACTTCACCGTGCATTGACACAAATTCGTGACATCGTTTCTGGCGGTGGTCGCGTATTGTTCGTTGGTACTAAGCGTCAAGCTTCTGGCACTATTGCTGAAGCTGCTAAACGTTGTGGTCAATATTATGTAAATCACCGTTGGTTGGGTGGTATGTTGACCAACTGGAAAACCATTTCTGAATCAATCAAACGTCTAAAAGATTTGGACGAGCAGTTGGGCGCAGAAGTTACTGGTTTGACCAAAAAAGAAACTCTTCAAATGACTCGCCTTCGTGACAAGCTAGAATTGTCTTTGGGTGGTATTCGTGACATGGGCGGTCGCCCTGACGTTATTTTCGTTGTTGACACTAACCGCGAAACTATTGCCATTCAAGAAGCCAAGAAATTGGGTATTCCTGTTGTTGCTGTTTTGGATACTAACTGTGATCCTCGCGGTATTGATTTCCCAATTCCTGGTAACGACGATGCAACTCGCGCTATTAAATATTACTGCGACATGGTTGCTAGCTCAGTTCTAGATGGTATTCAGCAAGAATTGGCTGATCGCGGCGTTGATGTTGGTGCTTCTGAAGAAGTTCCTGCTGAAGAAGCTGCTGCGGCTCCTGCTGCTGAAGAAGCTCCTGCTGAGGAAGCGAAAGCTGAAGAAGAAACCGAAGAAAAAGCTGCTGAATAACGCGGTTTGATTTTATCGATTTTAACTTGATAGGAAATTATTATGGCACAAATTACTGCTGCTTTAGTTAAAGAATTGCGCGAGAAAACTGGCGCTGGCATGATGGACTGTAAAAAAGCGTTAAGCGACACTGATGGTGACCTAGACGCTGCGGTTGATTGGTTGCGTAAAAAAGGTTTGTCTGCTGCAGAGAAGAAATCATCTCGTGTTGCTGCTGACGGTCTAGTTGGCGTTGCTGCTGGCGGTACCGCTGGTGCTGTTGCAGAGATTAACTCTGAAACTGACTTCGTTGCGCGTAACGAATTGTTCCAAGACTTCGTTCGTAACGTTGCTGAGTTGGCTTTGGCTAACGAAGGCGACCAAGACGCTGTTTTGGCTGCTGGTTACCCTAACACTGACCGTACAGTTGCTGAGCAATTGACACACAACATTGCAACAATTGGTGAGAACCAAAGCGTTCGTCGTATGGAATGCCTAAGCGTTACTGACGGTGTTGTTGCTCCTTACGTTCACAATGCTGCTGCTGAAAACGTTGGTAAAATCGGCGTTTTGGTTGCTCTAGAATCAACTGGTGATAAAGCGAAGTTGGAAGCTTTGGGCAAGCAAATTGCGATGCACGTTGCTGCTGCTTCTCCTTTGGGTCTAACCGAAGCTGACATTGATCAAGAAGTTGTTGCTCGTGAGGAAGCTATCTTTAAAGATCAAGCATTGGCTTCTGGTAAGCCCGCTGAAATCGTTGAGAAAATGATGGTTGGCCGTATGCGCAAATACTTTGAGCAAGTTGTTCTTTTGAAGCAAACTTTCGTTATCGATGGCGAGCGTTCAATTGAAAAAGTTGTTGCTGATTTGGCAAAAGAGTTAGGCACTGACGTTAAGTTGACCGGCTATGCTCGTTTCCAATTAGGCGAAGGTATTGAAAAAGAAGAAAGTGATTTCGCTGCAGAAGTTGCTCAAGCCGTTAACGGTTAATTCTTTTTACCTTAAAAAATGAAAGGCTGGGTGTTTTAGCACCCAGCCTTTTTTATTTTTATTGGTTGTTTGGGTTATTTAACCCTAGCGTTTCAGAACAGTTCGGGCTAATCTCTGGCTAACTTGAAACAGTTTAAAATTAAGGGGCAGCTTTCGTGAAAACGGATGTGACAAAATTTAAACGGGTTTTGCTAAAATTAAGCGGTGAAGCCCTTATGGGGGATGGTGAGTTTGGTATTGACCAAACCACAGTTTCTCGAATTTCTAATGAAATTAAAGCTGTTGTCGACTTGGGTGTTGAAGTTTGTGTTGTTGTTGGAGCAGGAAATATTTTCCGTGGCCTATCTGGCGCATCACAGGGTATGGATCGCGCCTCGGCTGACTATATGGGTATGCTGGCAACGGTGATGAATGCCATTTCCATTCAAAACGCTCTTGAAACTATTGGTGTTGATACCCGTGTGCAATCAGCCATCCCAATGGATGCGGTTTGTGAACCCTATATTCGCCGTCGTGCTATGCGTCACCTTGAAAAAGGACGTGTGGTTATTTTTGGCGCTGGAACTGGTAATCCGTTTTTTACAACTGACACCGCTGCTGCTTTACGTGCCGCAGAAATGGGCTGTGATGCCTTATTAAAAGGGACCCAGGTTGATGGTGTTTATACCGCAGACCCTAAGAAAGACCCTGATGCAACGCGTTTTGAGCGTTTGACGCATTTAGAAGTTTTGCAAAAAGATTTGAAAGTAATGGATGCTTCCGCCATTTCAGTTTGCCGTGAAAATGATATCCCAATTGTGGTCTTTTCCATACACACGCCGGGATCATTCGCTGGTATTTTAGGCGGTGAGGGCACCTGTACAATTGTTGAAGAAGGATAAGAGGAATGAGCGAACCTGATATGAAAGATATCGAGCGCCGTATGTCTGGTGCTGTTGATAATTTAAAAACCGAAATGGGCGGTCTTAGATCGGGCCGTGCTTCTGCCGCCTTGTTAGAGCCGGTGATGGTTGACGTTTATGGTTCTCAAATGCCGATTAATCAGGTTGGTACCGTTTCTGTACCTGAACCACGCATGTTATCGGTTTCTGTTTGGGATGCCAACAATGCGGCGGCGGTTGAAAAGGCCATTCGCAATTCAGGTCTTGGCCTAAACCCAATGGCAGAAGGTGCTGTAATCCGCATCACCATTCCTGAGTTGAACGAAGAGCGTCGCAAGGAACTTGGTAAGGTTGCAGGTAAATATGCCGAGCAAGCGCGTATTTCTGTGCGCAATGTGCGTCGTGATGGTATTGAAAAGGTTAAGAAATCTAGCGACCTAAGTGAAGACGAACAGCATATGTGGACCGATGAGATTCAAGGTTTGACGGATAAATATATTGGTCAAATTGATGATATGCTGAAACACAAAGAAGAAGAAATTATGCAGGTTTGATGCCTGCATTTTTTCTGTGTGGTGAGTCTCCTTGACGTTACAAGATATAAATATCCCCCGTCATGTTGGTGTAATTATGGATGGCAATGGGCGCTGGGCTAAAAAGAGATTTTTGCCGCGCCTTGCTGGTCATAAGGCCGGAATGGAGGCAGTGCGTCGTTGTGTTGATGCCTGTGGACGCCTTCATGTTGGGTATCTTACGCTTTATGCTTTTTCTTCCGAAAATTGGCGTCGTCCCGAGGAAGAGGTAAGCGGGTTAATGACCTTGCTTAGAACCTATCTCAAAAAAGAAATTACAACCCTGCATGAGAAAAATGTTCGCATGAACTTTATTGGTGATCACGAACCGCTCTCTAAGGATATTCGCACCCTTATGGATGATGCGGTTGCTAAAACCAAAGATAATACAGGGCTTACGCTAACCATTGCGTTAAACTATGGGGCGCGTGCTGAGATTGTTTCTACGATAAAAAAGGCTGCCCAGGCTTGTTTGGATGGTAAGTTAAAGCCTGAAGACTTGGATGACGACTTTGTTCAGCAAAATCTTCATACCCATGATATGCCAGACCCTGATTTAATTATCCGAACCAGTGGTGAGCAGCGGCTAAGTAATTTCTTGATGTGGCAAGCTGCTTATTCCGAATTTGTTTTCTTGGATGAATATTGGCCTGAATTTGGTGAAGAATTGCTGCTAAAGGCATTTAAAGAATATACCGATCGCGAACGACGGTTTGGAGGGGTTTAAGAGATGGAACAACAAGCAGGCAAATATAAAGACCTTCTGGTGCGCATTATTTCTGCCTTAGTGATGTTGCCTGTTGCTGTTTCTGCCCTTTGGTTTGGCGGATGGGCGTTAGCTTTGTTGTTGATCATTGGTGGCTATTTGATGTTGGTAGAATGGTTTGGCCTTGTGAAAGTTAAGCTTGGCAAGGCAACCAAAGCTGGTAGTGCGGCTATTTCACTTGGGTTAGTGCTATATTGGTATGTTCCTGAAAATCTTATTGGTGGTTTGTTTTTCTTCTGTGGTATGGGTTTTTTAACTGCAGGTGCTGTGCGAACAACTGACTTTACGCGCTCACTCAAATGGATTGTATTGGGTGTGGTTTATGTGGCGCTGCCGCTTTTATCCATTGCCTATATCCGTGATGCCGCTGGCTTTACATGGGTGATGTGGTTGTTCCTTGTGGTTTGGGCTACTGATGTGGGTGGCTATTTTGCAGGTCGAACTATTGGCGGCCCTAAATTAATGCCAAAAATTAGCCCTAAAAAGACCTGGGCAGGATTGCTTGGTGGTATGACCTTGTCTGTTATTGTGACATGGATAATGATGCAATGGGCATGGCTGACACCTATCCCATTGTTCCCTTGGGCGGCCTTACTGTTGCCTGTTTGGGCGCAAGTTGGAGACATGTTAGAGAGTGCCTTGAAGCGTCATTATGACATTAAAGATTCAGGCTCAATCATTCCAGGCCATGGTGGTATCTTGGACCGGGTTGATGGATTGGTCTTTGTTGCACCTGTTGTTGCCTTAATGTTTGGTCAGCATTATCAATATGTTATGTAACTTATTTAAAGTGAACAAATCATGCGTACAGTCACCATATTAGGATCTACAGGGTCAATTGGCACCAATGCGTTAGACATTGTACGCCACCACCCTGATCGCTATCAAGTGGCTGCTTTGACCGCTTATGGTAATGCTGATTTATTGATTGAGCAGGCGAAAGAATTTAATCCACATTGTGTTGTGATCGGTAAAGAGGGGCTTTATCAATCTGTCAAGGAGGCCCTTGCAGATACCAGGGTTGAGGTATTGGCCGGTGATGCCGCCATTGTTGAAGCCGCAGAACGCCCATCTGACATTGTTATGGCAGCCATTGTTGGGGCTGCAGGATTGCGACCAACGCTTACTGCTATTCGCCGTGGTGCTTTGGTTGGTTTGGCTAATAAAGAATGTTTGGTGTGTGCTGGTGACCTTGTGATGGAAGAGGTGACAAAGCATAAAGCAACGCTTTTACCTGTGGATAGTGAGCATAACGCCATTTTCCAAGTGTTTGACTTTGATCAGGCCCATCATGTTGACAAAATTCACCTAACTGCCTCAGGCGGTCCATTTAGAACCTTTAGCTTAGACCAGATGCGCGGCGTAACACCTGAGCAGGCGGTTGCCCATCCTAATTGGGATATGGGGGCAAAAATATCTGTCGATAGTGCTACCATGATGAATAAGGGGCTTGAGTTAATTGAAGCCTTTCACTTATTCCCGGTTGGTGAAGAGCAAATTGAAATATTGGTTCACCCACAATCGGTTATCCATTCGATGGTGGAATATGAAGATGGATCTGTATTAGCGCAGCTTGGCTCGCCGGATATGCGCACCCCCATTGCCTATAGTATGGCGTATCCAGAACGCATTATGGCACCTGTTAAGCGGCTTAATTTTGCTGAAATAGCCCGCCTTGACTTTGAAGCCCCCGATGAAACGCGTTTTAGATCATTAAAATTAGCCCGCGAAGCCCTAAAAGAAGGGGATAGTGCGACCACTATTTTAAATGCTGCCAATGAGGTAGCCGTGGCGGCTTTCTTAAAATCGGGTATTGGCTTCTTGGATATCCCAGAAATTGTCGAAGAAACGCTGAATAAACTGGACAGAGGCCCCATTGGGCGATTAAAAGAAGTGCTAAATTTTGACACATTAGCAAGGCAATATGCCGCTGAGTTGGTCAACAAGAAACAATAAGTGGGAAGATGATGGAAGCTCCGGGCTTTTTATTCAGTTTAATCAGTTTTATCAGCATGTTTACCGTTCTGGTTTTTGTCCATGAATGGGGGCATTATTATGTGGCCCGCCGCAACGGGGTTAAGGTTGAAGTGTTCTCTATCGGCTTTGGTCCTGAAATTTTTGGCTGGTACGACAAAAATGGCACCCGTTGGAAGATCAGTTGGGTGCCATTGGGCGGCTATGTTAAATTTTTTGGCGATGCCGGTGCAGCCAGTAATGCGGATAACAGTGCACTGGGTCAAATGACTGAAGCTGAAAAACAACAATCGTTTCATTTCAAAAGTTTAAAGCAAAAAGCGGCGATAGTTGCCGCTGGTCCCTTGGTTAATTTATTATTGGCTGTGGCTATATTCGTTGGCTTTGGCCTTGCATATGGTGAGCGTTACGCCTTGCCTGTTATTGACCAAGTGGTTCAGGGCTCGGCTGCAGAAGAGGCTGGTTTCCAATCAGGTGACCGGATCATTGCCTTTAATGGCAAAGAGATTGAGAAGTTTTCAGATGTGGTGACAGCAACCATGCTGAATATGGATCAACCAGCCAATGTAACCCTTGATCGGGGTGGCGAAATTGTTGAAACCGTGATTACGCCGAAAATTGCCGAAACCACCGATAATTTTGGCGTTGTACATAAAGTACCTCGATTGGGCATCATTCGCGCGAATTTGATCGAAAATAAACAGCTTGGCCCTATTGATGCCTTAATTTGGGGGGTACAAAATACCCTGCGCACAATGGATATGATGTTAACCACTGTGGGGCAGGTGATTGTGGGTGTTCGCCCCATCACAGATATGGGTGGTCCAGTGAAAATTGGACAGGTTGCTGGGCAAGCAGCATCCCTTGGAATGATAAGATTTATCGAATTAATGGCATTAATTTCGATTAATTTGGGTTTAGTGAACCTTTTTCCGATTCCAATGCTTGATGGTGGGCATTTAGTCATGTATGGGATTGAGGGAATTCGTAAGAAACCGGTTCCAGCCAAAGCGCAAGAGTTTGTGTTTTTGGCAGGGATGATTTTCTTACTGTCATTAATGGTTGTAATGACCTATAACGACCTTGCTGGATTGGGGCTGTTCTCATAAAAACGTCTGGCTAGGGAAAATGAAATAATTGCGACGATGGCTACCAAACGAGTGCTGTTTGACAAGTTATAAAAGATGATAAGGAAAGCGATGACAATTCGCACGAAGATGACAAAAATTGCCTTACTAGGATTGGCCCTTTTCATGGGTGCCAATATGGCAAGCGAAGTAAGAGCACAGCAGGGGCAAGCACAAACGACGCAACCAACGGCAGGCGCCACTGATTTGCGTATTGCGCGTGTTGCGGTTATTGGTAACGAACGTATTGAAGCCAATACCATTGCAACCTATCTTACCGTCGGTATCGGTGATCCTTTTAATCCTGAAGAAATTGATAATAGTCTGAAAACCTTATTTGCCACGGGTTTGTTTTCAGATGTTGTGATTGAGCGTGATGGCAACACCCTTCTTATTCGCGTGACCGAAAACCCGATTATTAACCGCGTTATTTTTGAAGGTAACAGCCGCCTTAAGCGCGATAAATTGCTAGAAGAAGTACAGCTTCGCCCCCGTATGATTTATACACGTGCGCGGGTGCGCCAAGATACCAAGCGTATCATGGACCTATATCGCAAGTCAGGGCGTTTTGCCGCGGTGGTTGAGCCTAAGATTATTCAGCTTGAACAAAATCGTGTGAACCTTGTTTTCGAGATTTCAGAAGGCCCGAAAAGCCGAATCAGCCGTATTAACTTTATCGGTAATGAGATTTTCTCTGACCGTGTTTTGCGGGGTGAATTGTTCACCAAAGAATCGCGCTGGTGGAAAATTTTATCGTCAAATGACACTTATGACCCCGATCGCATGGGCGGTGACCGCGAAGTTTTGCGTCAATATTATTTGCAAAATGGTTATGCCGACTTCCGTATCGTCTCTGCGGTTGCAGAATTGACTCCAGATCAGCAAGACTTTTTCGTCACCTTCGTTGTTGAAGAGGGTGAGATTTTTACCTTTGGTGAATTAAAGGTTGAAAGTGATATTCCTGAGCTAAACCCTGCCTTTATGCATGGTTTTATTCAGATGCTTCCGGGTGATACGTACAACGCTAAACGCATTGAAGACACTATTGAATCAATGAGCCAAATTGGCGGTGTCTTGGGTTATGCCTTCTTGGACGTAAACGCCAATTTTGAGCGCACGCCTGGCAAAAATGAATTAAATATCACCTTCAAAATTAATGAAGCTCCGAAAACCTATGTTGAGAAAATCGTACTTAACGGTAACGTTCGTACCCGTGATCATGTTATCCGTCGCGAGTTCCGCTTGGCCGAGGGCGATTCCTTCAACACCCTGAAAGTGCGACGTTCAGAAACCCGTTTACGTGGTCTTGGGTTCTTTAAAGAGGTAACCTTGGAAGAAGTACAAGGCTCAGGTTCTGACCGTGTGATTATTGATGTAACTGTTGAAGAGCAAGCCACAGGCCAGTTAGAATTGGGTGGCGGTTTCTCTAGCCTCGATAACTTCTTCGTTAATTTTACCATTGCTGAAACCAACTTGTTTGGTAAAGGCCAGCAATTGCGGTTGAGCACCCTTTTATCTGGGCGCCAAAAAACCGTTAATCTTAGCTTTACCGAACCTTATTTGTTTGGCTCAAACATTGGTGGTGGGATTGATTTATTCCGCTCTGACTTTGATTATATTCGTGAAAGTGGTTATCGCACCGTATCAACGGGAACGTCGTTCCGTGTTGGTTTCCCTTTATCAGAATACATTCAAACCGGTCTGCGTTACACCATTCGTAATGATGATGTAACCGTTGGCAGCTCGCTTAATTCGCCGTTCTTGCGCGACTCTCAAGGCTCTAGCGTTACCTCTTTGGTGGGTTATACTTTGCGCTATGACACGGTTGATAACTATATGTATCCTAGCCGTGGTACCCGTATGACCTTCTCGCAAGATTTTGCTGGTATTGGCGGCAGCATTCGTTATTTGAAGTCAAACTTCAATTATGATTTCTATAAACCTCTACCACTTGGCTTTATCTATCACTTAGGGGCTGAAGGTGGTTATGTTTATGGTTTAGGACAGGAAGTGCGTATTAATGATCGCTTCTTCCTTGGTGGCCCACAAATGCGTGGTTTCCAGACCAGTGGTCTAGGTCCACGTGACACATCAACCAATTATGCTATTGGTGGTAACATTTTCTATGTGGCTTCAACAGGGTTCCAAATTCCTGTTGGTTCCGCCGCATCTGAAATGGGTCTGCAAGTTCACACCTTCTTAGATGTTGGTTCACTTGCAGGGGTTGACCTGAAAGCATTTGATGATAATGGTATTCCCATTGACAATAGCACCGTGTTTAGTAACGGAAGTCCTAGAATTTCTGTCGGTGTTGGCGTAGGGTGGGATTCGCCATTTGGTCCATTCCGTATTGATATGGCTCAGGTTATTAGTAAACAGCCATTTGATAGAACTGAATTTTTGCAATTTAACATTGGTACTAGGTTTTAATTATGAAAAAAATGACATCTCTTTTTACTGCAGCATTTCTAGCGATTGGTCTGCTTATCTCTCAAGCGCCAGCAATGGCTCAATCTGTGGACGCCAAAATTATTACAGTTGATTTTGATCGTGTAACCCGTGATGCTCTTGTTGCTAAAGACGTTGCTGCACAACTTCAAAAAGAACGTTTGGCAATTGAAGCCCGCGCTAATAATCTTCAAACCAGCTTACAGGCAGAGCGTCAAGCGTTGGAAAGTCAACGTAACATCATCGCCCAAGAAGCCTTTCAACAAAAGGCACAAGAGTGGGAAGCAAAAGGCCGTCAAGCACAGCAAGAGGTTGCTAGCTTGAACCAGCGTTTGCAAGCATCTGCTCAGCAAGCCAACCTTGAAATCCAACGTGGCCTTCGTCCTATTATCCAAGACGTGATGACCCAAAAAGGTGCGACGATGGTTTTAGATAAAGCCCTTGTTTACCATTCTGTTGGTGGCATGGACGTTACCACTGAGGTGATCGATCTATTGAACCAAAAAATGACCACTTACCAGATTCAATCTGTGAATGCTGGTGGTGAAGCTGCTGCTCCTACTCAAAACTAAGGTTTGATAGGACAACAATCTTTGACAGATAAGGACCAGCCTCAAAACTGGTCCTTTTTCTTTATCAAAAAGTGAAAGGATGTATCATGGCTGACATGGGTGTGATTGAAATTCAAGAAATTATGACCTTAATTCCGCATCGTTATCCCTTATTGTTGGTGGATAAAGTAAAAGACTTGGTCCCTGGTGAATCAGGCACAGGTATTAAATGCGTCACCATGAACGAACAGTTCTTCCAAGGCCACTTTCCCGGTGAACCGGTAATGCCTGGCGTATTGCAGGTGGAGGCCATGGCCCAAACTGCGGGTATTGTGGCAATGACGACCCTTGAAAATGCCTCTGATAAATTGGTGTTTTTCATGAGCATTGACGGTGTAAAGTTCCGCCGTAAAGTAGGCCCCGGGGATGTTCTGGAAATGAAAGTCGTTGTCGAAAAGGCTCGTGGCCGCGTTTGGCAATTTAAAGGCGAGGCTTA
>CAKZLM010000065.1 GCA_937126915.1 uncultured Alphaproteobacteria bacterium
GTCTGTGCGTTGAAACACAAGGGCCACCAACCAAACAATAATCACAGGTGCTGCTACGCCCATTAATGAGCTAAGCACTTGGCTAAAGCTAAGACTTTCACCTGTTAAGGTTTGATCGTTAAAAAGAAAATATAGGGATATAGCAAGCCATAGAACCGTGATAACCGTGGCAATAAGCATGGGTGTGTAACGGCGCGATCCAAAAATCATGACGTCAGGCGCATCAGTAACAGCCGTGACCTTACTAGCCTGATCGGTTTTCTTAGATGGTTTTTTGTTGGTTGATTTTTTATCGCTCATAAAAAGGAAACCCCAAGCTGCTTATCTCATAACTATCTTTTATATCAGCTTTTTAGCATCCTAATCAGCATTAAAAAAGGCGAGATTATAGTTTTTCACATATTTTTGCCATTTTTCAACTTGGTAGCACAGTTCAAATTATGTATATTGTCGCGTCTAAGTGATATTTTAACCGCAACTTGATGAGGGAGGGCGGCAATGGGCATTAAAAACAAACCAAGCTTAGCACAGAAAAAGTTCCTTTCTTATGGCTTAAAAAAACCTGACGGAAAATTATCAATGTTTGACCGTCATGGCCAAGAGTTTTCGCGTGATACCGTAAAGTCTTGCATCGATCATGGTTGGGCTAAAAAGCGTTATCGCCAGCCCATTGGATCTAGCTGGCTGGTCTGTGAATTGACAAAAACCGGTAGGGATGCTTTGAATGAATAGTTTTTAAGGAGAACTATTTTGTCAGCATCTGAAAATATCCTCACTATTGATCATTCTTTACCTGTGCTAGATCAGTTGTTTTTGGCTGAAATGGTTGGTCACGATTTAGCTTTCGCAAAAGAAATGCTGGCTTTTTTCCTTCAGAACTCGCGCGGTTATCTATCCGAATTATCTGATTTAACAACCAGTCCCCATGACGAATGGCGCCCCATGGTTCATAAGTTTAAAGGCGCGGCACGTTCAATAGGGGCTAAACAATTAGCCGCGGCAGGACAGGTGGCTGAAAGCTATCTAGACCAAGATAGCGCATTACGAAAAGCTTTTGTTGCTTATGCCAAAGATTCGCTTGATGAAATTGAAGCAACCGAGATTAATTTCTAAAACAGATTCATTAACTATAGAACAGCCAGCAAAAATCAGTCGCGAACCGTCAAGGCCTTGATCTCATACAATTTATTGCGTTCCATTAAAAGCGCAATTGACGTTGCCATTACCACATCGCGGGCGTTAACGAAGCGTGGCGTGGTAGACCATCCTTCATAGGTGACTGTATGATTACGAGGATCGATGATTAAGCGACCTGTTCCATTCCCTAATAATACACTGGATAATTTATATAATTGCGTGCGGGCTTCGGGATTTTCAACGCTGAAAGGAACGCGGCCAAGGTTAGCTTTAAAATTTAAATGCGATTTATTATCCGGTAAGTCTTTGTAAACAATGTCAAAGTCCATACCTTGCCAGGTTAAATTTAAACTTGTTGGGATTATATCTTCGCCCCCTTCGAGAAAGCGATTGGCTTTGTTTAAATAATCCTTCAACATAGTGAGCGTACCTAATTTTTTGTTATTTGTTGTCATCTCATCTGTATTTGCCACAACACAGGTAAATTTTATGTTAATAGGGATACTAAAATTTGACGAAGAAACAACATATTTTTCATTAAAAATTCTTAGTCTCTGAAATGGTTAGATTATTATGCGTCCAAGTAGCAATTTCGAAACTCAAGAAGCCGCCGATGTGAAAACATTAAAACGCTTAGCGCCCTATCTTTGGCCAGCAGGCGAGGCCAAATTAAAGCTAAGAGTGATTATTGCGATGCTGCTTTTAATCACCGCAAAAGTTGCCACCGTATATACGCCGTTTTTTTACAAGGGCGCGGTTGATGCTTTAGCAACGCCCGATAATGAGCTGATAAATATACCTATTTTGCTGATAATGAGTTATGGTTTGGGGCGTTTGGGCAGCATCGTTTTTGGTGAATTGCGGGATTTATCTTTCATTGCTGTTTCGCAAAGTGCGCTAAGAAAACTAGCCGTAAAAACATTTGAGCATTTGCACAGCCTAAGTCTTGCTTTTCATCTTGAGCGTAAAACAGGTGGCTTATCCAGGGCGATTGAGCGCGGCACTCGTTCAATTGATTTTGTGCTGCGGTTTATGTTGTTCAACATTTTGCCAACAATTCTCGAACTAACGCTGGTCACGATCATTTTCTTTACAGAATTTGGGCCTATGTATGCAGGTGTTTTGGTGGTGGCTGTTGTCAGCTATATCACCTTAACCTTCTCAGTAACAGAATGGCGCTTAAAGTTTAGACGCAGCATGAATAAAGAAGACGTTGAAGCCAACACTAAAGCCATCGATAGCCTACTAAACTTTGAAACGGTAAAGTATTTTGGTAATGAAGACCATGAAACCAAGCGTTATGATAAAGCCCTTAAAAAATATCAAGAAGCGGCGGTTAAAAGCCAATATTCACTGGCGCTTTTAAACAGTTTACAAGCCTTAATCATTAATGCAGGACTTGTTATTGCTATGCTAATGGCGGCACAGGGATATGTGGCAGGTGATTTAACCATTGGTGATTTTGTTTTAGCAAATACCTTACTTATTCAGTTGTTTATGCCGCTGAATTTTCTTGGGTTTGTTTATCGTGAAATAAAACAAAGCTTGGTCGATATGGAGCAAATGTTCTCGCTGTTGGAGCGTCACCCAGATATTCAAGACAAGGCTGATGCTGTTGACCTTCATATTAAAGGTGCGACAATCGCGTTCCAAAATGTAGACTTTGGCTATCAAGATGAGCGTCAAATTTTGCATGGTGTGAGTTTTGAAGTTCGATCAGGCGAAACTCTTGCCATTGTAGGCCCAAGTGGTGCAGGCAAATCAACCATTGCACGCTTGTTATATCGTTTTTATGAAGCCAATAAGGGCCGCATCATCATTGACGAACAAGATATCGCGTCTGTTACTCAAAAAAGCCTGCGTCAAGCCATTGGCATTGTGCCACAAGATACGGTTCTTTTTAATGACAGCATCCATTATAATATTGAATATGGCGCACCAGGTTGCAGCGAAAATGACGTTATTAGGGCTGCTAAACAGGCCAATATTCATGATTTTATTATGACATTGCCCGATGGCTATCAAACCAAAGTAGGAGAACGTGGTCTCAAGCTATCAGGCGGTGAAAAGCAACGTGTTGCGATTGCCCGAACAATCTTAAAAAATCCCGCGATTCTTATTTTGGACGAAGCAACCTCGGCGCTAGATAGCGCCACGGAAGAAACCATACAAAAGGCCCTTGTTACGGTGTCAAAAAACCGTACTACTTTAATTATTGCGCACCGCTTATCTACGATACAACATGCCGACAAAATAATTGTTATGGATAAGGGCAGGTTAGCGGAACAAGGGACCCATCAGGACCTTTTAGGCAAAGATGGAATTTATGCTGACTTATGGCAGAAACAACAACGCGTTGATGAGGCCCGAGAAACCCTTAAACAATTAAATGACCAGCTGTAATTGTCGGGTGGTAAACCTCAAATTCGCTTGAAAGATAAGAATTCAGTATCGTTTATAAAAGATGCCGCGTTTTCTCTCTTGGCTAACAGCGCAA